>NZ_JBWKER010000059.1:0-53570 GCF_056435345.1 Kitasatospora sp. NPDC043950
GCCTGCGAGACGCAGGCGGTGTCCTGGGGGCTCGGCATCGCGGCGCTGATCATCATCGGCGCGGGGGGGGGGGGGGGGGGGGGGCCACACCCCCCCCCCTCCCCCCCCCCCCTCCCCCCCCCCCCCCCCCCCCCCCCCCCCCCCCCCCCCCCCCGAGATCCTGCTCACCCGCGAGGGCGGCCACCACCGCCGCCGGATCGCGCACGCCGGCGGGGACGCCACCGGCGCCGAGATATCGCGCGCCCTGGTGGAAGCCGTCCGCAACGACCCCGGCGTCGAGCTGATCGAGCACGCCCTCGTCCTCGACCTGCTCACCGACGCCGACGGGCACGCCGCCGGCCTCACCCTGCACGTGATGGGCGAGGGCCAGCGCGACGGCGTCGGCGCCGTCCGGGCCCGCGCGGTGGTCCTCGCCACCGGCGGCATGGGCCAGGTCTTCTCCGCCACCACCAACCCGGCGGTCTCCACCGGTGACGGCGTGGCGCTCGCCCTGCGGGCCGGCGCCGCCGTCACCGACCTGGAGTTCGTCCAGTTCCACCCGACCGTGCTCTGGCTCGGCCCGGAGGCCGAGGGCCAGCAGCCGCTGGTCTCCGAGGCGGTCCGCGGCGAGGGCGCCCACCTGGTGGACGCGCACGGCACCCGCTTCATGCTCGGGCAGCACGAGCTGGCCGAACTGGCCCCGCGCGACATCGTCGCCAAGGCGATCACCCGGCGCATGCAGGAGCAGGGCGCCGAGCACATGTACCTGGACGGGCGGCACTTCGGCGCCGAGATGTGGCAGCAGCGCTTCCCGACCATCTTCGCCTCCTGCCGCGCGCACGGCATCGACCCGGTCACCGAGCCGATCCCGGTCGCCCCGGCCGCGCACTACGCCTCCGGCGGCATCCGCACCGACCGGCACGGCCGCACCAGCGTCCCCGGCCTGTACGCCTGCGGCGAGGTCGCCTGCACCGGGGTGCACGGCGCCAACCGGCTGGCCTCCAACTCGCTGCTGGAGGGCCTGGTCTTCGCCGAGCGGATCGCCGCCGACCTCGCCGACCGCCACCGCCGCGGCGCACTGCCCGAGCGCGCCGTGGACGTCGCCGCCGCCCGCGCCGCACGGCCGGTGCCGCTGCCCGCCCCCGAGTCGCGCGCCGAGATCCAGCGGCTGATGTCGCGCGGCGCGGGCGTGCTGCGCTCGGCCGCCACGATGGCCGGCACCGCCGCCGGGCTGGCCCTGCTCACCGAGCAGGCCCACGCGCACGTCGCCGAGGAGAAGCCCGCCGACCCGCGGGTGGAGACCTGGGAGGCCGCCAACCTGCTGCTGGTCGCCACCGCGCTGGTCGCGGCCGCCGCGCAGCGCGAGGAGACCCGCGGCTGCCACTGGCGCGAGGACTTCCCCGAGCGCGACGACGCCCACTGGCGGCGCCACCTGATCACCACCCTCACCGCCTCCGGCGGCCCCGTCAGCACCCCTGAGGAGCAGTAGAACCATGACCCACTCCCACGAGGAACTCCCCCTGGCCGACGCCCAGGGCGGCTGCGGCGACGGCTGCGCCTGCGGGGACGGCGAGGGCTACGAGACCGGCCTGGACCCGCAGCTGGCCGAGCTCCTGGAGCAGGCCGGACTGGACCCGATCGAGGTCGAGGACATCGCCACCCTGGCACTGGCCGAGGACCTGGCCGGCGGCGAGGACGTCACCTCGGTGGCCACCGTGCCCGCCGAGGCCGTCGCCACCGCCGACTTCACCGCCCGCCAGGCCGGCGTGGTGGCCGGCCTGCGGATCGCCGAGGCGGTCGTCTCGCTGATCTGCGAGGAGGAGTTCGAGGTCGAGCGGCACGTCCAGGACGGCGACCGGGTCGAGGCCGGCCAGGTCCTGCTGTCGGTCCGCTCCCGCACCCGCGACCTGCTCACCGCCGAGCGCAGCGCGCTCAACCTGCTCTGCCACCTGTCCGGCATCGCCACCGCGACCCGCGCCTGGGCCGACGCCCTGGAGGGCACCGGCGCCGTCGTCCGGGACACCCGCAAGACCACCCCGGGCCTGCGCGCGCTGGAGAAGTTCGCGGTGCGCTGCGGCGGCGGCGCCAACCACCGGATGGCCCTGTCCGACGCCGCCCTGGTCAAGGACAACCACGTGGTCGCGGCCGGCGGCGTCGCCGAGGCCTTCCGGGCCGTCAAGGCCGCCTACCCCGACCTGCCGGTCGAGATCGAGGTCGACACCCTGGAGCAGATCCCGCCGGTACTGGCGGCCGGGGCCGACCTGATCCTGCTGGACAACTTCACCGTCCCGCAGCTGAAGGAGGCCGTCGAGCTGGTGGCCGGCCGGGCGAAGCTGGAGGCCTCCGGCGGCCTGACCCTGGCCACCGCGCGCGAGGTCGCCCAGACTGGTGTCGACTACCTGGCGGTGGGCGCGCTCACCCACTCCTCGCCGATCCTGGACATCGGCCTCGACCTGCGCGCCTGACCTCTCGTCCCGACTCGCAGAAAGCGCCCCATGCTCCTCACCATCGACGTCGGCAACACCCAGACCACGCTCGGCCTGTTCGACGGCGAGGACGTGGTGGAACATTGGCGGATCTCGACCGATTCGCGCCGCACGGCCGATGAACTGGCAGTGCTGCTACAGGGGTTGATGGGCAACCACACCGCGGTCCGGGAGGCCACGGTGGAGGGCCTGGCGATCTGCTCGTCCGTTCCCGCCGTGCTCCACGAGCTCCGTGAGGTGACCCGCCGCTACTACGGCGACGTCCCCGCGGTGATCGTGGAGCCCGGCGTGAAGACCGGGGTGCACGTCCTGATGGACAACCCCAAGGAGGTCGGCGCCGACCGGATCGTCAACGCCCTGGCCGCCAACCACCTGTACGGCGGCCCGTGCATCGTGGTCGACTTCGGCACCGCCACCACCTTCGACGCCGTCAACGCCCGCGGCGACTACGTGGGCGGCGCGATCGCCCCCGGCATCGAGATCTCGGTGGAGGCGCTCGGTGTCCGCGGCGCCCAGCTGCGCAAGATCGAGCTGGCCCGGCCCCGCAACGTGATCGGCAAGAACACCGTCGAGGGCATGCAGTCCGGCATCCTGTACGGCTTCGCGGGCCAGGTCGACGGCCTGGTCGACCGGATGGCCAAGGAGCTGTCCAAGGACCCGGACGACGTCCAGGTGATCGCCACCGGCGGCCTGGCCCCCCTGGTCCTCGGCGAGGCCTCCACCATCGACGTCCACGAGCCCTGGCTCACCCTGATCGGCCTGCGCCTGGTCTTCGAGCGCAACCGCCCGGCCTGACCGGCCCCCGGGGCCCACCGTCGGGGCCCCCCGGTCCGTCCGGGGGGCGCCGACGCGCGTCCTCCCCCACTCCCGCGGCCGATTCCGCCGGGCCGAACGTGGGGCGTCGGCGCGACGCTACCGACAAATCGGATATTCCTCACGTAGTGTCAGCCCATGCCTACGCCACACGGATCGCGCGGCGGCATGGCCTTCAGCGCCGACGAAGTCCGCGTGCTGCGCCGCGCCCTCGCCCAAGCCCTGCACCCCGCCGTCCCCGTCCACCTCCAGCTCCCCGACCGTCCGGTGTTCGCCGGCCCGGGCGCCGAGCTGTGGGCGGAGGACGTCCAGGACGCGCTGCGTCTGACCGAGGCGATCGACGAGGCCGTCCAGGAGGGCGGCCGGCTGCGCGCCTTCCTGCTCGCCGACCTCGGGCGCTACCGGGCGGCCCTGCCCGGCAGCGCCCCCGGCTACCTGGAACGCCTGGAGGAAGCCGTGACCGACGGCTACCTGCCCGGCCCGGAGGACCTCACCGCGCTGCGCGGGCTGACCCGCCAGCCGTGCGGCCACGGCGAACGCGCCCGCCGCTCCCGGCTGGCCGGCCGCTGCCACGCGCTGGCCGAGGCCGCCGTCCGCGAGCGGCTCGCCCTCACCACCGGGCAGCCCCGCCACCTCGTCGTCGTACCGAGCCCCGCCGCACCCCCGAGCAGTCTCCCCACCCCTGTTGGAGGACGGATCACGATGAGCAGCACCGACTCCCCCGCCGAGCGGCCCACCGCCCCCCAGAACCCGCCCCGCCCGCACCGGATGCCCACCCCGGCCGAACTCTTCGGGCGCCGCCCCAAGCCCCCCGCCCACCCCGCGCCCCCGGCCGCGCCGGACCCGGACGAGATCGAACTCGCCACCGGCACCGGCTGAGCCGCCCGCACCCGAGGAGGGGGACCGCCGACGCGGCCCCCCTCCTGCGTTATCCCGTGGCGGAGCACGGTGTGTGGCTGGCTACCCTTGTGGGGTGAGCGATCAGAGCCCCATCCCCGCGACCGACGACCTTCCCGAGCAGATGCGCGTCCGGCGCGAGAAGCTGGACCGGCTCCGGGCGGCCGGTGTCGACCCCTACCCGGTCGGCTTCCCCCGCACCAGCACCATCGCGGACCTGCGCGCCAAGCATCCGGACCTGGAACCCGACACCGCGACCGGTGAGCGGGCCGGCGTCACCGGCCGGGTGATCCTCTCCCGCACCGGCGGCAAGCTCTGCTTCGCCACGCTGCGCGACGGCACCGGCGACCTCCAGGTGATGTTCTCCCTGGACAAGCTGGGAGCGGAGCGGCTGGCGGCCTGGAAGACGGACATCGACCTGGGCGACCAGGTCGGCGTCGAGGGCGAGGTGATCACCTCCAAGCGCGGCGAGCTGTCCGTGATGGTGGACCGCTGGGAGCTCACCGCCAAGTGCCTGCGCCCGCTGCCGGACAAGCACAAGGGCCTGACCGACCCGGAGGCCCGGGTCCGCCAGCGGTACGTCGACCTGATCGTCAACCCCGAGGCCCGCGAGATCCTGCACCTGCGCAGCAAGGTGGTCCGCTCGATCCGCCGCACCTACGAGGACCGCGGCTACATCGAGGTCGAGACCCCGATGCTGCAGCCGGTGCACGGCGGCGCCAACGCCCGCCCGTTCAAGACGCACATCAACGCGTACGACATCGACCTCTACATGCGCATCGCCCCCGAGCTGTACCTCAAGCGGCTGGTGGTCGGCGGCGCCGAGAAGGTCTTCGAGATCAACCGCAACTTCCGCAACGAGGGCGCGGACTCCACCCACAACCCGGAGTTCACCTCGCTGGAGTCGTACGAGGCGTACGGCGACTACGACACCCAGGCCGAGCTGATCCGCGAGACGATCGTCAACGCGGCCCGGGACGCGCTGGGCACCACGGTGATCAAGGGCCTGGACGCGCACGACGTGGAGCACGAGATCGACCTGGCCGAGCCGTGGGAGGAGGTCTCCGTCTACCCGGGCATCTCCGCCCGCCTGGGCGTCGAGGTCACCCCGGAGACCGGCGTCGAGGAGCTGCGCAAGCTGGCCTTCGACCACGGCATCCCGTTCGACAAGGACTGGGGCCACGGTCAGATCGTGCTGGAGATGGTCGAGCGCCTGCTGGAGGAGAACGCCGTCCGGCCGACCTTCATCAAGGACTACCCGACCGAGGTCTCCCCGCTGACCCGCCAGCACCGCTCGGTGCCGGGCGTGGCCGAGAAGTGGGACCTGGTGATCTTCGGTACCGAGATCGGCACCGCCTACTCCGAGCTGGTCGACCCGGTCGAGCAGCGCGCCCGCCTGACCGCGCAGTCCCTACTGGCGGCCGGCGGCGACGTCGAGGCGATGCAGATCGACGAGGACTTCCTGCGGGCCCTGGAGTACGCGATGCCGCCGACCGGCGGCCTCGGCCTCGGGGTGGACCGCCTGATCATGCTGCTGACCGGCAAGAACATCCGGGAGACCGTGCTCTTCCCGTTGGTGAAGCCGGAGGCGAAGGCTTCCGCCGCGACGGCGGAGAAGACCGAGGAGGAGTGACTGATGGACTACGTCAGCGCGATCGTGCCGCCGCTGGTCATGGCGATCGGCTTCGGATTCCTGGTGCGGGCCATCATCCGCAGCCAGGGCGGAGCCCAGAAGGCCAAGGAAGACCTCGACTGACCCGCGAGCGAACCCGCGACTGACACCGTCAGCCGCCGAACCACCGGCGCGCCGCCATTCCCGATTCCGGGGGTGGCGGCGCGCCGGTTTGGCGCACTTCACAAGATTTGCCCCATTCACTCCCTATCCTGGCCGCACTATGGTCCGGCAACTCGGTGAACTTGAGAACGCCATCATGACCCGGGTGTGGCAGTGGAACCGGCCGGTGACGGTTCGCGAGGTTCTCCTGGATCTGCAGTCGGAACGCGAAATCGCGTACACCACGGTGATGACCGTCCTGGACAAGCTCCACAGAAAGGGCTGGCTGCGCCGCGAGCGGGTCGGCCGGGCCTATCGATATGAACCGGTCTCGTCCCGCGAGGCGTACACCGCGGCGCTGATGAACGACGCGTGGGCCACCAGTGACAATCCGGCCGCGGCCCTGGTGCACTTCTTCGGCCTGATGTCGCCCGGGCAGCGCGAGGCGCTGCGGGACGCCTTGCGGGTCACCGCTCTGTTCCCGCCGGATCCGCCCCCCGCCGAATCCGCGGAGCCGGGACCGGATACCGGGGAGACCCCGCCGGGCGCGACACGATAACGTCCCGGCCATGGAGGTCACCATCCGCCGTGCGCGGACCACGGACGTGCGGACCGTACGCGGGCTCATCGACGCCTACTCGCGCGACGGCATTCTGCTCGACAAGCCCACAGTCACACTGTTCGAATCCGTCCAGGAGTTCTGGGTCGCCGAACGCGACGACACCGGTGCGGTGGTGGCCTGCGGCGCCCTGCACGTGATGTGGGAGGACCTGGCCGAGGTCCGCACGCTCGCCGTCGATCCGTCCTGCCGGGGCTTCGGGGTCGGACATCTGCTGCTGGAGAAGCTGCTGCAGACCGCGCGCTGGCTCGGCGTCCGTCGGATTTTCTGCTTGACGTTCGAGGTTCCGTTCTTCGCGAAACACGGTTTCGTCGAGATCGGAGAGCTTCAGGAAACCGATGATGGTACGACAGACCCGGCGGCGATCGCTACGGATGTCTATGAAGAACTTCTCCGCTCGTACGATGAAGGTGTCGCGGAGTTCCTTGACCTGGAGCGGGTGAAGCCCAACACACTGGGCAACTCGCGCATGCTGCTGCACCTCTGAGCGGCTCCGCGCCGGTCAAGGGTTTGTGTTTTCCGGAGAAAGGCGCTTTCCTTTCCTTAGGCAATGGGTCGTTTAGCGGAAAGGGAAGCCCGTGGCACAGAGGGTGCAGGTCATTCTTGAAGACGATCTCGACGGTGGTTCGGCGGACGAGACGGTGACGTTCGCGCTCGACGGCGTTGCCTACGAGATCGACCTGAAGAGCGTCAACGCGGACAAGCTGCGCGGTCTGCTGGCGCCGTACGTGGAGAAGGGCCGCAAGCAGAGCGGCCGGCTCGCCGGCCCGCGGCGCCCGGGTCGCGGCACCGCGCCGCGCCCCTCCGGCAGCGCGCCGGACACCGCGAAGATCCGCGCGTGGGCCAAGGAGCAGGGCATGGAGGTCAACGACCGCGGCCGGGTGCCGAGCACCGTCCGCGAGGCCTACGACAAGGCCAACGCGTCCTGACCCCGGCGCCGCCGGAACGCCGGAGCGGATGCGGGGCCCCGGCGGCCGCACACGGCGCCGACGACACACGCGCGGGGCGCGGAGGACTCTCCTCCGCGCCCCGCGGCGCGCACCCCGGGGGCCGCAGGGCCACCGGTACCGGGGGGCGTCCGGGGCGCGGACTCGGGCGGCGGAACAATCACGAGCTGTGCAACGCTGTAAGGGCGAAGCGGTAACGCCGGCACCACCGGGCGGCGTACCTGCCGCACCGGCCGTGCCGAACCGCCGTCGCCGCGACGCGACTTCTCGCCAGGCGAACACCGCCACCGCGGAAACTGCGCGAGAAGCGCCCCGATACCGGGTATGAATGCAGGTGGACGGGTTCTTCGACCCGTCCAGGGGCAGTATGCGTGACCGGCCGGAGACGGCCCGGCTCCGCCCCGGCGGCTCTTGTTCGCCGATGGCGTAGCGGTATCCGGTGCATCCGGGCTACCTGTGGGAACACCGTTTCCCAGCATCAGGTTGGGATTGGTGTCGGCTGGTCGCGCAGCATCTCGCTCCCGTACCGGGGAGTGAATCCGTGGGCCGCGCCGCTGAGCGGGACTAGCATGCGGAAGGACAGGGCGGGGACCGACCCCGAACTGCCCGACCGCTCTGAGGAGCGATAAACGATGTTCGAGAGGTTCACCGACCGCGCGCGGCGGGTTGTCGTCCTGGCTCAGGAAGAAGCCCGGATGCTCAACCACAACTACATCGGCACCGAGCACATCCTCCTGGGTCTGATCCACGAGGGCGAGGGCGTCGCCGCCAAGGCCCTGGAGAGCCTCGGGATTTCCCTTGAGGCCGTGCGCCAGCAGGTCGAGGAGATCATCGGCCAGGGGCAGCAGGCCCCGTCCGGCCACATTCCCTTCACCCCGCGGGCGAAGAAGGTCCTGGAGCTGTCGCTCCGGGAGGCGCTGCAGCTCGGCCACAACTACATCGGCACCGAGCACATCCTGCTCGGTCTGATCCGCGAGGGCGAGGGCGTCGCCGCCCAGGTCCTGGTCAAGCTGGGCGCCGACCTCAACCGGGTGCGCCAGCAGGTCATCCAGCTGCTCTCCGGCTACCAGACCGGCGGCGGCAAGGAGTCGGCCACGGCCGGCGGGCCCGCCGAGGGCACCCCGTCGACCTCGCTGGTCCTGGACCAGTTCGGCCGCAACCTCACCCAGGCCGCCCGCGAGGCCAAGCTCGACCCGGTCATCGGGCGCGAGAAGGAGATCGAGCGGGTCATGCAGGTGCTGTCCCGCCGCACCAAGAACAACCCGGTCCTGATCGGCGAGCCCGGCGTGGGCAAGACCGCCGTGGTCGAGGGCCTGGCGCAGGCGATCGTCAAGGGCGAGGTCCCGGAGACGCTCAAGGACAAGCAGCTCTACACGCTGGACCTGGGCGCCCTGGTGGCCGGCTCGCGCTACCGCGGTGACTTCGAGGAGCGCCTGAAGAAGGTGCTCAAGGAGATCCGCACCCGCGGCGACATCATCCTGTTCATCGACGAGCTGCACACCCTGGTCGGCGCGGGCGCCGCCGAGGGCGCCATCGACGCCGCCAGCATCCTCAAGCCGATGCTGGCCCGCGGCGAGCTGCAGACCATCGGTGCGACCACCCTGGACGAGTACCGCAAGCACCTGGAGAAGGACGCCGCGCTGGAGCGCCGCTTCCAGCCGATCCAGGTCGCCGAGCCGTCGCTGCCGCACACCATCGAGATCCTCAAGGGTCTGCGCGACCGCTACGAGGCCCACCACCGGGTCTCCATCACGGACTCCGCGCTGGTCGCCGCCGCCACCCTGGCCGACCGCTACATCTCGGACCGCTTCCTGCCGGACAAGGCGATCGACCTGATCGACGAGGCCGGCTCCCGAATGCGCATCCGCCGGATGACCGCGCCGCCGGACCTGCGCGAGTTCGACGAGAAGATCGCCGACGTGCGCCGCGAGAAGGAGAGCGCGATCGACGCGCAGGACTTCGAGAAGGCCGCGTCCCTGCGCGACGACGAGAAGCAGCTCCTTCAGGCCAAGGCCAAGCGCGAGAAGGAGTGGAAGGCCGGCGACATGGACGTCGTCGCGGAGGTCAACGAGGAGCTCATCGCCGAGGTCCTGGCCACCGCCACCGGCATCCCGGTCTTCAAGCTGACCGAGGAGGAGACCTCGCGGCTGCTGCGCATGGAGGACGAGCTGCACAAGCGCGTCATCGGCCAGAAGGACGCCATCAAGGCGCTCTCCCAGGCCATCCGGCGCACCCGTGCGGGCCTCAAGGACCCGAAGCGCCCCGGCGGCTCGTTCATCTTCGCCGGCCCGTCCGGCGTCGGTAAGACCGAGCTGTCCAAGACGCTCGCCGAGTTCCTCTTCGGCGACGAGGACGCGCTGATCGCGCTCGACATGTCCGAGTTCTCCGAGAAGCACACCGTCTCCCGGCTCTTCGGTTCGCCCCCCGGGTACGTGGGCTACGAGGAGGGCGGCCAGCTGACCGAGAAGGTCCGCCGCAAGCCGTTCTCCGTCGTCCTCTTCGACGAGGTCGAGAAGGCCCACCCGGACATCTTCAACTCGCTGCTGCAGATCCTGGAGGACGGTCGCCTGACCGACTCCCAGGGCCGCGTGGTCGACTTCAAGAACACCGTCATCATCATGACGACCAACCTCGGCACCCGGGACATCTCCAAGGGCTTCAACCTGGGCTTCGCGGCCACGGGTGACTCCACGACCGGGTACGAGCGGATGAAGGCGAAGGTCGGCGAGGAGCTCAAGCAGCACTTCCGCCCCGAGTTCCTGAACCGCGTCGACGACATCGTGGTGTTCCACCAGCTGTCCGAGGAAGACATCATCCAGATCGTCGACCTGATGATCGAGAAGGTGGACGGCCGCCTCAAGGACAAGGACATGGGCCTGGAGCTCAGCGTCGAGGCCAAGAAGCTGCTGGCCAAGCGCGGCTACGACCCGATCCTGGGCGCCCGGCCGCTGCGCCGCACCATCCAGCGCGAGATCGAGGACCACCTCTCCGAGAAGATCCTCTTCGGCGAGCTGCGGGCCGGCCACATCGTGGTCGTCGGTGTCGAGGGTGAGGGCAAGGAGGCCAAGTTCACCTTCCGCGGTGAGGAGAAGTCGGCCGTCGCGGACACCCCGGCCGCGGTCGCCTCGTCCGGCCCGGACCTGACGAAGTAGCAACATTTAACAGACAACTTCACAGCTACCGAGCCCCCGGCGTCCGCGCCGGGGGCTCGGCGCGTTCCGGCCGGCCGGACCGGGGGCGCCCGTGGGCGAGGGCGGATGGCCTCGCGGCGGGCTGGTGCGGGTGCGTCCGATTTCTCAGTAAGCTTTAACGGACATACGGTTGACATATGGTCAGCTGATCGGAAGTTGCGCAGGATAGCGCCGTGGCCATGTCATGGTCAAGGGCTATCTTTTCTGTCCACGCTTGTATCAAATGACGTCCACCTGTCTTTCATTTTGGTTTGCCGGGCTTTGGCCAAGAGCTGGCCCCGGTCGGGGAGGACGTCACAACTTTGAAGAACATCAGGAGATCCGCTGCGGCTGCCACGGCCGCAGCGGTCATAGTCGCGCTCGGCGCGGGCCTGTTCCCGGCCACCGCCGTCGCCGCGGGCTCGGCTCCCGCACCCAGGGACCCGGCCGACGCCGTCCAGTCCGCCAACATCGAGCACAACCTGCCGGGCCCGCTGACCGAGAAGGTCGAGGCCGAGCAGAAGGCCGCCACCGAGCAGCTGATCGCGGGCACCGCCCAGGTCGAGCAGCACAACGGCAGCAGCAGCATCAAGCTGGGCAAGGACAAGTACGTGGAGCTCGGTCGCGAGCGCACGGACAAGATCTTCACCATCCTCGTCGACTTCGGCGACCAGGTGGACAACACCACCAAGACCGAAGACGGCAAGGTCATGTACGGCGGTGAGCCCGGCCCGAAGCACAACGAGATCGAGAAGCCGGACCGCGCCAACGACAACTCGACCGCCTGGCAGGCCGACTACAACCAGCAGCACTTCCAGGAGCTGTACTTCTCCAAGGACAAGCCCTCGCTGAAGACCTTCTACGAGAAGCAGTCCTCGGGCCGCTACTCGGTCGACGGCGTGGTCTCGGACTGGGTGCGGGTGCCGTGGAACGAGGCCCGGTACGGCTCGGACTACTGCGGCTCCAACGTCTGCGACAGCGCCCAGGACCTGATCCGCGACGCCGTGGACATCTGGTACAAGGACCAGCTGGCCAAGGGGCAGACCAAGGAGCAGCTCAAGGCCACCCTGGCGTCGTACGACCAGTGGGACCGCTACGGCTCCCACAACGACGGGAACTTCAACCAGCCCGACGGGTACATCGACCACTTCCAGATCGTGCACGCCGGTGAGGACAAGTCGGCCGGCGGCGGCAAGCAGGGCAGCAAGGCCCTGTGGGCCCACCGCGCGTACGCCTACGGCAACCTGAACGGCCAGGCGGGCCCGGCCGACAACAAGCTCGGCGGCGTCCAGGTCGGCGACTCCGGCTTCTGGATCGGCGACTACACGATGCAGCCGGAGAACGGCGGCCTCGGCGTCTTCGCCCACGAGTACGGCCACGACCTCGGTCTGCCGGACCTCTACGACACCGCCGGCACCGGCATCGACAACTCGGTCGGCTTCTGGTCGCTGATGTCCTCCGGTTCCTGGCTCGGCGAGGGCAAGGGCGCCATCGGCGACATGCCGAACGACCTCGACGCCTGGAGCAAGCTCAAGCTCGGCTGGCTGAAGTTCGACAAGGCCAAGGCCGGCACCGAGTCGACCCACCACATCGGCCCGGTCGAGTACAACAGCAGCCTCCCGCAGGCCCTGGTCGTCGAGCTGCCGAAGAAGACCATCCCCACCGACATCAACAAGCCCGCTTCGGGCAAGAGCGAGTGGTGGAGCGGCAGCGACGACAACCTGAACGTCACGCTCACCCGTGACATCGACCTGACCGGCAAGACCAAGGCCAGCCTGAACGCCAAGGCCTGGTACGAGCTGGAGGCGAACTTCGACTACGCCTTCGCCGAGGTCTCCACCGACGGCGGCACCAACTGGACCGCCCTGGACGGCACCTGGAACGGCAAGCCGATCACGAAGGACGCCGGCGGCCGCGCGGCCCTCACCGGTCTCACCGCCGCCTGGGGCGACGTGTCCTTCTCGCTGGACGCCTACGCCGGCAAGGCCGTCAAGGTCCGCTTCCACAACACCACCGACGGTGGCCTGCACTACCGCGGCTTCGCCGTCGACGACATCTCGGTGACCGCCGACGGTTCGACGGTCTTCAGCGACGACGTCGAGAACGGTGACAACGGCTGGGTGGCCAAGGGCTTCACCCGCTTCGCCGGCAGCTACACCAAGGACTACGGGCAGTACTACATCGCGGAGAACCGCCAGTACGTCTCCTTCGACCAGACCCTGAAGACCGGCCCGTACAACTTCGGCTGGGGCAACAGCCGGCCGAAGTGGGTCGAGTACTACCCGTACCAGCCCGGTCTGCTGATCTGGTTCTGGGACGAGTCGCAGCCCAACAACAACGTCAGCGCCCACCCGGGCCACGGTCTGATCCTGCCGATCGACTCGCACCCGACCCCGCTCAAGTGGAGCGACGGCGCCCTGCTGCGTCCGCGCATGCAGGGTTACGACTCGACCTTCGGCTCGCGCAAGACCAGCCAGCTGACCCTGCACAAGAACGGCGTCGAGACGGTCGTCCCGAAGGCCAAGGGCGTCGACGAGTTCTCGGACCTGAAGTCGTGGTGGTCCAAGGACAACCCGTACAGCGGCGTGGACGTCCCGAAGACCGGTACCAGCATCGAGGTCGAGAACGAGTCCTCGAACTACCTGGAGACCTGGATTCGGGTCCGCCCGGTCGACAACTGATCGGTCGAGCAGTAGCGATCAGCCTGTGACCAGGCGGTTCTGACCCACCACGTCCGGCCCGTCCCCGCATCGCGCGGGGGCGGGCCGGACGCTTTCCGGTCAGGCCCCGCTGCGGCTCCCACCGGCCCCGGCGCCCCGGGCCGGCAGCCGGTCCAGGAAGGCGGCGGCCGCCTCGGCGACGTCCGCCGCCGTCCAGTCGAGCGCGGACGCCGACACCGTGACCTCGGTCATCGCCAGGCCCGGCAGGTCCCGCTCGCGCCAGCCGCCGAACAGGGCGACCCCGGTCTCCTCGGCCAGCCCCAGCCCGGCCTCGTCCAACTCCCCGGCGGCGTACGGCAGCCAGAACTGGAACTGGTGGGTGTGCGGCGGGGCCGGGTGCACCCGGGCGCCCGGGACCGCCGCGAAGGCCGCGTCCAGCGCCTCGGCGACCACCTTGGCGTGCGTCACGTACCGCTCCAGCAGCGGGAGTCGGGCGTCCAGCCCGGCCAGCGCGGCGAGAGCCACCGGCCACTGCTGGTAGAGCTGGCCGCCGTACCGGTGCCGCCAGGCCCTGGCGGTGCGGACGAAGCCCCGCGAACCGGCCAGCGCGGCGCCGCTGATGCCGCCGAGCGTCTTGTAGAAGGACACGTAGACCGAGTCGGCCAGCGCGACGATCTCCGGCAGCGGGTGCCCGAGGTGGAACACCGACTCCCAGATCCGGGCACCGTCCAGGTGCAGGGCCGCGCCGCACTCCTCCCGGACGACCCCGGCCAGCGCCGCCAGCGCCGCCCAGTCGGGCAGCACGAAGCCGGCCTCACGCAGCGGCAGCTCCAGGCTGAGCGCGGCGTACGGCTCGTCGAAGGAGCGCAGTTCCTCGACGGTGGGCTGGCGCGGGGCCATGGTCGGCCAGACGCTGCGCAGGCCGGTCAGCACGCCGAGCGCGTGCCGCTCGTGCTGGTCGGTGTGGGCCAGCGGGTGGGTCGCGACGGTGCGCAGCCCGGCCGCCTCGGCGTGGATCCGCAGGGCGACCTGCTGGGCCATGGTGCCGGTGGGGAAGAAGGCCGCGTCCTCGGTGCCGAGCAGGTCGGCGACCGTGCGTTCGAGGGTGCGGACCACGCCGTCGCCGTACTGGTCCGGGCGGTGGTCCAGGTCGTGGCCGCCGCCCTCCCCCGCGAGGGCGGCGAGGCGTTCGCGCATGCTCTGCGGCCGGTCGCCGGACAGGATCCGCTCGCAGCCGCGCAGGGCGGCGAAGCGGCGGTCCGGCAGGCTCGGGCGGTCATTGCCGTCGAGGTCTTCGCTCCTGTTGCCATACATGCGTCGATGGTCCCCCAGCGGGCCCGCCAGGTCAGCGGGGCGGACGGCGGAAAGGGGTGCGCGGCCGACCCAAACCCCGGACGGGCATGGCGCTGGTCACACCGGCCGGGCTCCCGTCGGGCGCGGTACGACCGGCGGTAGTAGCCCGGCCGCGGGCGCGGGCGGCCCGCCACAGGCCGGTGGTAGACGATCGGATCTCATGATCATTACTCCGTCAGCTTGAATCTCCGGCGCGACGCTGACTACACGCCGTAGTACGTCACGCCGTTTGGGACTCCGCTCGGTGACCGTTACACCTGAGTGGTCCCCCGCTCAGCACGCGCCCGAACGGGCACTTCGTGCTGCCCTCGTCCACCGTGAGGTACGGCTACCGATGTCCTCTGTCCCGCCCGTGGGGCCGGTCCTGCGCCGGCTCGCCGCCCGAACGGCGGCCCAGGCGGCGGCCTGGCAGCCCCGGCTCGGCCATGCCGCCCGCACCCATGCCGCGCCGCTGCGCGCGCTCGCCGCGCCCCGGCACCCGCTGCCCGGCGGGCACCCGCAGGCCGAACGGGAGCGCGCGGTGGTCGCCGCCGGGGCGGCCGCGGTGCTGCTCGCCGGCGCACTGCTGGTGGCCGCGCCCGGCAGCGCCTCGGCGCAGACCGTCCGGCCCACCACGCCCGGCAGCTCGGCCTTCACCGCGCCGCAGGCCGCCGTGCCCAGCCCGGGGCTGGTCCAGGTGGCCGGGCCGAGCCCGTACCGGCTGCCGAACGACGGCGACTCGGCGCAGGAGTTCGTGGCGGTGGCCGCCAACCTGCTGCCGGTGGAGCCGCCCGTCGCCGACGCGCCGGCCGAGGCCCCCGCGACGGAGCCCGAGGCCGCGCCCGCACCGGAGCCCGCTCCGGCCCCGGCTCCGGCTCCGGAGTGGTCGGCCCCGGTGCCGGACGCGCCGACCAGCAACCCGTACGGGGTGGCCAACTCCGAGTACGCCGCCGGGTACCACACCGGGGTGGACTTCGCGGTCGACCCGGGCACGCCGCTGCTGGCGGTCGGGAACGCGACCGTGGTGTCGGCCGGCTGGGACGGCTCGTACGGCAAGGAGGTCGTGCTGCGGCTGGAGGACGGGCACTACGCGCAGTACGCGCACCTGTCCTCGCTCGGGGTCTCGCCGGGGGAGCAGGTGTCGGCGGGCGAGCAGATCGGGCGGTCCGGGAGCACCGGCAACTCGACCGGGCCCCACCTGCACTTCGAGATCCGCACCAGCAACCGCTACGGCGCGGTGGTGAACCCGATCGCGTACCTCGCGGGGCACGGCGTCACCGCGTTCTGAGCCCGGCCCCAGCCACCGGTCCGCCCGCCCGTCCGCTTAGGAGTGGGCGGGGGCCGGGTGGCCGATCCGGCCGCCGATCTCCAGCGCGACCTCCCGGGCCGCCCCGATCGCCTCCTCCAGGGTGGCCGCCGGCGGCGAGGACTCGCCCCACACGTTGTCGCCGTGGTCGCAGTCCGCGGCGTCCTGCTTGAGCAGGAACATCGCCGAGTGGACGGTGAACAGCGACATCGTGGCGCGCAGCCGCTCCCGGAAGTCGGCGTCCGGCCCGTGCACCAGCTGGATCATCGTGATCATGCGGTCCTTGAACGCCAGCCCGGCCGCGGACTCGCGCAGCGCGGGCTGGTTCTCGTGGAAGAAGCGCAGCAGCGGCGCCCGCTCGGCCATCCCGTCGGCGAAGCGGCGGATCAGCTCGTCGCGCATCTCCGGGCTCCAGGACTGCTGCCGGCCCCACGCGATGGTCTCGTCGATCGGCGCGGCCATCCGCTCCACGATGCCCAGGACGATGTCGTCCTTGGTCTTGAAGTGGTAGTAGAGCGCGGCCTTGGTGACACCGAGGCGGTCGGCGATCTCGCGCAGCGAGGTCTGCTCGTAGCCCTGCTCGGAGAAGAGCTCCAGGGACACCTCGATGATGCGGGACCGCGTGTCGCTGCGGGGGCTGTGCGGAGTGCCCATGGCCTGCCTCATGAGTGCGTCGGTGACTGCTGCGGACCCCGGTGGCGTCCGCCCCGGGCCCATTCTCCCTGCCCAGGCAGCCGGGCGGGAAACTGGCTTGACGACCGGCTAGTAAACAACTTACCGTGCCGACGGTCCACAAACTAGCCGGGCGTCAAGTAAGTGAATCACTGCGCGGCCTCCGCCCGTCCGAAAAACCCCTCCGGGAGACACCACCTCATGTCACAGTCCAAGACCACCGGCCCGGTACCGGAGGAGAAGTCAGCCGAGGAGGAGCAGCCGCGGTCGCCCCGCGAGATCCGCCTCGTCATGGTCGGCCTGGTCGTCACCATGCTGCTGGCCATGCTCGACAACCTGATCGTCGGCACCGCGATGCCGACCATCGTCGGCGACCTCGGCGGCGCCGAGCACCTGTCCTGGGTCGTCACCTCGTACACCCTGGCCACCGCCGCCTCCACCCCGATCTGGGGCAAGCTCGGCGACCTCTACGGCCGCAAGGGCACCTTCCTCACCTCGATCGTGATCTTCCTGGTGGGCTCGGCGCTGTCCGGCCTGTCGCAGAACATGAACGAGCTGATCGGCTTCCGCGCCCTCCAGGGCCTGGGCGCCGGCGGTCTGATGGTCGGCGTCATGTCGATCATGGGTGCGCTGGTCGCGCCGCGTGACCGCGGCAAGTACCAGGGCATGTTCGCCGCGGTCATGGCCCTCGCCACCATCGGCGGCCCGCTGGTCGGCGGCTTCATCACCGACCACCTGAGCTGGCACTGGACCTTCTACATCAACCTGCCGCTCGGCGTGATCGCGCTCGCCGTGGTCGTCGTCACCCTGAAGCTGCCGAAGGTCCGCAACAACGCCCGGATCGACTACTGGGGCGCCATCCTGCTCACGACGGGCATCACCTCGCTCGTCCTGATCACCACCTGGGGCGGCCAGCAGTACGACTGGGGCTCCAAGCAGATCCTGGGCCTCGCCGCGCTCGCCGCCGCGACGCTGATCGCCTTCTGCTACGTCGAGCAGCGGGTGCAGGAGCCGATGCTGCCGCTGAGCCTGTTCAAGAACCTGAACTTCACCCTGGTCTCGATCATCGGCTTCATCGTCGGCTTCGTGATGTTCGGCTCGACCGTCTTCCTGCCGCTCTACCAGCAGATCGTCCAGGGCGCCTCGGCCACCAACTCCGGCCTGCTGCTGATGCCGATGATGTTCGGCATGCTGGTCGTCTCGCTGGTGGTCGGCCAGGCCGTCACCAAGACCGGCAAGTACCGGATATTCCCGATCATCGGCACCATCGTGATGACCGTCGGCATGGTGCTGCTCTCCACCATGGGCACCACGACCAGCAGCTTCACCTCCGCCTGCTGGATGGTCGTGCTCGGCGCCGGCATGGGCTTCCTGATGCAGATCACCATGCTGGTCGCGCAGAACAGCGTCGAGCTCAAGGACATGGGCGTGGCCAGCTCCACCGCCACCCTGTTCCGCACCATCGGCGGTTCCTTCGGTGTCGCGCTGTTCGGCGCCCTGTTCAACAACCGGGTCACCGACACCATGAAGGAGCGGCTGGGCGACCACGCGGCGGCCGGCGGCGGCGTGAAGGACCCGGGCCAGATGAGCCCGGCGGACCTGCGCAAGCTCCCCGAGAACATCCAGGACGCCTACCACCACGCGGTATCCAACGGCATGCACACCGTCTTCCTGTGGGGTGCCGGGGTGGCCGTGGTCGCGATCGCCGCCGCGGTGTTCATGCGCGAGGTGCCGCTGCGCGGCACCGGCACGGGCAAGGCGGACAAGTCCGCCGAGGCCTCGCTGGAGGCGGCGGCCGTCTGACCGCCCTCCCGCCGACACGACGGCGCCCCCGGAGGACTCCTCCGGGGGCGCCGTCCCGCGTTCGTGGCCGACTACTGGGGAAGCCGGTAGACGCCCTGCTCGACGGGCTCCACCAGGCCGTCCGCGACCAGGCCGTCCAGCGCCCGGGCCCGCTGCACCGCGTCCGGCCAGACCGCGTCCAGCCGGGCCTGCGGCACCGAGCCGTGCGACTCCCGCAGCACCGCGAGCAGCTTGCCGCGCACCTGCCGGTCCGTCCCCTCGTAGGTCTGGCCGCGCCGGGCCGGGCCCTCGTACGGCGGGCGGCCGGCCCGCTGCCAGGCGCAGTGGGCGAACAGCGGGCAGCCCCCGCACTCCGGGCCGCGCGCGGTGCAGACCAGCGCGCCCAGCTCCATCACGCCGACCGCCCAGGTGGCCGCGGTCTCGGCGTCGTCGGGCAGCAGCGCCGTCGCCGTCCGGCGCTCGGCGGCCGTGGTGGCCTGGGCCGGGTACTCGACGCCGGACACCGCGCGGGCGAACACCCGGCGGACGTTGGTGTCCAGCACCACGTGCCGCTGGCGGAAGGCGAAGGAGGCGACCGCGGCGGCCGTGTACTCCCCCACCCCGGGCAGCGAGAGCAGGGTGGCATGGTCGTCCGGCACCTCGCCGCCGTGCTCCTCGGTGATCGCCACCGCGGCCGCGTGCAGCCGCAGCGCGCGGCGCGGGTAGCCGAGCCGGCCCCACATCCGGACCGCCTCGCCGGGCGCCTCGGCCGCGAGGTCGGCCGGGGTGGGCCAGCGGGTCAGCCACGCCTCCCAGGCGGGCAGCACCCGCTTCACCGGAGTCTGCTGGAGCATGAACTCGCTCACCATGATCGCCCAGGGCGTCGCCTCGGGCGTCCGCCAGGGAAGGTCGCGCTTGTCGGCCTCGTACCAGTCGAGGACGGTCGCGTGCAGCAGCGGCAGGGGCATCGAAAGCCGGACGGCGTCCGGCGCGGCGCCTGCCGGGGGGACGGGGGCGGGGGTGACAGTGATGGCAGCCATGGCCCTTCGATCCTCCCATGTCGACGGGCGCGACCGAAGCGGAGAAAAGAACTCCGGATATCCCTGCGGATCTCCCGGAGAACCACCGCTTCGAAGCTCCCTCGAACGGCGCAAATGGCGGATCATGTGAAGGAAGGGGCGACTGTGCGGTGTTGGTGCGTCAAGCGGCACACACAGTCTCGTAGAGTTTGGGCGTGCCCTCTCTGCGTCAACCCGTGGGACCGCTGCCGGCCTCGATCTACTGGCGTCGGCGCGTCGTCGTGCTCGTCGCCGTCGCGGCGGTCGCCGCCCTGATCGCCTGGCTGATGATCGATCAGGACGGGGGCGGTGACGGCAGCTCATCGAGCAAGGCCGCGCAGGCCGTTCCGTCCCAGAGCCAGACCCCCGCCCAGTCCATCACACCCGGCGCGTCCCCGAGCGGCCCCGCGGCGCGCCCCGGCGGCGGCAGCGGCGGCAACGCGAGCGGCGGCCCGGTGGCCGGCTCCGGCGGCGGCGAGGTCAGCCTCAGCACCGGCGGCACCGGCGGCGGCGCCAACCCGGCTCCTGCCACCGGCGGGGGCACGGGTGGCGGTGCGGCGGCGGGCGGCGCCGCGGCCGGCGGTTCCGGCGGCTCGGGCGGCGGCGCCCCGGTGGTGAACACGCCCGAGGTGATGGCGCTTCCGGTCTGCGTCTCCTCGCAGGTCACCCTAGAGCTGGCCAGCGCGCAGAACTCGTACCAGCCCAAGGACAAGCCGCGGCTCTCGCTCACCGTGAAGAACGCCTCCGGCGCCAACTGCCGGGTGGACCTGGGCCGGACGGCCTCCGCGATCACCGTGACCGCCAGCAACGGCGACCGGGTCTGGTCCTCCGGCGACTGCCCGTCCGACCGCGGCAGCAGCTGGGTGCAGATCCCGGCCAACAACGGCCTGACCGAGACCTTCACCTGGGACCGCAGCCGCAGCAAGCCGCAGTGCGCCACCGCCGACCCGGCGCCCCCCGCGGCGGGCACCTACCTGGTGGTCGCCGACCTCACCGGGCTCTCCGGCGGCCAGGTCTCGGCGCGCTCCTCGATCCGCCTGGACAGCTGAGCCCCCTCGACTCGACTCGACTCGAAGCCCCCGGCCGACGCGGCCGGGGGCTTCGGCGTCTCACGGGCCGGCCAGCGTGCGCTGGTCGAGGTGCGCTGGTCGAGGTGCGTCGGTCGGGATGGCTCGGCGGGGGTGGACTCGGCGGGGGTGCGCGACGGCCCCCGGGGCGTTCCCCGGGGGCCGTGCGCGGCGGTGCGTCAGGCCGGACGTGGCGCCGGGTCAGACGTAGCGCTCCAGGATGGACGATTCGGCGAGCCGGGACAGGCCCTCGCGGACCGAGCGGGCCCGGGTCTCGCCGACGCCCTCGACCGTCTGCAGGTCGTCGATGCTGGCGGCGAGCAGCTTCTGCAGGCCGCCGAAGTGCTCGACCAGGCGCTCTATCACTGTGTTGGGCAGGCGCGGGATCTTCGCCAGCAGCCGGTAGCCGCGCGGCGAGACCGCCGAGTCCAGCGACTCCGGGGAGCCCGAGTAGCCGAGCGCCTTGGCGACCGTCTGAAGGTCCAGCAGCTCGGCGTGGGTGAGCGCCTCCAGGTCGGCCAGCACCTCGTTGACCGTCCGGCCCTTCTTGGCGGCCCGCTCCGGGAAGTAGTCCCGGGCGACCAGTTCGCGCTCCGGCTCCACGCCCGCGATCAGCTCGTCCAGCTGGAGCGAGAGCAGCCGGCCGTCGATGCCGAGCTCCAGCACGTAGCCGGCGATCTCGGTGGCGATCAGCCGGACCATCTCCAGCCGCTGGGCGACGGCGGTGACGTCCCGGACCGTCACCAGGTCCTCGATCTCCAGCGCGGACAGCGTGCCGGCCACCTCGTCCAGCCGCAGCTTGTAGCGCTCCAGGGTGGCCAGCGCCTGGTTGGCGCGGGACAGGACGGTGGTGGAGTCCTCCAGCACCCGGCGGGTGCCGTTGACGTACATCGCGATCAGCCGCATCGAGTGCGAGACCGCCACCACCGGGAAGCCGGTCTGCCGGTTGACCCGCTCCGCGGTGCGGTGGCGGGTGCCGGTCTCGTCGGTGGGGATGGTGGAGTCCGGCATCAGGTGCACGCCGGCCCGGACGATCTTGGTGATGTCCTTGTCCAGCACCACCGCGCCGTCCAGCTTGCACAGCTCGCGCAGCCGGGTCGCGGTGAACTCGACGTCCAGGACGAAGCCGCCGGTGCAGATCGACTCGACCGTCTTGTCGAAACCGAGCACGATCAGGCCGCCGGTGTTGGCCCGGAGCACCCGCTCCAGGCCGTCGCGCAGCCCCGTGCCGGGTGCGATGGCACTGAGGGAGGCCCGCAGCAGGGCCTCCTCACGGGAGGCCTTGTCCGCCCCCCGGTCGCTGGCTGCCACGTGACTCCTCCGGTCGACCCCGTGCCGCGCGCCTCGCGCCGTGCGCCGGTCCGCGGTCTGTTGCTCTGTCGCTCAGTACCGCTCGGTACTGCCTTCTGGCCAATGAGACTGGGGAAAGTCTAACTGCGTGCGGCATCGACAGGGCTTGGGTCAGCGCAGTTCGTCGGAGTCGAGCGGCTCCCAGCCCTCCATCAGCTCCTCCGGGTGCGCGACGACCCGGGCCGCGCGCGGGGCCGGCGGCGCCGACGGTGCCTCAGCACGCGGCTTGGCGGCGGCCCGGCGGCGGCCCGGGATGGCCCGCAGCGCCTCGCCGATGTCGGCCACCTCGACCACCTTCATGCCCGGCGGCACCTTGCCCGGATCCGGCGGGACGAGGGCGTGCGTGAAGCCCAGCCGGTGCGCCTCGGCCAGCCGCCGCTGCACCCCCGTCACCCGCCGTACCTCGCCCGCCAGGCCGACCTCACCGATCGCCACCAGGTTGCTGGGCAGCGGGGTGTCCGAGGAGGAGCTGGCCACCGCGAGCGCGATCGCGAGGTCGGCGGACGGCTCGCTCAGCTTCACCCCGCCCACCGTCGCGGTGTAGATGTCCTGCTTGCCGAGCTTCACCCCGCCGTGCCGCTCCACCACGGCCAGGATCATCGCGATCCGGGGCGACTCCAGGCCCGAGGTGGTGCGCCGCGGGGACGGGATCTGCGAATCCACCATCAGCGCCTGCACCTCCGCCACCAGCGGGCGCTTGCCCTCCAGGGTGACGGTGAGGCAGGTGCCCGGGACGGGCTTGTCACGCCTGGTCAGGAAGAGGCCGGACGGATCGGCCAGGCCGACGATGCCCTCGTCGTGCAGCTCGAAGCAGCCCACCTCGTCGGTGGCGCCGTAGCGGTTCTTGATCCCGCGGATGAGCCGCAGCCGGGCGTGCCGGTCCCCCTCGAAGCTGAGCACCACGTCCACCAGGTGCTCCAGCAGGCGCGGGCCGGCGATCTGGCCGTCCTTGGTGACGTGGCCGACCAGCAGCGTCGCCATGCCGCGCTCCTTGGACACCCGGATCAGCGCGCCCGCCACCTCGCGGACCTGGGCCGGACCGCCGGGGGCGCCGTCCAGCTCGGCGGAGGCGATGGTCTGCACCGAGTCCAGGATCAGCAGACCGGGGTTGACCGCGTCGATGTGCCCGAGCACCGCACCGAGGTCGGACTCGGCGGCGAGGTAGAGGTGCTCGGAGAGCGCGTTGATCCGGTCGGCGCGCAGCCGGACCTGACCGGCCGACTCCTCGCCGGTGACGTAGAGCGTGCGGTGCCGGTCGGTGGCGGCCTTGGCCGCCACGTCCAGCAGCAGGGTGGACTTGCCGACGCCGGGCTCGCCGGCCAGCAGGACGACCGCGCCGGGGACCAGCCCGCCCCCGAGCACCCTGTCCAGTTCCGGCACGCCCGTCGAGCGGGCCGTCGCGACCTGGCCGTCCACCTGGCCGATCGGACGGGCCGGCGAGCTGACCGGGCCCGCGGCGGTCGTCCGGATCGGCACCGCGCCGTACTCCTCGACCGTGCCCCAGGCGTTGCACTCCGGGCAGCGGCCGACCCACTTGGGCAGCTGGTTGCCGCACTCGGTGCAGCGGTACGCCGGGCGCGGCTTGGCGGTGGTCTTGGTACGGGCAGCCATGCGGCCCACCGTAGCGCCTGGGTCCGACAACGCCTTGCTCCACCGGAGCCGGGCCCAAACCCACACAGATGGGCGATGTTGTTACCCGAAAGAAGTACATACACGGCGAACGGCCGGGGTGCGCCGCCCGCCGTCTCTACCGTCGGACGGGTGACAACGCGTACTGAAGGGCCGCCGGCCGCCGTGCTGGCGGCGTACGACCGGCAGGTGGACGGCCTGTTCACCTACTGCCTCTCGGTGCTGTGCGAGCACGACGCGGCCACCGGCGCCCTGCGCGAGGCCCGCGAACTGGCACGGCGGCACGGCGCCCGGCTGACCGAGCCCGGGCTGGTCCGGGCCTGGCTGTTCTCGCTGGCCCGGTACTGCTGCCTGCGGCGGCTCGCGGGCGGCGCCGGACGGGACGCCACGGCGGAGCCGACCGAGGCCGAGGCGGCCCGGCGGCGGCGCGAGCTGGCCTCGCTCGCCTGGCCGGAGGCGGCCGGCACCGACCCGGAGCAGCGCGAGGCGCTGGAGCTGTCCGTCCGGCACCGGCTGACCCCGCACGAGGTGGCGGCGGTGCTGGGCCTGCCGTTCGAGCGGACCCGCGCGCTGCTCGCCGCCGCCGAGGCGGAGGTGGCCAGGACCAGGGCGGCGTTGCTGGTGCTCGGGGTGGGCAGCTGCCCGGAACTGGACCGGCTCGGCGGGGCCGGGGCGGAGTCCTGGCGGGACTGGGTGCTCGGCCCGGCGCTGCGCCGGGAGCTGGTGCAGCACGTGGTGGACTGCCCGACCTGCCGGGGGACGGCGGGGCGGGTGGCCGGTGCGGCGACGGAGGGCGCGGCGGGGATGTCCGGGCTGCCGCTGCTGGCGGCTCCCGCCCCCGCTCCGGCGCCCCCGGGCGCCGGAGCGGCCCACCTGCCGTCGGTGATCGGCCACCTGCCGTCGGCGGTCGGTGCGGTGCGGCGGGCGGGGGCGGTGCCGGCGGCCGAGTCGGGGCTGCGGTTCGACCAGGGCGGCTTCCCCCGGCACCGGGCGCCGGACGCGGGCCGGGCACTGGCGGTGCGTCGGCGGGTGGTGACCACCGGGGTGCTCGCGGCCGTCCTGGCGGCGCCGGTGGTCGCCCTGTGGGCGGGGCACCGGAGCGGCGGGTCGGGGACGGCGTCCGCGGTGTCCACGGTGCGGGTCGAGGAGGCCGGGCGGACGGGCGGGCAGCAGCCGTCGAAGCCGTGGCCGACGGCGGGCGCACCGGCGGGCACGGGGCTGCCGGGGGTGCCGGGGATGGAGCTGGCGGGTGCGGGGGCGGTGGGTGCCGGGGTGATCGGTGCAGAAACGTTGCCCCTTGCCTTTCCACGGCTGACCCTCCAGGGCCCGGCGGTCCCGGTACCGGCCCGCGGGGCGACCCCGATCGGCAGTCCGGCCCTGGTCGCCGCCCCCGCCCCCGCCGTCGGACAGGCGCCGACCGGGGGCGGCCCGGGCGGAGCCGAACCGGCCCCGGTCGGACTCCTCACCGTCGAGGCCGCCGAGTACGGCAGCCGGACCATCCTCACCCTCACCGACTCCGGCACCACCGAGATCCACTGGCACGCCGTGACGGACGCCGCCTGGCTGCGGCTCAGCCGCGACTCCGGCACCCTCGCACCGGGCCAGCGGATCACCGTGACCGTCACCGTGGACGAGGACCTCGCGCCCACGGCGCACTGGACCGCCCGGATCGCGCTGCCGCCCTCGCAGGCGGTCGTCACCCTGGAGGGCGGACCGCACAACCGGGGCGGCTCGGCCTCCTCCCCCGCCGCACCGGAGGCGTCGGCGTCGGCCACGGCGGACCCGCAGCCGAGCAGTTCCCCGCAGCCGTCGGTGACGGCCACGGCGGCTCCGTCCCCGTCGGGGTCGCCGTCGGCCGGCGCTCCCTCGTCGTCGGCGTCGTCCTCGGCGTCGCCTTCGCCTTCGGCGTCGGCGTCGGCGTCGGCGTCGGCGTCGGCGTCCGCGCACCCGTCCTCGCCACCGCCCTCGGGCACCGCGACGGGCACCGCGACCCCGGCTCCGCACTGAGCGTCCGGTGTCCCCCTCGACGTCCGCGCCCGGCGGCGACGGCGGTCAGCTCCGGTCGATCGGCGGCACCCGGTAACTGCCGTCCAGCACGGCCGGCTTCGGCTGGTAGAGCCGGATGATCGGCCGGAACTCGCCGACCGGGGCGGGCAACCAGTTGGCCGCCTCCACCTCGTCCTCGGGCTGCTCGTGCTGGAGCGTCAGGGTGAGCGAGCCGTCCGCGCCGTACACCAGGCCCGGGGTGCGGTCGCCGATCGCGTAGCGCTCGATCGGGTTGTCCACCAGGTAGTAGTCCGGCAGCGCGTACATCGTGACGGACCAGAACGCCTCGGCGGGCGGTGGCTGGTCGAACCGCAGTGTGTAGCGGTGCGCGCCGCTGAGCGGGCGGCCGCCGGAGTCGTCGTAGGTCATCGCGAACGAGGCCTCGTAGGCGTGGTTGCCCCAGAGGCCGGCCCGGGCGGCGGCGGCCCGGCTGAGGTAGCCGGCGCGGCGGTCGGGGATGCGCCACTCGGGGTCGTCGAGGGTGCCGGGGCCCAGGTGGTCGATGTTGTAGTCGAACAGGTGGAGCGCCGAGCGCCACTCGCCGGGCGGGTGGTCCTCGGGCGGGCGGGTGGCGTCCTCGACCCGTTCGCGGCCGGCGGCCAGGCCCTTGGCCAGCGCGAGGGTCCAGTCCGCGGCGGCCGCGCGGTACGGCGAGGTGCCCTCGTCGAGCAGGCCGAGCGGGGCGAAGCGCTGCTGGTACTCGACGTCCGGACCGGCCGGCGGGAAGGCCTGCATCCAGACCCGAAGCCGCTCGAAGAAGGCCAGCCGCTCGGGCACCTCCGGATCGGGCTCGGGCAGTCCGGCGACCAGCCCGCCGGGCTCCAGCGGCTCCAGGGTGAGGGCCTTCTGGAGGGCCCTGACCCGGGGGAGGTCGTCCGGCCCGGTGCAGGCGAAGCGGCCGACGACGGTCGCCACCCTGGTCGGCGCCTCGATCACCCGGGCCGGGTCGGACGGGGTGCCGTGCCAGCCGGGAGGGACGATCAGCCAGGTCTGCTCTCCGGTGCCGGTGGCGCGGCTGCCGACATAGGCGACGTTGTCCGTCCACGCGCCGACGACCTGCAGCACGTAGTAGGCGCCCGCGGTGTCCGGGACGCGCAGCACCTGCGGGCCTTCGGAGAGGTCGAGCTGGGCGATCGAGTAGAGGGTGTCGTTGTTGACCGAGACGAAGTGGTCCTTGGGCCCCGCCAGCCGGGTGGCGTGGCTGAAGTGGTTGAACGACGCCGCCGGCAGAGTGCCCAGGCCGCCCCTGGAGAAGCGCTCGACCATGGTGAGGTCGGCGACGAGCGGGTAGCCGTAGACGTAGGCGTCGGCGGCCAGGGCCTCCAGCTCGGGGTGGTTCATCGGGGTGTCCTTCGTCCGGTCGGCGCGGTCTCTGCGGTGCGGATTTCTGCGCTTTTCTGCGCTGCGGGTCAGCTCGGGTCGAGCGGCGGGAGGCGCCAGCGGCCGTCGAGGACGGACCGGTCCGGGCCGTGGAGCCGGACGACGACCGTGAACGGGCCGTCCGGGGCGGGCAGCCAGTTGGCGGATTGCTGGGCGTCGGCGGGCCGCTTGTGCCGGACGTGGAGGGTGAGTCCGCCGTCCGGGTCGCGGACCAGGCCGGGGGTGCGGTCGCCGATCGCGTAGCGGTCCAGGGTGTTGTCGACCAGCAGGCGGTCCGGGAGCGCGTACATGGTGGCGGACCAGAAGTACCGGGCCGGCGGCAGGTCGTCCGGGCCGAAGCGGACGACGTAGTCGCGGTCGCTGGCGTTCGGCGGCCGGTTGCCCGCGCTGTCCGCCGCCCAACCGCCGCACCAGGTTTCCTCGGTGGGCAGCCCGTAGCGGCCGAGCCTGGCGCCGAGGGCCTGGCGGAGGAAGTCCCCGCCGATCCGCTCACGGGTGCCGAAGAGTGCGGCCGGGCTGGTGGGTTCGGATTCGGCGGCGCGCTCCAGCCGTGCGCGGCCGTCCGCGATGCCGCGCTCGATCTCGGCCCGGACCTCGATCGGCAGCGTGGCGGGCTCGAACTCGCCGCGCCCGTCGATGCCGAGGTCGGTGAGGCGGCCGCGCAGGTCGACCTCGGCGGGCGGCAGCTCGACGGGCCCGCGGAGCGGGAAGAAGCCGAGCAGGAAGTCGAGGAAGCTGAGGAACTCGACGGTGTCCAGCACCTCCTCGCGCCAGACCGGCCAGACCGGCTCCGGCGCGGGGGCGGGCGCCGGGGTGCCGGCGTACTCGTGCAGCGGGCGCAGCCGGTACTGCTGCTGGACGGCCTTCAGTTCGGCGACGTCCGCGGGGGTGTCGCCGGTGAGGTGGGTGCGGCCGAGGATGCCGACCAGGCGGGTGGCGGTGCGGAGCACGCCCCGGACGCCGGGCGGGGGCTCGCCCTGCCAGTCGGGGCCGGCCACCAGGTAGTCGCCGGCCTCCTGGCCGGTGCTCCGGGAACCGACGAACCCGGCGTACACGGTGTCGAGTTCGTGCAGCGGGAGGACGTAGTAGCGGTCCGCGGCCGGGACGGACACCACCCACGGCTCGGCGCGCAGGTCGAGCCAGGCCCAGGAGTGCAGTGTGTCGTTGTCGGGGGAGGCGACGTCGGTGTCGGCCGGGGTGAACGGCTGCGAGCGGTGGCGGAAGACGCCGAAGCCGCCGACGTACCCCGGGTCCGCGTCGTCCAGTGCCTGTGCGTACAGGGTGCGGTAGTTCCGCAGGATCGGGTAGCCACGGATCCAGGCCTCGGCGGCGGTCGCGCGGATCGTGGCCGGGTCCACGAGTGCCGGGTTGGCCATGCTCGTCGCTCTCCCCAGTACACGGAAGGCCGGCGGCGCAGGCGCGCACCGGAATTCTGGACATACGAGTACATAGGGGATGCTATGCGGGGCGGGACGGGTCAGCATGTCGGGTGGCCCGACGCTTCCCGGGCGCCCGGCAGCCACCGGCCACCGGCCACCGGCGCTGAGCCTCCGGGCCCGGAGCGGGAAGTCGGGCCGGCCGACTTCCCGCTCCCGACGAGTCCGGTCAGCCGAGTCCGGTCGGACCAGCCCGGTCGGACGAGACCGGTCAGTGGCTGCGGCGGGTGACCAGTTCGGCCAGCACCAGCAGTTCGTCGGCCGCCGACGGCTCCGGGACGGCCGTGGCCAGCTGCGCCATCGCCGCCGCCATCCGCTCGCAGGACTCGCCCTGCGCCCAGCCGCGGCCGCCGGCGCCTTCGACGGACGCCGCGCACTGTGCCAACTCCTCAGGGCTGAGCTGGCGTTCGAGGGCGTACAGCCCGGCGAGCCGGGCCCCCTCGGGGGTGCCGGAGCCCAGCGCCGCGACCACCGGCAGCGACTTCTTCCGGGCGACCAGGTCCGCGCCCACCGGTTTGCCGGTCACCGCCGGATCGCCCCAGATGCCGATCAGGTCGTCGATCAGCTGGAACGCCAGGCCGATCTCCCGGCCGAAGCCGTCCATCGCCTGCACGGCCTCCTCCGACCCACCGCCGTACAGGGCGCCCATCGCGCAGGCGGCGCCGAGCAGGGCTCCGGTCTTGGCCTCCGCCATCGCCAGGCACTCGGCGAGCGAGACGTCGCTGCGCTGCTCGAAGGCGCAGTCGATCTGCTGGCCCTCGCACAGCTCGACCACGCAGTCGGTGAGCCGGCGGACCGAACTGCGGGCGGCCGGGTGGGCGTCCTCGGCGAGCAGGCGCAGTGCCAGCGAGTGCATGGCGTCCCCGGCCAGGATGGCCTCGGTGGTGCCGAACACCCGCCAGGCGGTGGGCCGGTGGCGGCGCGTCTCGTCCCGGTCGATGACGTCGTCGTGGAGCAGCGTGAAGTTGTGCACCAGCTCGACGGCGGCGGCCGCGGCGGTGGCCTCGGCGGCCGTGCCGCCGAGCGCCTGGGCGGCGGCGAGGACCATGGCGGGCCGGATCGCCTTGCCGGAGGGGGCCTCGACGGGCGAGCCGTCCGCCTCCCACCAGCCGAAGTGGTAGCCGGCGACCTTGCGCATCGCGCCGGGCAGTGAGTCGACGGCGGCCCGCAGGACCGGATCGACCAGGTTGCGGGCCCGGGCGAGGACGTCCGCCGCCTCGTTCCCCTCTTTGTGGTCCCGCTCCAGTGTGGAGCTCGTCATGGGTTTCTCCCCCTGTCGGCCTGCGGTGAGGCGGCCTGGTGTGAGGTGCCGGTCGTGGGTCGGCCGACCCGGTCGGCGGCCGGGCCAGTCGGCGGCCGGGCCAGTCGGCGGCCGGCCCGCTTTCCGGACGTGCCGCGGCGCACCGCCCGGCCGGGGTGTGGGTGCCCCGACCGGGCGGCGTGGAATTCCGACCGGCTCCGGTCGGTCGGTGCCCGGCCCCGGGGCCTGGGCGCGTGCCCGGATATCGCGCGCCCGGCCGGAATGACGGAGCCGCGCCCCGGACAGCGCCTAGCGCTGCGCGACGTCCACGTTCTCCAGGACGCCGACCGCGTCCGGGACGAGAATCGCGGCGGAGTAATAGGCGCTGACCAGGTAGGAAATGATGGCCTTGTCGTCGATTCCCATGAACCGCACCGAAAGGCTCGGCTGGTACTCGTCCGGAATTCCGGTCTGATGCAGGCCGACGACGCCCTGGTTGTCCTCGCCGACGCGCAGCGCCATGATCGAGCTGGTGTGCCCGCCGACGATCGGGATCTTGTTGCACGGGAAGACCGGCACCCCGCGCCAGGCCGTGACGTGCTTGCCCTCGACCTCGACCGTGCCGGGGACGAGGCCGCGCTTGTTGCACTCGCGGCCGAAGGCGGCGATGGCCTTGGGGTGGGCGAGGAACATCTTGGTGCCGCGTCGGCGGCTGAGCAGCTCGTCCATGTCGTCCGGGGTGGGCGGGCCGGAGTGGGTCTGGATCCGCTGGTCGTACGCGGCGTTCTCCAGCAGGCCGAACTCGGGGTTGTTGACGAGCTCGTGCTCCTGGCGCTCGCGCAGCGCCTCGATGGTCAGCCGGAGCTGGTGCTCGGTCTGGTTCATCGGCTGGTTGTAGAGGTCCGCGACGCGGGAGTGCACCTTGAGGATGGTCTGCGCGACGCTCAGCTCGTACTCGCGGGGCTTGAGCTCGTAGTCCACGAAGGCGCCGGGCAGCTCGTACTCGCCCCGGTGGCCGGCGGAGAGGTCGATCGCGGCCTCGCCGTGCTTGTTCTGCGCCTGCTGGAAGCCGTTCAGGTACTCGATGACCTGCAGTTGCAGGGCTTCGGAGCGGTCGTGGAGCTCCTGGAAGGCGGGCCAGGAGAGCGCCATCACGGTGCCGGAGGTGGCGGCCCGGACGGTGTACGGCCAGGTGCCCTCCTCCTGCTGGAGGGCCTCGTCGCCGAGGTGGTCGCCGTCGGCGAGGGTGCCGACCACCGTCTCCTCGCCGTACTTGCCGGTGCCGAGCCGTTCGAGCTTGCCGTGCGCGATGAGGAAGACCTCGTTGATCGTCGCACCGGCGGAGACCAGTACGTCGCCGGCGGCGAACTCCCGCTGGACGAAGCGCCCGGCCAGCTCCGTCAGGACGGCCTCGTCCTGGAAGCCGCGCAGCACCGGCACCTCGGCCAGCGTCGGCGGGACGATCCGCACCTCGGAGCCGGTCTTGACGAAGCTCACCCGACCGCGGCCGACCGAGTAGCGCAGGCGGCGGTTGACCCGGTAGGCACCGCCGGACACCTGCACCCAGGGCAGCGTCCTGAGCAGCCAGCGCGGGCTGATGCCCTGCATCTGCGGCGCGGACTTGGTGGTCGTGGCGAGGTTCCGCGCACCCGCCGTGCTCAGACTCTGCTGCTGCCGGATCTCAGGTTGCGCGCTGGGCGCGGGAACACCGGCATTGGTTTCGGTCGACATAGGGGGAGCCCTTCGCATGCCCGATGAAGTGTCGCCTTGCGCATTCATGTTGCAGCTTCATGGTGGGCCCATTCGGGTGCATGCCGCAATCACTCATTCGAGTGGTTCGGGATAACCGAACAAATAGTACGACTGGATCACTCGATCGATATCTGTTCGACAGATTATTCGAACTTATCGGGAATACCGCCTCCCATCTTCCCCCATCGACACCCCCTCCGTCGCCACCCCTTGACGCCCGCACACACGACGCCCCTCCCGTCCGGGCCCGGGGAGCCGGCCGCTAGGGTGCCACCTCACAGGGCCGCCAGGCCAGTTGACGAGCACGGCCGACCACGAGCCCTGACCCTTCGTCACCCCATGCCCTGGGAGGCAGTCTTGACAGCCCCCGTCCGTGTCTGGCTCAACCGCACCTACGCCGAGAACGTCTTCTTCATCGAACAACTCCGCACCGCCCCTCGCCCGGTGGCGGTGCACGCGACCCACGCCGACCCCGACTCCCCGGTGCTCGCCGCCGCCGACCACGGCACCCTGGAACCCGCCGACCTGCCCGCCGACGCCTACGTCGGCTACGCGCTCGACTACTGCGCCCGGCACTCCATAACCGTCTTCCTCCCGCAGCTGCACCAGCTCGCCATCGCCCTCGCCCGGCCGGAGTTCGAGGCGATCGGCACCACCCTGCTCTGCCCGCCGGCCACCGCCATCGCCACCTACACCAGCAAGGCCGACGGCTACCGGGCGATCGCCGCCGCCGGACTGCCCACCCCGCCCTGGTGGCGGGTGCGCACCGCCGACGAACTGCTCGACGCCGTCGACCGGATCGAGGCCGCCGGGCACACCGCCTGCCTCAAACCCACCACCGGCGCGGGCGGCGCGGGCTTCCGGGTGCTCACCCGGGAGCCGTACGGGCCGCGGCGGCTTCACGGCTGGGACCACCGGGTCCAGGTCGAGCAGGTGGCCGCCGCCCTGTCCGCCCGACCGGGCGCGGGGGACGAGGAGGACGAGCGGGACGAGCCCGTCGACCTGCTGGTGATGCCCTACCTGGACGGGCCGGAGGTCTCGGTGGACTGCCTCGCCGACCGGGCCGGCCACCCGCTCACCGTGGTCGGCCGCACCAAGGCGGGCCGCCGCCGCGGCTTCACCACCGATCCGCGGTACCTGGAGCCGGTCCGGCGCCTGGTCGGGGCGAGCCGGATGGCCTACCTGTCCAACATCCAGTTCCGCGAACTGGCCGGGCGACCGGTGGTGATCGACGTCAACACCCGGCCCGCCGCCGGGCTCCACCAGCTGCGGCTGTGCGGCCTCAATCTGCCCTGGGACGCCGTCCGGCTGGCGCTCGGCGAACGGCCGGAGCCCACCGGGGTGGATCCGGACGTGCACGGCGTCGAGTACACGCTGGTCTCCGGCATCCAGCCGGTGCTACAGCGCCGGGCGCCCGCCCCGGTCTCCCTCGTCCGACAGCGGTAGCCCGGACGCGACGGTGGGCGGCTCGTGCGGGGCTCACCCGCGACACGCGGCTCGGCGCGGCCAAACCGGCGGCAACCCCGGTGCTACAGCGGGCCGTTCCAGTCGAGCGTCGGCTCCAGCACGCCCTCCAGGGTGAGCAGCCAGCGCTTCACGTCGATCCCCACCCGGCCGCCGCCGAAGCCGCCGATCCCGTCCGCCGCCACCACCCGGTGGCAGGGCACCAGCAGGGCGACGGGATTGGCGGCCATCATCTGGCCGACCGTCCGCGCCGCCAGACCGGGCTCGGCCACGTCCTCGAACACCCCGCTGAGGGCCGCCAGTTCGCCGTAGGTGATGGTCCGGCCGTACGGCACCTCCTGCCAGAGCGTGCGCAGCACGGTGCGGTGCGGGCCGGAGCTCAGGCTCCAGTCGATCGGCAGGCCCAACTCACGGCTGCGGCCCGCCAGATAGGCGCCGATCCGGTCCCGGACGGCGGCGGTCTTCGACGCGTCGGTGCACGGCGGCAGTTCGCCTTCCCGCCCGCCGTACCCGGCCGCCGCCACGCCCAGCGGCGTCACGGCGATGTGCATCGGGCCGCTGGGCAGCGGCGTCTCCACGGTCAGCCAGGACATCGACCAGGACTGCGGCACGCTCGGGCCCCCACCCTCCGCCGGACCGGCCGCCGGCCACCCCGGCGCCCGCGGGGCGCACGACGTCCGCCCGCCCCGCACGCCATCGTACGGCGGGCGGGGCGGCGCGCCTCCGGCGTCGGCGGGCACCGGAACCGTCGGCTGCGGCGGGCACCGGGGCCGTCAGCGCCGCCCCTTCAGCTCGGCCGCGAGCGCCCGGGACCAGTGCGACAGCTCGGCGCGGTCCGGCGCCCGGCCCTCGCACAGCAGGGTGAGCTGCGCGTCGTTGATCCGGTTCGGCCCCGGGATCTCCAGCAGGTACGCCAGCTCCGCCAGTACGGTGGCGAGCCGATCGGCGTCCGTGCGGTCCAGGGTGGCCGCGGACTCGTGGTGGCTGATGGTGAGCGAACCGGGCATGGTCAAACCTCCTCCGTCCACCCCCACTCCCTCCACGGTACGACCGGCCCGGCCGCGGCGCCCGCCGCGGGCGGCGGGGGTGCGGCGGCCGGACCTGGTCGCGCTCCGGAGCCGGCCGGGCGCGGTGGGCCGCACCGGGGCCGGGGGTGCGCCCCGGAGCCGTTCGGGGGCGGGTGGTCGGCGGATCCCGGGAAGGTCGGACCAGCGCGGGTCAGGGCGCGCCCTCCTGGTCGCCGTGACGCCCGTCCCCGCCCTGACGCCCGCCCTCGCCGTGCCGGCTCCCCTCCCACCGGCGGTTCCGGACCGCCGGAACCGCCAACACCACCGTACCGGCCGCAAGTTGCCAGACCGCACCGAGCAGCAGCACCTTGTCCACGCCGATCCGGTCCGCCGCCGGTCCGGCCGCCGCCAGCCCGAGCGGCCCCAGCACGAACGCGCCGAGCGCCCCGAAGGAGTTGACCCGGCCGAGCACCTCCGGCGGCACCCAGCTCTGCATCGTCGTGCTGAGCAGCGTCCCGCTGACCGCCGAGCCGACCCCCGCCACCAGCGCGCCGGCCACCACCCACGGCAGCGGCGCACCGGCCGCGAGCGCGGCGGAGGGCAGCGCCCAGGCCAGCGTGGCCACGGTGGCCACCGCGAGCGGCCGCTCGGGCCGGCGCCCGAGCATCACCAGCCCGCCCAGCACCGCGCCGACGCCGTACACCCCCATCACCAGACCCCAGGCCCGGGCACCGCCGAGGTCCCGCTGCGCGGTGAGCGGGCCGAGCACCAGGAACGGCGCCCAGACCAGCAGGTTGAACAGGCCCATCTGGACGGTGGTGATCCAGAACCACGGCCGGGAGGCGAACTCCGACCAGCCGGCCCGCAGTTCGGCGAGCATCGACTGCTCGCCTCCGGCCGCGTTCGCCGCCCGGTCGGGCAGCCGGAGCCTGGCCAGGGCGAACGCGCCGACGCCGTACGTCACCGCGTCGGCCAGCAGGACCACCGCCGGGCCCTGCGTCGCCGTCACCAGGCCGGCCGTCGCGGGCCCGGCCACCGTGGCCACCGAACGGGCCAGCCCCAGCAGGGTGTTCGCGTCGGCCAGGAGCTCCTTCCGGCGCACCAGGCCGGGCACGATCGCCCCGAGCGCCGGCAGGAACAGCCCCTCCCCGACCCCCCACACCGCCACCAGCGCGACCATCGCCCAGACCGGCGCCCGCCCGGCCGTCAGCAGCGCGGCGAACACCGCCTGGACGAGCCCGCGCAGGACGTCCGCGCCCAGCATCACCCGGCGGCTGCCGAACCGGTCCGCGATCACCCCGCCGGCCAGCAGCACCAGCACCACCGGCAGGATCCGGGCCGCCATCACCCACCCCAGGTCGGTTCCGCTGCCGCCGCCGTCGAGCACCGCGAAGGCCACCGCCACCGGCGCCATCGAGGAGCCGAGGAGGGAGGTCGAGTAGCCGACGAAGAACCACGCGAAATCGCGCTCGCCCAGCACGGCGAGCCGGTCTCCCAGCCGCCGGCGGCGGGCCGGGATCCGTTCCGCATCCACTGCCATGGGCGGCAGTCTGCCTCCGGACGGGAACGGCGTTCAAGGGTTTCCGGGGAAAAGTTGAGTCTTTTGGCCTCAATATTTCACGCTCTGCCGACTGCCGCAGTAAACGGCCTCAAAAACGGCCGTTCATCTGCGATTTACTGCGCTTCGCAGATAGCCTTCAGGGGTCCGACCCGAGTTGATTTACTGCGGAAGAGGCCCCGCCATGGCAGAGCTCCCCCCGGTCGAGTACGCCGTCGCCGTCGAGCGCTACCTGGCCGCCTCCGGGCTCGCCGAAGGCTCCCGGCGGATCTACCGGATCGCCCTGAACACCTGGGCCTGGGCCCTCGCCGACCGCCCCGCCCCCACCGGCCCCGAACGGCGGCGCGCCCGGCCGCCCGTCCTCCCGCTCGCCCTGCTCGACCACCCGGACGCCGCCCGCCGCCTGCGCACCGCCGCCGACCGCCGCCGCGCCGACACCGACCCGCGCACACTCAACCGCGAACTCTCCACCCTGCGCGCCGCCGTGGCCTGGTGGCGGGCCCAGCGCTGGCTCGACGACGACCCCACCACCGACCTGCACCCCGACCCGCGGCCCGAACCGACCGTCACTCCCCTGACACCCGACGACCTGCGCGCCCTCTTCACCCTCCGCGCGCCCCTGCGCGAACAGTCGCTCTGGCACCTGCTCCACGAGTCAGGCGCCGCCATCGACACCGTCCTCGCCCTCGACACCGACGACCTCGACCTGTCCCGGCACCGCACCCTCCACCGGCCCGGCCGCACCCCCGTCCACTGGCGGAGCGGCACCGCCCGGCTGCTCCCCCTCCTCGTCGCCGGCCGCACCGCCGGCCCGCTCTTCCTCACCGACCGCCGCGCCCCCGCCGGCACCCCCGCCCCCGACCGCTGCCCCCACACCGGCCGCGCCCGCCTCTCCTACCGCCGCGCCGCCGAACTCCTCACCGCCCACACCACCCCCTTGACCCCCGGCGCCCACGGCTGGACCCTGCGTCAACTACGTCCCGGTGCACCTCCCTCACTGGATTCCGACGGCCGGGCACGACACCCTGGCACCCCCGATCGAAGGGACCCCGAGTGATCCCCGACAACGAGACCCGGCGGCGCCGGGAGGCCGTCAGCCGACTCGCCACGGAACAAGCGGTGCTGATCGAGACCGCGGAGAGCTCCGGCACCGGCTTCCTGGTCGCCCCCGACACCGTGCTGACCTGCGCCCACGTCGTCCGCTCCGACCCGCACCCGGCGGTGACGGTGCACGGGCGCACGCTCCGGGCCGAGGTGGTCGCCCGGGAACCGCGGCAGGACCCGGACGGCGGCATCTACGCGTACCCGGACCTCGCGGTGCTCCGGCTCCCCGAACCGCTGGACACCGCAGGCGTCTGGCTCGCCGATCAGGTGCCCCCCGGCGGCTCGGACGTGATCGTCCACGGATTCAGCGACGCGACCCTGGACGCCGGCACCCACCGGGACACCCTGTACCTCTCCGTCGTCGGCCGCTCCGGCGAAGCGGGCCACTTCGTCCGGCTCAAGAGCGACCAGGTCGTCCAGGGGTTCAGCGGCAGCCTCGTGCTCGACCCCGCCACCGGGCGGGTGTGCGGAGTGCTCAAGACCTCCCGCGACGAGACGGCCGTCCTGGGCGGCTGGATGGTCCCCGTCGACGCGGTGCGGACCTGCTTCCCCGAACTGGCCCGGCGCAACGGACTCGGCCACCGGCCCGGCACGGCCTGGTACGACCTGGCGATGGACCGGGCCGGGCGCCAGGTCCGGCTCTTCGGGGCGTACGGACACCACCGGCCCCGCCAGACGCCCCGGCCGACCCCCGCCCAGCTGCTGACGCAGGGCGCGATGCCCTTCGTGGACCGCCCGGAACTCACCGAACTGCGGGCCTGGTGCGCCGACGGGACCCCGCTGCTGCTGCGCCTGCTCCACGCGCCTGGCGGCTCCGGCAAGACCAGGCTCGCCGCCGAACTGTGCCGGCTGATGGCCGAGGACGGCTGGCTCGCGGGCTTCGTACAGCGCAGCAGCCTCGCGGGGGCGGGGTGGCTGGACGAGCTGACCACCGCCCTCGACGACGGTCTGGCGGTCCTCGCCGTCTTCGACTACGCCCAGGCCCGGCTGGAGGACATCCGCACCCTGGTGGACCACGTCTCGCGGTTCGGACCCGAGCAGCCCCGGCTGCGCCTGCTGCTGCTCGCCCGCACGGCCGAGCCCTTCTGGCGGGCGCTGCAGAGCGGCGTCGACGACTGGGCACTGGCCGACGCCAGCGTCGTGGAACTCCCCAGGACGATCCCCTCCGTCCCCTCCGTCCCCTCCGCCGCCGCCGCCACCGCCACCGCCACCGCCACCGCCACCGGGGACGCCTCACCCGCCGCGCTGGTCGTCTCGGCCTTCGAGGTCTTCGCCCGACGACTCGGCCACGACCGCCTGCCCGTACCGAGGAGCCTTCCGTCGCGCGCCGGGCGGGAGGACTCGCTGCTCGGCGTGCTGGCACTCGCGCTGGACGCCGTCCTCACCCTCGCCCGGGGAAGCAGCTGGTCCGGGCACGGCGATCCGCTCGAACGGCTCTGCGACCACGAGGTCCGGGTCTGGCACGCGCAGCTCACGGCGTGGCTGCCCGCGGAGCCGGCCCTGGCCGGCGAGGCCGGCCGGCTCCTGGCGGAAGGGCTCCTCCTCGTCCCGGTGCTCGCCCCCGGGCGACGCTCGGACCGGCTGATCGCCCTGCTGGAACGGGTCCGGGCCGAGGCGTTCCCCCACCATCCGCCCCTCAACATGAACGTCGTCAACGCCCTCCTGCGCATGCTCTACCCGGCCGAGGACGGCCTGGTCGCCCCCGTCGGCCCGAGCCGGATCGGCGAGATCCTGGTCCGACGGGTGCTGAGTACGCCGGAGAGCTCGGGACGCTCCGAGGAGTACCTGCTCGCCCTGCTGGACCCGCCGCACCCCGCCTCGCCGCAGCAGCGGATCGCGGCGGCCACCGAGACCGTGGAGATCCTCGCCCGTGCCCGCGGCTGCACCGGGGTGGGGCGGGTCGTGGACCACCCCGCCCACCCGGCCCTGGACGCCGCACTGGCCCGGAGCATCGCCGAGCGGCCCGACGCGCTCCTGCCGGCCCTGGCCGCCAACGGCGCCGTACTGCCGCACGCCGAACCGCTGGCGGCCCTCATGCTGCCCGCCGTACGGGCGTGCGGACCGGACGTCCTCGCCGCCGTCGAGAGCCGGCTGCCCGGCTACCCCTCCAGCATGTCGCCGGTGGCGGCGCTGGTCCTGAAGCGCCTGCTGGACCAGCCGGACCCCGAATTCGGCGAGGAGGACCAGCTGCGCAGGCTGCGCCGCCTCATCAGCTACAGCCTCCGGCTCGACGAGACCGCCCCGGACGGACCCGCCGCGGACGGACTGGCCCCGGGCGGACTGGCCCCCGGCGGACCGGCCCCGGGCGGACCGGCCCCGGGCGGACCGGCCTCGGACGGACTGGCCCCCGGCGGACTCGGCGCGGACGGCGTCCGCCCCGGCGACTCGGCGCTGACCGCCGCCCAGCAGGCCGTCCGCCTCAGCCGGGACCTCGTCCGGCAGACCGGACGCCACCTCCCCGAGTACGCGAGGGCGCTCCACAACGTGAGCCTCCTGCTGCACCGCGCCCACCGGACCGAACCGGCGCTCGAACACGCCAGGTCGGCCGTCGCCCACTACGAGGAACTCCTCGCCGGGGCGGACGGGGACGACACCCTGCGCCAGACGTACCTCCTGGACACCGCGACGGCGCTGAGCACCCTGGCCCTGGTGCGGATGGAGGACGGCCAGGTGAGCGCCGCCCTCGACGCGGCCGCGCACGGCGTCGAGCTGTGCGAGGAGGCCGAACCGGGGGCCCGGCAGGACGACACCCTGCTGACCTGCCTCCAACTCCTCGCCCGGTGCGGGCAACTGGCCGGCCGACCCGTCGAAGCGGTGGCGGCCGGCTACCGGGCGCTCGCGCTGCTGCGCGAGCTCGCCGACCAGCAGCCCGGCCGCTACCTGGCCAGGCTCCCGGAGGCGTTGCACCGGCAGGCGATCGGCCTCGTCCGGGCCGGACGGGACGACGAGGCGTACCGCGCGCTGCGGGAAGCCGCACAGCTGCGCGCCGCCCTTCCGCCCGGCGACCGGCAACGGCTCGCCGCACAACGGTCCTCGCTCCGGATGCTTGTCCAACTCTCCTCGGAGATAACCGAGTTCACCGACGAGCGCGCACACTGGGTGGAGCAGCTGGCGACCATGGGCAATCATGGCAGGTGAGGCCGTCGCCACCTGCGGCCCTACGACGGCAGGTAGGAGCATGATGCCCACGGACTCTCAGGACCTCGCCGCGCCCGCCCCGATCCGACGCCGCCAGGCCGTCGAGGTCTTCGGGAACCGCTTCGGCCGGCTCTACAACGACGAGGTCGTCGCCCCGGGCGGCACGGCCGGCAACTACCTCCGGTGGCAGTGGTCGCAGACCGGCGTCGTCGTGGTGGCGACCGGCCCCGACGGCATCGCGCTGGTGCCCTCCTACCGCTACCCGGTCGGCGCCGCCTCGCTGGAGTTCCCGCGCGGCGGCTGCGAGCCCGGCGAACCCCCGGAGGAGGCCGCCGCGCGCGAGCTCAGGGAGGAGACCGGCCTCATCGCCTCCACCGTGGAGAGCCTCGGCCTGATCCACGCGGACACCGGCCTGATCGAGAACGGCATCCACGTCTGCCGCGCCACCGTGCTCCCCGGGGGCACCGCCACCGCCCGTCCGGAGGCCATGGAATCGGTGACCGACCCGGTCTGGGTCTCCCCCGACCTGATGGCGCGCTGGCTGCGGCAGGGCCGGATCACCTGCGGCGTCACCCTGGCCGCCTTCGCCCTCCTCCAGGCCCACCCCGACCCGCAGACCGGGGCGGTCAGAGGGTGACCACCCGCTCGAAGGGATCGAGCTCGCACAACGGCCGCGGCTGCGCCCGGCGCTGCGGGTCCGGGCCCGCCGCACCCGGGCCGTTCACCACGTGGAGCGACAGGTCGCGAACGCCGTCGGTCGCCGGGGAGACCACCTCCAGGCCGGCCCCCAGCCGACCGGCGACCGGGTCCTCGTCCAGCCCGAAGCGCATCAGCCGGACCTCACCCCGCAAGTGCTCCCACGCCAGACCCCCGACACGGCGGAAGGTGCGCTCGAACGCCTCCAGCGTCCACGAGCTGAACTCGTCGACCGCCGAACGCAGCACCGCCGTGTCCGGCTGGATCCCCCGGCGCAGCCGCCCCAACTCCGCGACCAGGGCCACCCGGGAGGGCTGCTCGATCGCCTCGAACACCACCTCCACCGGAAGTTGGGACAGCAGCAGGTTGTCGAGCATCACCGCCGGGAACCCCGCGTACTCGACGAGTCGCCGGCTCCGGAAGACCGGGATGGTGCCCTCGCCGTCGCGCGGGCCGGCCATGCCGACGCCCAGGGCCTGCGGCAGCGCCCGCCGGTAGGACTCGCCGGCCCAGTCGTCCACCGACTGGAGCACGAGGACGAGTTCGGCGCTGCCCCCCGGGCGCGCGCTCCGGTAGCCGGCCAGCCAGTCCCGGAGTTGCTTGTAGAGCAGCGGATCCTGCTCGGAGACCCAGGCGCGAGCGGCTTCGAGGGCCTCCCGCGCGCTCCCGGCGAAGTCCCGCTCGGCGGCCTCGATCCGCGTCAGGACACCGGACTTGAACGCGGCGGCGACGGCCGACCCGTCGTACGGCACCGTGTGCGCGGACGACACCCCGGTCAACCGCTCCACGTAGGGGACGTCGGGCGCGTTCTCCACGCCCTCGGCCCGGTGGCCGTCGCTGATCCGGTGCAGGGTCCCGCCCGCCCGCAGCGCGACCCGCAGCCGGCCCGCCTCCAGGAGGGCGCCGAAGTCCGAGAGCGCCGCCGTACCCGGGGACCAGCGGACCTTCCGCGCCTCCTCGGCGTCGACGAGCGCTCGGAAGTACCTGTTGTTGAGGCCCTGCGAGTCGCCGATCAGCAGGGTGTCGGCGAAGAGGACATGCAGCAGGACCCGCGACCGCAGGTCCGAGGCCCGGTCGATCGGCGCCGCCGCGTGCGGCTCCACATCGGAGAGGTAGATGCGTTCAGTACCCGCCGCCCGCTGTCCCATATCCATGGCCTGCCACCCCTCGGCGCCCGATACAGTTCCCCTCGCGAAGAAGAAGGATAGGCCCACGGCCCGGGCCGGTCACCGGTTTTCCGGCAATTCGACCCCGGCAACGGCACCCCTTGGAGGAGAAATGTCGGAGCTTGTCCAAGTAGTGACGCCCGAGGGGACATTCTGGGCCCGCATCGAGGAGCAGCGCGGGCCCAGGGACGTCGCCCTGCGCCGCCCCAGCTACCAGCTGGACGACCTCGCGAGCACCCTCCAGACCGTGGTCGGCAACGTGCGATCCGGCCTGCGGGCGGCCGCCCCCGACGAATTCACGCTCGAATTCGGAATCGAGCTCTCCGTCAAGACGGGAGTCCTCGTGAGCGCGGTGACGGGAGTCGACGGAAAGGCCAGCCTGAAGGTGACGGCAACCTGGCGGAAAAGCGGCGAGACCGCCCTTTCCGGCCCGCCGAACGAACCGGAGGAATCGGAGGAATCCGATGACTCGAACGAACCCGCCGAATCCGGCGAACCGGGCGAATCCACACCCGAACCCACCTGATCGACCGCCACGCACCACCCCACGGCCTGCGGCACGCCCCGGCAACGACGAAGGGCCGGCTCCGCCGGATCACTCCGGCGAGCCGGCCCTTCGGGCACCGGTCGCATTGCTTCCTACGCGAGCCCCCTGTCGGGTTCGAACCGACGACCCCCGCTTTACAAGAGCGGTGCTCTGGCCAGCTGAGCTAAGGAGGCACGGTGACCGTCCGCGAGGGATCACGGCGGCACCGGGGGCAGTCTACCGGGCCCGGCAGGTGGGGTGGGGGGATATCCGGGGGTTGGCGGGCTGGGTGGGCGTGATGGAACCGATGCCGAAATCGGGCGGGCTGGGGGCTGACAAGCGGCGGAGGCGCAGGTAGCGTCGCCCGGAGTCGGTTCGTGAGGTGGTTCAGACCACTGGGCGGGCTGACGGAGGCGAACGAACGCCCCTTTACTCGGATCGTCCGGCACGTTCCTGCCGGTGAAGGAGAGAACAACCATGGCTTCTGTCACGTACGACCAGGCGACCCGCGTCTACCCCGGGGCGGACAAGCCCTCGGTGGACGCGCTGGACCTGGAGATCGCGGACGGCGAGTTCCTCGTGCTGGTCGGCCCCTCGGGCTGCGGCAAGTCGACCAGCCTGCGCATGCTGGCCGGTCTGGAGGACGTCAACAGCGGCTCCATCCGGATCGGTGACCGGGACGTCACGCACCTGCCGCCGAAGGACCGGGACATCGCCATGGTGTTCCAGAACTACGCGCTGTACCCGCACATGACCGTCGCCGAGAACATGGGCTTCGCGCTCAAGATCGCTGGCGTGAACAAGGCGGAGATCCGCACCAAGGTCGAGGAGGCCGCGAAGATCCTCGACCTGACGGAGTACCTGGACCGCAAGCCGAAGGCGCTGTCGGGTGGTCAGCGGCAGCGTGTCGCGATGGGCCGCGCGATCGTGCGCCAGCCGCAGGTCTTCCTGATGGACGAGCCGCTGTCGAACCTGGACGCGAAGCTGCGCGTCTCGACCCGTACCCAGATCGCCGGCCTCCAGCGCCGCCTGGGCATCACGACGGTGTACGTCACCCACGACCAGACCGAGGCGCTCACCATGGGCGACCGGGTCGCGGTGCTCAAGGGCGGCGTGCTCCAGCAGGTCGACACCCCGCGCAACATGTACGACCGGCCCTCCAACCTGTTCGTGGCCGGCTTCATCGGCTCGCCCGCGATGAACCTGGTCGAGGTCCCGCTGGTGGACGGCGGCGTGAAGTTCGGCGGCTCGGTGGTCAACGTCTCGCGCGACGACCTGGCCGGCGCCGGCACCGACAAGTCGGTGACGGTCGGCATCCGCCCGGAGCACTTCGAGATCGTCCCGGCGGGCGGCATCGAGGGTGTCGCGGTGACGGTGAACGTCGTCGAGGAGCTCGGCTCCGACGGCTTCGTGTACGGCACCACCAAGATCGGCGGCGAGGACAAGGAGCTGGTCGTCCGCGTGCACGGCCGGCAGATCCCGGCCCGTGGCGAGACGATCCACGTCGTGCCGATCGCCAACGAGACCCACGTGTTCTCGACCAGCTCGGGCGCCCGTCTGAGCAGCTGAGCACGGCGCGCCCTGCCGGTCGGTCGACCGGCAGGGCAAGCCGGCACGACGGAGCCCGTCGGATCATTCCTGGTCCGGCGGGCTCCGTCCGTACACCCCCACGTCAACACGGTGGGGGGACGAACCCGGACACGGTGTCACTCGATGGTGTCACGGAGGGCGATCCGGCCCGTACCCACCGCTACTCTCCTGAGGGTGAAGCAGCTTGTACGCCGTATCGGCCAGACCGTCGCCCTGACCCTGCCGGTCGTCCTGGTGACCACCGGCACCCTCGCCGTGACCCGGGTGCCATGGGCCCCGCCGACCAACCTCGACCAGCAGGTCGTGGCGGCGTCCAGTGGTGACGGCACCGGGATCGGGCGTTCCGCCACCGCCACCGCGGGCACGTCCCCGGACGGGCTCGCCCCGCAGGAGTCGCTGCGGGTGGTGCTGCTGGACGAGCTGCGGGCCAAGAACCCGTCCGCCGCGCTGGACCTGCTGGAGCGCTCGATGCGCGAACAGCCGTCGCTGACGCCGTACTGCACCTCGCTCGCCGGAGAGCTGGGCAAGGCGGCGGTGCGCAAGTACCAGGGCGACGTCCAGCGGGCCCGGTCCTTCGCCCGCCCGGTCTGCGACGGGTCGTTCGCGGCGGGCATCGCCGGCTGACCCCCTCGGCCGCGGGCCGACGAGGCCGTCGGGCCCACCGGCAGCCGCGGGCCGACGGCGCCCGCGGCCTCGGGTTCCCACCCCCGGTGGGCGCCCTATTCTTCAGGCATGACCGCTGACTCCGGCCCCACCGCCGACCTCGCGTCCCCGCCGACCCACCCGTCCCGGCCGACCACGACGCCCGTCACCCAGGCCGTGATCCTGGCCGGCGGCCAGGGCTCGCGGCTGCGGCCCTACACGGACGACCGCCCGAAGCCGCTGGTCGAGATCCCCGGGACGGGCACGCCGATCCTCGGCCACCAGCTGGCCTGGCTGGCCTCCGAGGGCGTCACCGACGTGGTGGTCTCCTGCGGGCACCTCGCCGCCGTGCTGGAGGAGTGGCTCGACAAGGCGGATCTGCCGCTGCGCGTGCGCACGGTGGTCGAGGAGGAGCCGCTCGGACGCGGCGGCGGCCTCAAGTACGCGGCCAAGGCGCTGCCCCGCCCGGACGAGCCCTGGTACGCCACCAACGGCGACATCTGGACCCGGTTCAGCCTGCGCGACATGGCCGCCTTCCACCACGAGCGGGACGCCGTCGCGACGCTCGCGCTGGCCCGACCGCGGATCCCGTGGGGGGCGGTGGAGACCGACCAGTTCGGCAACGTGCTGGACTTCATCGAGGCGCCGCCCTCGCCGTTCCTGATCAACGCCGGGCTGTACGTGTTCAGCCCGGAGTTCGCCGAGCTGCTGCCGGACGTGGGCGACCACGAGCGCACCACGTTCCCGCAGCTGGCGCGCAGCAAGCGGCTGGCGGGCTACCAGCTGCCGCAGGGCGTGTACTGGCGCGCCATCGACACCGCGAAGGACCTCACCGAGGCGGCCAAGGAGCTCGCCTCCGGGGCCGGCCGCACACCGCAGTAACCGCCGCTCCCCCAGCCTCGCGCCCCAGCACCTCAGCCCCAGCACCTCAGCCCCCTGCGCACGACGATCGGCCGGGTGCTCCGCCAAGGAGCACCCGGCCGATCGCGTCCACGGGCCGTCAGGTGGACGTGGGCGCCCCCGGGTGGGAGGAGCGGGCGCCGCCGGACAGGTCGGCGAGCGGGCCGCTGCCCAGCACCCCGCCGAGCAGCCCGGGGCTCGCCCCCGAGCTCGGGCTGGGCTTGGACGCCGCCCCCGAGCCGGCGGGGGCCGGGGTGCTGCGCTGGGCGGGCGAGGAACCGGCCGACGGCGCGGCGGCGGCCGGCGCGGCGGGGGTCGGGGTCGTGCCGGCCCCGGTCTCCGCCTTGGTGGAGTGCCCCTTGCCGCTCGGCGTCGGGCTGCCCGGGCGGGTTGCCGGGGCGGAGGAGGGCGGGGTGGTCGGGCTCGGCGTGGGGGTGGCCGGGCGCGGGGCGGGCGAGGGCGAGGTGGACGAGCCCTGGCCGCCCGGGGTGCCGGTCGGGGCGCCGCTGGGCCAGACCGGCGTGCCGTAGTCGGTGGCCGGACGGGCCGGTGCCTGGTGCGTCCGGGCCCCGGTCCGCACCGCCGCGCCGAGCATCGAGCCGAGCAGCAGGGTCGCCCCGACCACGACCGTGGTGACCACCGTGCCGCGGCGCAGCACCCGGCGGCGCAGCGCGGCGGGCGCGTCGGCGCCGTAGCGCCGCCAGGCCTCCAGGTTGAGCCGCCCGTCCAGGGAGGCGAACGGCGCTCCGGCGATCAGCAGCGGGCTCCAGGCCGCCAGGAAGATCAGGTCGGGGGTGTCGTAGACCGGCACGGCCCGCCAGCTGACGGTGAACAGCAGCGCGGCGGAGAGGAGCATCGCCGCCCCGGCCGCGAGCCGCTGCCAGAGGCCGAGGACGGTCAGCACGCCGACCACGACCTGGGTGAACGACACCACCAGGCCGGCACCGACCGGGTGCGCCATGGCGAAGGCCAGCAGCGGTTCGGCGACCTTCCAGGGGTGCAGCGAGGCGAGCCAGCGCATCATCGAGCCGCGCTCGCCGCCGTCGAAGTAGACCGGGTCGCAGAGCTTGCTGAACCCGGCGTAGACGGACAGCGAGCCGAGGACGGCGCGCAGCGGCAGCAGGACCAGGCCGAGGTCGACCCGGCGGCCGGGGTACCAGGGCTGCTTGCCCTCGGCGGCCGTCGCGGAGACCTCGGGGAGCTCGCCGCTCGGGGTCCAGCCCTGCGGTGCGCCGACCGGGCCGATGCCCGCGTCGGTGGCGGTGCCGGCACCCTCCCGGGGCTGGCGCGGGACGGTCCGGGCGCCCGAGTAGGACGGGATCACCCGGGTGTCCGACACGCCCGGGCCGCCGCCGTCGGGTCCGGAGCCGGTGAGCCGGACGGCGTCCAGCAGCTGGGTGGCCGCGAGGTCCCCGGGGGGCGCCTGCCCGGTCCAGGTGACGGCGGTGACCCGGCCCTTGCGGCGCGGCGCACCGCCCCCGGCGGCCCCCGCGAGCGCCGGGACGGCGGAGGCGGGCACCACGACCTGCGGGGTGACCAGCGGACGGCGGATCAGGCCCTGGTTGGCGTACGGGTCGCCGAACGCGGCGCCGGTGGACAGCAGTCCGGCCGGGGCCTCGATCAGCGGCGCCACCGGGGCGCCGAGCCGGAGCCGGAAGCTCGCCTGGGTGATGCTGAGGCGCGCGGGGTCGGACGGCACCTTGACCGTGTCAAGGCCGGGGCCCGCGTCTATCCCGGTGCTGCCGCCGCCGAACAGGGGGCGCCGAGGTGTTCTGGTGTCCACGCCCGTCTAACCGGGTGACCACCGCTTAGGACACTCTCCCGAGTGGATGTCCGGCGCATACTTGAAATGATCATGAGAAAAGCGATCGGGCCTGGTCGGGCCCGATCGCTTTTCACTCGGATTGCGGAGAATTCAGAAGTTCCCCTGCGCCCCGCACACCGGCTGTGCTCAGCGCTTGGCGCGCAGTCGCGCGGCCTCGTAGAGCACGATGCCCGCCGCGACACCGGCGTTCAGCGACTCGGTCAGCCCGGACATCGGGATCCGCACCCGCATGTCGCAGGTCTCCGAGACCAGCCGGGACAGACCCTTGCCCTCGCTGCCCGCGACGATCACCACCGGGCCGGTCAGCAGCTCCAGGTCGCCCAGCTCGGCCTCGCCGTCGGCGGCCAGGCCGACCACCATGAGGCCGGCCTTCTGGTAGGCCTCCAGGGTGCGGGTGAGGTTGGTGGCCCGGGCGACGGGCAGACGGGCGGCGGCGCCGGAGGAGGTCTTCCAGGCGCCGGCGGTCATACCGGCCGCGCGGCGCTCGGGGATGACCACGCCGTGCGCGCCGAAGGCGGCGGCGGAGCGGACCACGGCGCCGAGGTTGCGCGAGTCGGTGACGCCGTCCAGCGCGATGATCAGCGCGTCCTGGCCCGAGTCGGAGGCCTCGACCAGCAGGTCGTCGGGGTGCGCGTACTCGTACGGCGGCACCTGGAGCACGAGGCCCTGGTGGTTGAGCCCGCCGGTCATCTGGTCCAGCTGCGGGCGCGGGGCCTCCATCAGCGGGATGCCACGGTCGTTGGCGGCCTGGAAGGCCTCGCGGACGCGGTCGTCGGTGTCGACGAACTGCTGGACGTACAGCGCGGTGGCCGGGACGCCGCCCTGAAGGGCCTCGACGACCGAGTTGCGGCCGAAGACGAGCTCGGCGCTGCCCGCGCCGCCCCGGCCGCCGCGACCGGCGCCGCCGGCGCGGCGCATGCCGGCGCGGGCCTTGGCGTCCCGCTCGCGCTTGACCGCGGCGTTGGCGGCGCGCTGCTTCGGGTGGCCCTTGCGCTCCGCTCCGGGCGGGGTCGGGCCCTTGCCCTGGAGCCCCTTCCGGCTGTGGCCGCCGGTACCGACAGACGCGCCCTTCTTCGACCCGGGGTTGCGGCGGTTCCTGCGCTGGCTGTTGCCGGCCATGGCTGTACTTCCTGTCTGTCCGGCATGCCCGGCCGCCCCGTTCTGTCCGGCGGCGGCCGACTGCATGCGCTACGTCATGCGGGAGGGCCGCACCGGTCCGGTACGGCCCACCCTCACCCCGATCGTCAGATGGGGTTACTGGCTGTTGATCGTCCAGCGCGGGCCGGACGGGGTGTCCTCGATCACCAGCCCGGCCAGGCCGAGCTGGTCGCGGATGGCGTCCGCGGTGGCGAAGTCCTTGCGCTGACGCGCCGCCTGCCGCTGGTCCAGGACCAGGCGGACCAGCGAGTCGACCACACCGTGCATGCTCTTCATTGTCCCAGGCTCGCCGCGCTCCGACCCGGCCCACTGCGGGGCGAGCGGGTCGAGACCCAGCACTCCGAGCATCGCACGGACCTCGGCCAGACGCGCCACCGCGTTCTCCTTGTCGTCCGCGTTCAGGGCGCTGTTGCCCTGGCGGACGGCGGTGTGCACGACGGCGAGCGCCTGCGGAACGCCCAGGTCGTCGTCCATCGCCTCGGCGAAGGCCGGCGGCACCTCGGGGGCGGCGTCGACCGCCCCGCAGCGCTCGACGGTGCGCTGGATGAAGCCCTCGATCCGGCCGAACCCGGCCTCGGCCTCACGCAGGGCGTCCTCGCTGTACTCGATCATCGAGCGGTAGTGCGGGGTGCCCAGGTAGTAGCGGAGCACGATCGGACGCCAGCGCTGGACCATCTCGGAGACCAGCACCGAGTTGCCCAGCGACTTGCTCATCTTCTCGCCGGCCATGGTGACCCAGGCGTTGTGCACCCAGAAGCTGGCGAAGGCGTCGCCGTAGGCCTTGGACTGGGCGATCTCGTTCTCGTGGTGCGGGAAGATCAGGTCCAGCCCGCCGCCGTGGATGTCGAAGGCCGGGCCGAGGTACTTGTGGACCATCGCCGAGCACTCCAGGTGCCAGCCCGGCCGGCCGCGGCCCCACGGGGTCTCCCAGCTCGGCTCGCCCGGCTTGGCGGCCTTCCACATCGCGAAGTCGCGCTGGTCCCGCTTGCCGGTCTCGCCCTCGCCCTCGGGCTGGCGCAGGTCGGCCAGCTTCTGGTTGGAGAGCGCGAGGTAGTCCGGGTACGACTTCACGTCGAAGTAGACGTTGCCGTCGGCCGCGTAGGCGTGGCCCTTCTCGATGAGCCCCCGCATCATCTCGACCATCTCGGGGATGTGCCCGGTGGCCCGCGGCTCGACGGTCGGCGGCAGGCAGCCGAGCGCGGTGTAACCGTCGTTGAACGCCCGCTCGTTCTCGTAGGCGATCTGCCACCACGGGATGCCGAACTCGCGCTCCTTGGCGATCACCTTGTCGTCGATGTCGGTGACGTTCCGGGCGAAGGTGACCTGGTAGCCGCGGTAGGCGAACCACCGCTGCATGATGTCGAAGTTGAGACCGGACCGGATGTGCCCGATATGAGGCGCCGACTGGACGGTAGCGCCGCACAGGTAGATCGAGACACAACCCGGTACAAGCGGGACGAAGTCGCGTACCTGGCGGGTGCTGGTGTCGTACAGGCGAATGCTCACAGCGTCAAGCGTAGTGGGCAGGAGGGGGTGCCCCGCGACATTCCCCGGGAATGATATGCCGCACTCCCGGGGAACCACGGGCCGCGCGGGCCGGTCAGATGTTGCCGACCACCTTGCGCGGGCTGAGCCGGACGACCACCCGGACGTCGTCCGGGCCGTCGAACCCGTACTCCTCGCCGCGGTACTTGCGGGACAGTTCGTTGATCAGCTCCCGGCCGCCCTCGGTGGTCATCGTCGCCGAGCCGCGCACCTCGACGTACTCGTACGGGTTCTCCGGCGGGTTGACCACGAGCGAGATGCGCGGGTCCCGCACCAGATTGAGGTGCTTGCGGCGGCCCTGGACGGTGGAGAACAGGATGTCGTCGCCGTCCCGCGTGACCCAGACGACCGAGGACTGGGGGCTGCCGTCGGGCTGGATCGTGGACACCACGGCGAAACTCTTGCGGTCGAGCAATTCCTTGGCGGGGCCAGAGAGTTCGACGCCCATCGAGAACCTCTTCTCATCGTCGGCGGTACGGCCCGAGGGGAAGCCCCGCCCGGGCCCGGAACCGCACACTACCGACCGATCCACCGCCACGCCGGGTGAACACTCGTCAGGACCCGCCTATTCCGGCCCTGCTGACCGCGCCCGGCTCAACGCCGTTCGTACACCAGGGCCGTGGCGATCGCGGCCAGCCCCTCGGCCCGACCGGTCAGGCCCAGGCCGTCCGTTGTGGTGCCGGACACCGACACCGGCGCACCGGCCGCGGCCGACAGCGCGGCCTGCGCCTCGGCCCGCCGCTTGCCGATCTTCGGCCGGACGCCGACCACCTGGACCGCGATGTTGCCGATCTCGAAGCCCTCGGCGCGCACCAGCCGGGCCGCCTCACCGAGCAGCTTCACCCCGGAGGCGCCGGCCCACTCCGGCCGGTCGGTGCCGAAGTGCGCGCCCAGGTCGCCGATCCCAGCGGCCGAGAACAGCGCGTCGCAGGCCGCGTGCGCGGCGACGTCGGCGTCCGAGTGCCCGGAGAGCCCGACCCCGGCGTCCGGCCACTCCAGTCCGGCCACCCAGAGCGGGCGGCCGGCCTCGAAGGCGTGCACGTCGGTGCCGATGCCCACGCGCGGCAGCACGGGGGCCGGGGCCTGGGCGGCGGGCGTCAGCGGGTCAGTAGGCATCGGCGGCCCTCCGGCGGGCGAGTACGGCCTCGGCGAGCACGAGGTCCAGTGGACGGGTGACCTTGAACGCCTCCTCGTGGCCGGGCACCACGACGACCTGGCCGCCGTAGCGCTCCACCAGGCCCGCGTCGTCGGTGACCGGCGGCGCGCCGTCGGCGCCCGCGGCCTCCTCGGCCAGCGCCTTGGCGTGCACCCCGACCAGGGTGGCCCGGTCGAAGCCCTGCGGGGTCTGGACCGCGCGCAGGGTGGCCCGGTCGGGCGTGTCGAGCACCGGCTCGGGGCGGCCCGGGCTCGACTCGACCCGCTTCACCGTGTCGGCCAGCGGCACCGCGGGCACCACCGCCCCGGCCCCGGCCCGGACGGCGGCCGCCACCGCGTCCACCACCTCGACCGGGACGAGCGGGCGGGCCGCGTCGTGCACCAGGACGATCTCCACCTCGGCCGGGATCGCGGCCAGGCCGAGCCGGACCGATTCCTGGCGGGTGGCGCCACCGGCGACCACCCGGATGTCCTTGCCGTCCAGCCCGTGGCTGTCCAGCAGGGCGACCACCTCGGCCACCCCGTCGGCGGGCGCGGCGACCACGACCAGGCCGACCGCCCGACTGCGGGCCAGCGCCCGCACGGCGTGCACCAGGAGCGGCACGCCGCCCAGTTCCCGCAGGGCCTTCGGGGCACCGGGCCCCAGCCGCTCACCGCGTCCGGCGGCGGGCACCACTGCTGCTGCGACTGCTGCTGAGGCGTTCAGGTTTCACTCCTTCGGAGAAGTGGGTATGGCCTTGGCGTGCCCGGCGGGCGCTACGGGCCCCTTCCGAAGAATTACGGTCCAACCGTCCGCCGCACAATCCCGCAGAATCGGTCTTGCAGGACGGAAAACGGTCTTGCCGGGCCTGGACCGGCTCGGGGCGGGGGCGTCGTCCGGACACGCCTCAGCGCCCGAAGTGCCACTGCACCACCCCGGGACGCTTGGTCCTGGGAGCGGCGCGCCGACACCGGGCGCTGTGAGCGGTGGGCGGCAGCCCGACTGCGCTACGAGGCCAGCACCTCGTCGAGCAGCGTCTCCGCCTTGTCCTCGTTGGTGTTCTCCGCCAGCGCGAGCTCGCTGACGAGGATCTGGCGCGCCTTCGCGAGCATCCGCTTCTCGCCGGCCGAGAGGCCGCGCTCGCGCTCACGGCGCCAGAGGTCGCGCACAACCTCGGCGACCTTGATAACGTCGCCAGAGGCGAGCTTCTCCAGGTTCGCCTTGTAGCGACGGGACCAGTTGGTCGGCTCTTCGGTGTACGGTGCGCGCAGCACCTCGAAGACCCGGTCCAGACCCTCCTGGCCGACTACATCGCGCACGCCGACGAACTCCGCGTTCTCAGCGGGCACGCGGAGCGTCAGGTCTCCCTGCTGCACCTTGAGCACCAGGTAGGTCTTGTCCACACCTTTGATCTGGCGAATTTCGATGGCCTCGATCAGCGCGGCCCCGTGATGGGGGTAGACCACCGTGTCGCCAACCTTGAACGTCATGTGACAGGACCCCTTCCGTGGCTTTCCAGAATAACACGCTTTTCAGCGCACCCGAAGGGCGTTTTCGCAGGTCAGGGCCGGTCTCGGGGCTTGACAAGGACCCCCATGACGTGCTGCGACCGGTGTTCGAGGGAGGCTTCCCGCAGGTCGGAGGCGGTTCCGGCGTTCGGCGAAACCTTGCGCAACACCCTGGAAACCATGATTGGATCTTGGGTTTTCACCGTTTATCGGGCCGTATCCACATCGTTATTCGATCTTGGTCGAAGCTTGTCCCGAGGGTGACCCGGACACGCCACAAGTGCGGCCGGACGGCCGCCCCGCGAACCCCGGGAGTGCGACACGGGGACCACCCCGTGAGGAGCGCATAAGTGAGGTCGATAATCTGAGGCCTGACCTATCGACACGTTGACTTAGGAGAAGCCGCCGCCGTGAGCCGCAGCCTTCGACGCGGCAGCATCGCCGCCATCGCCGCCATCGCCATCGCCTCGCTGTCGTCCTGCGCCGCCGGCAACACGCCGGACACGCTGCAGGTCAAGCCCGACAACGCGGCGGCAACCCTCGGAACGAACCTTCGGCTGAACAACATCGTGGTCGTCACCGGGGACGAGTCCTCGGGCGAGCACAACGGTCCCGCCAACGTGACCGTCAACATCGCCAACACGGGCAGCACCCCGGCGGAGCTGCAGTCCGTCACCGTCGGCAACGGTGCCACCGCCGCGTTCTCCGACGCCGCGGGCGCCCCGCTGTCCACCATCGTCGTCCCGGCCGGCGGCGCCGTGGCGATCGGTGGCGAGGGCAACCCGTCCGCCAAGGTCGCCTCGGTCGGCGTCCAGGTCGGCGGCTTCGTCCCCACCTCGTTCACCTTCAAGGACGGCCAGAAGGTCGACGCCCAGGCCGGCGTGAGCCCGAACAAGGGCCTCTACAAGGGCTTCGGCCCGACGTCGGCCCCGGCGGCCGCGCCCACCAAGGGCGCCACCACCGCCGCGACCACCCCGGCCGCCGGCACCACCACCCCGGCCGCCCCGGCCACCACCGGTGCGGCCACGCCGTCCGGTGCCGCCACCCCGGGTGCCACCCAGTCCGCCGGCGCCCACTGACGCACCACCCGGTGTCCGGGGGGGCTCCCCTCGGCCAGCGGAAGCCCACACTAAGGGCCCCCCCCACACACTCCAGGGGGGGGCCTCCTCACCTCTTCTCTCCCTTCGCGTTGTTCTCCTGACTTTAGCCCAAG
>NZ_JBWKER010000060.1:0-41997 GCF_056435345.1 Kitasatospora sp. NPDC043950
CCCCCCCCCCCCCCCCCCCCCCCCCCCCCCCCCCCCCCCCCCCCCCCCCCCCCCCCCCCCCCCCCCCCCCCCCCCCCCCCCCCCCCCCGCCGTCGGGCTTCGTCAGTGCACGCCCTCGAAGAGGCTCGTGACCGAACCCTCCTCGAACACCTCGCGGATCGCGGCCGCGATCGAGGGGGCGATGGACAGCGTGGTGATCTTGTCCAGCTGGATCTGCGCCGGGGTCGGCAGCGTGTTGGTGAACACGAACTCGCTCACCCGCGAGTTCTTCAGCCGGTCCGCGGCCGGGCCGGAGAGCACGCCGTGGGTGGCCGCCACCAGGACGTCCGCCGCACCGTTGTCGAACAGCGCGTCGGCCGCGGCGCAGATCGTGCCGGCGGTGTCGATCATGTCGTCGACCAGGACGCAGACCCGGTCCTTGACGTCACCGACGACCTCGGCCGACAGGATGGTGTTGGCCTGGGTCATGTCGCGGCGCTTGTGGATGATCGCCAGCGGCGCGTCCAGCCGGTCGCACCACTGGTCGGCCACCTTCACCCGGCCGGCGTCCGGCGACACGATGGTCAGCTTGGAGCGGTCCACCCTCCCGCCCACGTAGTCCGCCAGCATCGGCAGCGCGAACAGGTGGTCCACCGGGCCGTCGAAGAAGCCCTGGATCTGCGCGGTGTGCAGGTCCACGGCCATCAGCCGGTCGGCGCCCGCCTGGCGCAGCAGGTCGGCGACCAGGCGCGCCGAGATGGGCTCGCGGCCCAGGTGCTTCTTGTCCTGGCGGGCGTACCCGTAGAACGGCAGGATCGCGGTGATGCTCTTGGCGGAGGCCCGCTTCAGCGCATCGATCATGATCAGCTGTTCCATGATCCACTGGTTGATGGGAGCCGTGTGGCTCTGCATCACGAAGCAGTCCGCGCCGCGGGCCGAGTCCAGGAAGCGGACGTAGATCTCGCCGTTGGCGAAGTCCAGGGCCTTGGTCGGGACGAGCTCGGTCCCGAGCGCCTCGGCCACCTCCCTCGCCAGTTCCGGGTGGGCACGGCCGGAGAAGAGCTTGAGTTTCTTCTCACCCGACGTCGTGATCCCGCTCACTGCACCGTCTCCTCGCGTTGCTGACGCTGAACCCCGTCGTCCCGTGCGGGCAGGCGCAGCCGGCTCGCACGGGGTCGGGGGAATTGTCGGTACGCCTGGACACGGGCCGTAAGCCCAGTGGCGCACGTATGACCCCAAGGTTACGCGCCCACGCAGAAACCGTCCGCCCCGGGACCGCCCTCGGGCTCCCGCCCGTCCCGTCAGGCGTCCGCGGCCCCGTCCGTCGCGGCCTTCGCGGCCTGCGCGGAGGTGGTCCCCGGGCGCTTGCGCTCCACCCAGCCCTCGATGTTGCGCTGGTGCGCCCGGCTCACTCCGAGCGCGCCGGGCGGGACGTCGGTGGTGATCACCGAACCGGCCGCGGTGTAGGCGCCGTCCCCGATCGCCACCGGGGCGATGAACATGTTGTCGGAACCGGTGCGGCAGTGCGCACCGATCACCGTGCGGTGCTTGTTGACGCCGTCGTAGTTCACGGTGACCGAGGCCGCGCCGACGTTGGCGCCCTCGCCGATCGTGGCGTCCCCGATGTAGGAGAGGTGCGGCACCTTGGCCCCCTCGCCCAGCTCGGAGTTCTTCACCTCGACGTAGGTGCCGACCTTCGCCTTGCGGGCCAGCTTGGCCCCCGGCCGCAGGTAGGCGTACGGGCCGGCGGTGGCCAGCTCGCCCACCTCGGCGCGGTCCGCCGTGGTGTTGCTCACACGGGCGCCGGCGCCGATCAGGGTGTCGGTCAGGGTCGAGTTCGGGCCGACCTCGCAGCCCTCGCCCAGGTGGGTGGCACCGTGCAGCTGGGTGTTCGGCAGCACGAGGGCGTCCGGCTCGTACGTCACCTGCACGTCGATCCAGGTGGTCGCCGGGTCCACCACGGTGACGCCGGCCCGCATCGCCCGCTCCAGCAGGCGGTCGTTCAGCAGCCGGCGGGCCTGCGCGAGCTGCACCCGGTCGTTGATGCCCAGGATGTCCCGGTGGTCCTCCGCGACCACGGCGCCCACCCGGTGCCCGGCGGTGCGCAGGATCTCCAGGGTGTCGGTGAGGTACTCCTCGCCCTGCGAGTTGTCCGTGGTGAGCTCGGCCAGCGCCTCGACCAGCAGCTTGGCGTCGAAGGCGAAGACGCCCGAGTTGATCTCGGCGATCGAGCGCTGGACGGCGGTGGCGTCCCGCTCCTCGACGATCGCGGCGACGGTGCCGTCTTCGTCCCGCAGGATCCGGCCGTAGCCGAAGGGCTCGGGGACGACGGCGGTCAGGACGGTGACCCCGTTGTCCTGGCCGGCGTGGGCCTTCGCCAGGCGGCGCAGCGTGTCCCCGGTCAGCAGCGGGGAGTCCCCGGCGGTGACGATCACCGTGCCGTCCAGCACCACGCCGTCGGCGGCCAGCGCCTCCAGCGCCGTGCGCACCGCGTGCCCGGTGCCCTTCTGGTCCTCCTGCACCACCGGACGGGCCGCCGGGTAGTGCGCCGCGAGGTGCTCCTGGACCTGCTCCCGCTGGTGTCCGACCACCACGACGAGCTGTTCCGGCGTCAGTTCGCGGGCCGCCGAGACGGCATGACCCACCAGCGACCGGCCGCAGACCTCGTGCAGCACCTTGGGCAGCTTGTTCGACTTCATCCGGGTCCCGCCACCGGCGGCGAGCACGACAACGGCGGCAAGCGAATTGGCACCCATGCGGGGAGGCTCCTCGGTCGGTTCACAGGGCGGGCAGAACGGGCCCGGACCGGACCGAGGCCGGTCGCCATTCGCACAGTCCGCCGAGCAGCACCGACAATACCGGCGGTTCGGCGGTACGCCCGAACCTGAGGCGTGCAGAGGCTCCGCCGCTAGGATTCGAACCCAGACAAAGGCCTCCAAAGGGCCCTGTGCTGCCATTACACCACGGCGGATGGTTGCTCAGACCCTACCCGAGTCGACCCTGCCATGGGTATCAACTGCCGCGATCCGCAGGCCCCGATCCGCCGGGAGCGGTCGAACAAGCCGGGCCGCCGGTTCATCCATCCAGTCGGGTGAATTCACTCAAGCGCCGTGCGGCGGCGTGTTCCCTTCGCCACGGAGCGCAACCTACGATGCCGTAGGTTACGCCAACGTAGCCTCCGCTCCTCCCTCCCGCACAGGGATGTCGCAAAGGGACGCCCATGACCACCAAGGCCGGCGAGCCGAGCGCGGGGAACGCCGCGCTTCCCACCGAATCCCCCGATCCCACCGACACCGCCACCCGACTGTCCGCCACCCGCGGCGGGGAGAAGCAGGGCCTCGCCGAACGGCTCGCGCTCGGGCTGTTCATCCTCCTGCCGTTCACCGCGCTGCTGGCCGCCGTGCCGGTGGCCTGGGGGTGGGGACTGGGGTGGACGGACGCGGCGATCACCGTCGCCATGTACTTCCTCACCTGCCACGGCATCACCGTCGGCTACCACCGCTACTTCACCCACAGCGCGTTCAAGGCCAACCGCCCGATGCGGCTCGCCCTCGCGGTCGCCGGCAGCCTGGCGGTCGAGGGCCCGCTGGTGCGCTGGGTGGCCGACCACCGCAAGCACCACCGGTTCAGCGACAAGGACGGCGACCCGCACTCGCCGTGGCGCTACGGGGAGAACCTCCCGGCCCTGCTCAAGGGCCTGTGGTGGGCGCACATGGGCTGGATGTTCGACGAGGAGCAGACCCCGCAGCTCACGTACGCGCCGGACCTCGTCCGCGATCCGGCCATACGGCGGATCTCCCGGCTGTTCTGGCTCTGGACCATGATCTCGCTGCTGCTCCCCCCGCTGGTCGGCGGGCTGGTGACGCTGTCCTGGTCGGGCGCGCTGTCCGCCTTCTTCTGGGGATCGCTGGTCCGGGTGGCCCTGCTGCACCACGTCACCTGGTCGATCAACTCGATCTGCCACGCCGTCGGCCGCCGCCCGTTCCGCTCCCGGGACCGCTCGGGCAACGTCTGGTGGCTGGCGGTGCTCTCCTGCGGCGAGTCCTGGCACAACCTGCACCACGCGGACCCGACGGCCGCCCGGCACGGGGTGCTGCGCGGGCAGATCGACTCCTCGGCCCGGCTGATCCGCTGGTTCGAGCTGGCCGGCTGGGTCCGGGACGTCCGTTGGCCGGACGCGCAGCGGATCGCCGCCCGCCGCGCCGCATGAGTCGTCGCTTCCAGCATGATGTAGGGGTGAACGGGAGCAGCGCAGACAGCACAGGCGGCCACCAGAGCACGCGGACGGACGCGGCGCCCGACGCGGCGCCGGCCCGTCCGCGAACCGCTGCACCGGCGGGCGGGGGCGCCTCGGGGGGTGCGCCCGCCCCGGCGCCGCGCCGCCGGGGCGGGCGGGTCCGGATGACCGGCAAGCAGCGGCGGGAGCAGCTGCTGGAGATCGGCCGGACGGTGTTCGCGGAGCGCGGCTACGACGGCACCTCGGTGGAGGAGATCGCCGAGCGGGCCGGGGTCTCGAAGCCGGTGGTGTACGAGCACTTCGGCGGCAAGGAGGGGCTGTACGCGGTGGTGGTGGACCGCGAGATGCAACTGCTGCTGGACATGGTCACGGGGGCGCTGACCGGCGGGCACTCGCGGGAGCTGCTGGAGCAGGCCGCGTTCGCGCTGATGGACTACATCGACACCTCGACGGACGGCTTCCGGATCCTGGTCCGGGACTCCCCGGTAGCCCAGTCGACCGGCACCTTCGCGTCACTGATCAGCGACATCGCGACGCAGGTGGAGGACATCCTCGGCCTGGAGTTCAAGTCCCGGGGCTTCGACGCGCGACTGGCCCCGATGTACTCGCAGATGCTGGTCGGCATGGTGGCGCTGACCGGGCAGTGGTGGCTGGAGGTCCGCAAGCCGGACAAGGCGCAGGTCGCGGCGCACCTGGTGAACCTGGCCTGGCACGGGCTGGAGGGCCTGGAGCGGCACCCGAGGCTGGTCGGCGGGCGCAAGGACTGACTAGCGGGCGAACCGGCGGCGGGGTAGGGCCGACCGGCGGGCGGAAGGAGCGACCGACGGGCGGAAGGGCCGGCGGCCCTCCCGCCCCGCATCAGGCCCTGGTCCCGACGGCGAAGATCCGCCGGAACGGGAAGACGGTGCCGTGCGACCCGGCCGGGTAGGCCTCGCGCAGGAGCGCCCCGTACTCGGCGAGGAAGGCGGCTCGGCGGGCGGGGTCGGTCAGCCGGGTGAGGACGGGGCGCAGGGCAGTGCCCTTGACCCAGGCGAGGACCGGGTCCGGGCCCGGGAGCAGGGTGCGGTAGGTGGTCTCCCAGACGTCGGGCGCGCAGCCGGCGGCGGTGAGGGCGTCCAGATAGCGCTCGGGCGGGTGGACGCCGGCCCTGGCGGCGTCGTCGCCGAGGAGGCCGCGCCAGCGGGGGCTTCGCCGGAGTTCGGCGAGCAGGGTGTGGCTGGGGGCGTCGAAGTTGCCGGGGACCTGGAAGGCGACGGTGCCGCCGGGCGGCAGGGCGCCGGCCCAGCGCGGGACGAGGTCGAGGTGGCCGTCGATCCACTGCAGCGTGGCGTTGGAGACGATCAGGTCGGGTCCGGCCGGGGCCGGGTCGTAGTCGCGGGCGTCGGCGAGCAGGTAGTCGGCGGTGGGCTCACCGTCGGTGCGGGCGGTGGCGAGCATCGGGGCGGAGTTGTCGATGCCGGTGAGGCGGGCGTGCGGCCAGCGTGCGCGCAGCACGGCGGTGGAGTTGCCGGGGCCGCAGCCGATGTCGAGGATCACGGGATCGCTCGGGTTCGGGAGGGCGGGGACGCGGGCGAGCAGGTCGCGCAGCGGACGGGTGCGTTCGTCCGCGAAGCGCAGGTACTGCGCCGGGTCCCAGACGGGACTGGTCATGGTCCACCTCACAAGTATCTCGACATCAAGATATCCCAGGTAGCCTTGCTGGCACATTTCTCGACGTCAAGAGACTTCACATCGACACATCCACCGATACACTGATCGTCATGGAGGACGAGGTCGACAGGCTGGTCGCAGCGTGGCGCCGAGAGCGCCCCGACCTCGACGTGGAGCCGCTGGAGGTACTCAGCCGGGTCAGCAGACTCGCCCGGCACCTCGACCGCGCCCGCCGCACCGCCTTCGCCGAGCACGGGCTGGAGCCCTGGGAGTTCGACGTCCTGACCGCCCTGCGCCGGGCCGGCTCCCCCTACCAGCTCTCCCCCGGCCAGCTGCTCACCCAGACCCTGGTCACCTCCGGCACCATGACCAACCGCATCGACCGCCTCACCGGCAAGGGCCTGGTCAAGCGCCTGCCCGACCCGGACGACCGGCGCGGCGTGCTCGTCCGGCTCACCGACGACGGCCGCGACCGCGCCGACCAGGCACTCGCCGGACTGCTCACGCACGAACGCGAACTGCTCGCCCAGCTCAGCTCCGGCCAGCAGGGCGAACTCGCCGCGCTCCTGCGGCAGCTGGTCGCCCCGTTCGACAACATCCCGGGCTGATCCGCGCCCCGGAGTTCACGTCCGGTCCACCGCGGTCACGACGGACGGCGGCGCCGGCAGGGCCGGCTCGGCCGGGCTGACCCCGGCCCGGCGGGCCACCGCCACCGCGGCCAGCGTGGAGTGCACCCCGAGCTTGCCGAGCACGTTCTGCATGTGCGTCCGGACGGTGTGCGGCGACAGGTAGAGCCGCTCCGCGACCGCCTGCCGACCCAGGCCCGCGACCATGCAGCGCAGGATCTGCTTCTCCCGCGGAGTGAGGGTGTCGACCAGCCGCTCGCTCTCGGTGCGGTCCCGCCGGGCGGTGGTCAGCTCGCGGATCACCCCGGTCAGCAGCGCGGGCGGCAGGTGCGTCTCGTCCCGCAGCACCCCCCGGACCACGGAGAGCAGCCGGGCCAGCGAACTCTCCTTGGCCACCCAGCCGGTGGCGCCCGCGTGCAGGGCCCGGGCGGCGCGGTGCGGGTCGTCGGCGACGGCCAGCACGACCGCCCGCAGCCCCGGATGGGCGCGGCGGACCCGGGCGAGCAGGGTGATGCCGTCCGGTGCCGGAGGCGTGGTTCTGAGCTGGTCGGCCCGGTACGCGTCGGAGCGGACCGGTTCCGTGCCGCGCCCGCCCGGGCGCAACAGGTCCACCGGGCGGCCGCCGGACTGCGCCACCGGCGGGCCGACCGGGTGGCGGGGCGGCGGCACCGCCGGGGCCGGCCGCCGCCGGGCCGCGTCGGCCGCGTCCGGGCCGAGCCGGCTCCGGACACCCGCCGAAGCAGTGCCCTCGGCCCCCAGGTCGGCGTCGATCAGGACCACGTCGAAGGCCCGCCCCTCGACGGCGGCACGCTCCAGCGCCCGCTCGGCGGCGGCCCCGCTGCCGGCCGCCCCCACCTCCACGTCGGGCTCGGCGGCGAGCGCCGCGGCCAGGGCCTCGGCGAAGATCCGGTGGTCGTCGACCACCAGGACGCGGATCCGCCCCATCGTCACTACCCCCCTGCTCAGACCGGCCCGAGCCCGGGGGCGGGGACCGGCCCCGGCACCCGCGGTCTGGGCCCGTCACTCCGCCCGCCCACCGGTGGCCGGTGAGGCCGAAAAGGGCGCCGGCCCCCACCGGTACCGCACTCAGCGTACGGGCCGGGAAACCCCCTCGTGGCGGTTTGGTGAAGTTTCGTCAGGAGGTGCGCGAGTGGCGGGATTTCACGCCATCACCGGTCGAAGCGGGCAACGCCGAGGCGCCGCCCCCGAACCTCCGGGAGCGGCGCCTGCGGGGTCCTGCGGCCTACTTGCCGTGCTTCTCCAGGGCGAACTTCCAGGCGTCGGCGACGATGTCGTCCAGGTTCGGGCGGCGCGGCGTCCAGCCCAGCGCCTCGTGGGCGCGGGCCGCCGAGGCCACCAGCACGGCCGGGTCGCCGGCCCGGCGGCCGGCCGCCTGCACCGGGATCTCCCGGCCGGTGACGCGCCGGACCGACTCGATCACCTCGCGCACCGAGAAGCCGCTGCCGTTGCCCAGGTTGCAGATCAGGTGCTCGCCCGGCTTGGCCGCGTCCAGCGCCAGCAGGTGCGCGTCGGCCAGGTCCGCGACGTGGATGTAGTCGCGGATGCAGGTGCCGTCCGGGGTCGGGTAGTCCTCGCCGTACACCGCGATGTGCGGGCGCTGACCCAGCGCCGCCTGGAACACCAGCGGGATCAGGTGCGACTCGGGGTCGTGGCGCTCCCCGTACGCGCCGTACGCACCGGCCACGTTGAAGTAGCGCAGCGAGACGGCGGCCAGGCCGTGCGCGACGGCCTCGCTGGTGATCAGGTGGTCCACGGCGAGCTTGGTGGCGCCGTAGGCGTTGGTCGGCGAGGTGCGGGCGGTCTCCGCGATCGGCACGACCTCCGGCTCGCCGTAGACGGCGGCGGTGGACGAGAACACCAGCTTGCGCACACCCGCCGCGCGCATCGCCGCGACCAGCTCCAGCGAACCCGCCACGTTGTTGCGCCAGTACTTCTCCGGGTCCACGACCGACTCGCCGACCTGCGAGGAGGCGGCGAAGTGCAGCACGCCGTCGAAGGAACCGTCCAGCACCCGGCCGGCCTCCTGGACCCGACCCTCGACGAACTCGGCACCGACCGGGACGCCCTCGCGGAAACCGGTGGAGAGATCGTCCAGGACGGTCACCTGGTGCCCCGCCTCCAGCAGGTGGGCGGCCACCACGCTGCCGACGTAGCCGGCGCCACCCGTGACCAGGTACTTACTCATGATGAGACCTCCAGCGGGCGACGGTCCGCCGGTCAGCGGCGGCCGTCGATGACGTGTGTACGACTGAGGCTATTCTCCCTGCCCGCCGGAGTGCCCAGGACCATGTGAACGGGCCGCCCGGGAGCCGGTTTCACGGACCCCGAGCCCCCCTCAGCCGCCGGCCATCCGCTCCAGCAGCCCGGTACGGGCCGCCACCGCGGCCGCCTCCAGCCGGGTCCGCGCACCGAGCTTCATCAGCACCCGCTGGACGTGCGTCCGGGCGGTGCTCGCGGCGATCCGCATCCCGGCGGCGATCGCCGCCGTGTCCTCCCCGTCCGCGATCCGGGCCAGCACCTGCACCTCACGGCGGGTCAGCAGCCGCAGCAGCCGCACCGCCTCGTCGTCCGGCTCGGCGACCGGCCGCAGCAACTGGTCGAAGGCCCCGCGCAGCACGTCCACGGCCACCGCCGCCTCGCCCGCCCGGGCCCGCCCGATCGCCCGCTCGACCACCCCGATCCGCTCGTCGCTCGGCACGTACCCCGCCGCCCCGGCCGCGAACGCCCCCGCCACACCGCGCAGTTCACCCACCGGCCCGAGCACGATCACGGCCACCTCGGGACGCTCCCGGCGGATCCGGCGCAGCCCGTCGAAAGCCGCCGGCTCACTCGGCGCGGACACCCCCAGCAGACACACCTCCGGCCGCCGGCCGACCACCAGATCGGCCGCGACCCCGGCCGGGCAGCCGACCGCGAGCACCCGGTGGCCGCGCAGCTGCAACGCCGTGGCCAGCGCCTCGGCCAACAGCCGGTGATCGTCGACCACCACGAGTCGAACGCCCATGACGCCCTCCCGGTCGGGGTTCGGCTCGCGCCCGCACCCCATGGGCGGGCGGCCGATGACGCACCATCACAGCGCATTCCGTACCCGACCCGCTAGGCCGCCGCGCTCGGCCTCCGCACCGGGCCCGACGGTCTGATCGGGGAACAGCAAAAGGCCCTCGCCATGAAGCGAGGGCCTTCGAATGGAGCCCCCATGCGGAATCGAACCGCAGACCTTCTCCTTACCATGGAGACGCTCTACCGACTGAGCTATAGGGGCTTGCCGGGCTTTCGCCGGGCCGGTCGAACAAGGAAGACATTACACGGCTGGCGGCCAGGAAGGGAAATCGGGTCCGCGGCCCCGGCGCACGCCGGACCGACCCCCGACGGGCGGGCATCCGCCCCTCGGCGCGGGCCCGGCCAGCCCTCGGCGCGCGCGGTCAGCCTTCGGCGTGCGCGCGGTCAGCCTTCGGCGTGCGTCTCGTCGAACTCCTCGCGGGCGGCCAGCATCTGCCCGGTCCGCTGCTCCGTCCACCGGCCGAGCGGCGCCAGCAGTACAGCCAGCTCCCGGCCGAGCGGCAGCAGGTCGTAGACCACCCGCGGCGGCGTCTCCGGGAACACGGTGCGGCGCACCAGTCCGCTGCGCTCCAGACTGCGCAGCGACTGGGTGAGCATCTTGCGGCTGACCCCGCCGACGCCGCGCTGCAGTTCGGAGAACCGCTGCTGCCCGCAGGCGGCGAGGCTCATCAGGATCAACATCGACCACTTGTCGGCCAGTTCGGCGAACATCGCGCGGCTGGGACAGAGCTGGGCGAAGACGTCGAGCTCCTGCTCCCGGTCCTGCCCGCCCTCCCGTTCCTGCCCCTGCCGCCCGGTGCCGCTCTCCGCCCGGGCCGCTTCCTCCGTCGTCATGCTGTCCAGGGTAGCCCCGCGGTCTCCAATCCACCCTTGGTAACCAATGGAGACTTGGTCTATATTAGAGACCAGTCGACGGGCCGGGGTGCGGCAGCAGGCCCTCGCCGCCCCTTGCCTTCCCCCTGCCTTGCCTGCGTTGCCCTGCCCCTGCCCCTGCCCGTACCCGTATAGGAGTGCCCCCGCATGACCGCCATCCGCCCGACCGTCGCCCTCGCCTACCACTCCGGCTACGGCCACACCGCCGTCATCGCCGAGGCCGTCGCCCGCGGCGCCGCCGCCGCCGGCGCCGAGGTCGTCTCGATCGCCGTCGACACCATCACCGACGAGCAGTGGGCCCAGCTCGACGCCGCGGACGCGATCGTCTTCGGCTCCCCCACCTACATGGGCACCGCCTCCGGCGCCTTCCACGTCTTCGCCGAGGCCACCAGCAAGCGCTGGTTCTCCGACGCCTGGCGGGACAAGGTCGCCGCCGGCTTCACCAACTCCGCCTCCAAGAGCGGCGACAAGGCCGGCACCCTCGGCTTCTTCCAGACCCTCGCCGCCCAGCACGGCATGAGCTGGGTCAACCTCGGCCTCAAGCCCGGCTGGAACGCCACCACCGCCACCGAGAACGACCTCAACCGCCTCGGCTTCTTCAACGGCGCCGCCGCCTCCAGCCCGTCCGACGCCGGCCCCGAGGCCGTGCACAAGGCCGACATCGCGACCGCCGAGCACCTCGGCGAGCGGGTCGCCCAGCACACCGCCGTCGTGCTGGCCGGCCGCGCCGCCCTCGCCGGCTGACCGCACCGCACGGTCGGCACCTACGCCGCCGGGTCCGCCCCCAGGAGGGGCGCCCGGCGGCGTCCGCCGTCCACCGCCCCCAACTCCGCACCACCGGTCTCCGGCAGCAGCCACAGGCACCCCAGCGCCACCACACCCAGCCCCACCAGGTACCAGCCGACCGGCTCCGCCGTCCCGTACGCCTCCGTCAGCCGCGTCGCCACCAGCGGCGTCGTCGCCCCGCCCACCACGCCGCCCAGGTTGTACGTCAACGCGGCACCCGTGTACCGCACCCGGGTCGGGAACAACTCCGGCAGGAACGCCGCCACCGGCCCCATCAGGCACCCCAGCACCACCAGCGCACCCGCCAGCGCCACGAACATCAACGGCCGGCGCACCGTCTCCAGCAGCGGGAACAGCACCAGCGACCACCCCGCCGCCAGGCCCGTCGCCCAGCTCAGCGTCCGCCGCCGCCCCCACCCGTCACTGCGCGACGCGCTCACCCATACCGTCACGCCCATGCCCAGCGCGCCCACCAGCAGCATCACCAACACCAGCGAACTCGCCACCCCGAGCCCGGACGTCGCGTACGCCAACGCGTACGTCGTGGTCAGGTAGAACAGCGCGTACCCCACGGTGATCGCCCCACAGCCCAGCAACACCGTGCGCCAGTGCCCGCGCAACACCTCCACCACCGGCGCCCGGTCCCTCGGCTCGTCCGGCCGGAACAGCGGCGTCTCCTCCAACCGCAGCCGCACGAACAGCCCCACCGCCACCAGCCCCAACGACGCCAGGAACGGCACCCGCCAGCCCCACTCCCGGAACGCCCGCTCGTCCAGTCCGAGTTGGACCGCCAGGAACACCCCGTTCGCCAACACGAACCCGCTCGTCGGCCCCAACTGCAGGAACGCCCCGTACCGCCCCCGCCGCCCAGCCGGCGCGTTCTCCGCGATCAGCAGCGCCGCCCCGCCCCACTCCCCGCCCAACCCCACGCCCTGGCACACCCGCAACGCCACCAGGGCCACCGGCGCCCACCACCCCCACGACCCGAACCCCGGCAACACCCCCACCGCCGCCGTCGACAGCCCCATCAACAACAGCGACACCACCAGCGTCGCCTTCCGCCCCACCCGGTCCCCGAAATGCCCGAACACCACCGCCCCCAGCGGCCGGGCCAGGAACGCCACCGCGTACACCGAGAACGCCGCCAACAGCGCCCCCACCGTGCCCAGTTCAGGAAAGAACACCGACCCGAACACCAAGGCCGCCGCCGTCCCGTACAAAAAGAAGTCGTAGAACTCGATCGCCGTACCGATCAGCGCCGCAGCCGCCGCACGCCTCAACTGCCCCGCCCGCCGGGCTTCCTCCGCATCCATACCACCACCCTGGACACCAGCCCGCCCCGCCACCAGCCCCCACCCGAGTGACCCCCGCGCACACCCCCACCCCACGCGCCCCCGGCTCAACACCGCAGGCGCACACCAGCGCAGGCCCCCGGATCACCGCACGTACGGGTCCTCCCCCGGCGGCACCGCAGGCTGTCCACTGGCCTTCCGCCGCCGCAGCACGACGAACACCACACCGGCGACCAGCACCAACCCACCCACCACACCGGCCACGACCGGCAACACACCACCCGAGCCAGAGGACTTCTCCACCGCCGACTCCACCGGAGGCGCCCCCACGGCCACATCACTCGGGCTCGGGGCGGCCGAACTCGGCGCCGCCGACGGGCCCGCCGACGCGGACGGGCTGGCCGAAGGCGCAGTCTCCGCCGCCGGAACCGGAGACACGTCCGCCGGGCCGGGATCACCAGGGTCCGCCAGAGCGACCCGAGGCCGCACTACGCCATAACCGACATCGTTGTTGCGGACGGATCCATCAGTCGGCTTCCCGGCCGTATTGATCAACACCCGCAGAACCTGATTCGCCGACCAATCCTTGTGAATAGACCAGATCAATGCAGCCGAGGCGGACACCAATGCAGCAGAATCCGAGGTGCCATGACTCTTGCAGTATCCAGTTTTCCCCGTGCAAGCCTCGATCATATCGACACCAGGAGCTGCGAGGACTACCTGCGGACCCTGCTGTGACTCCGATGTCGCAATAACATCGCGGCCGACCGCCCCCACTCCAACAACATTGGGGAGCGCGCCCGGATATTCCACAAGATTTCCCGACTGGGCTGAATTCCCGACACTGGAAACTACCAGCGACCCCTTCGCTCGCGCCCAAGCCAGGATAGTATTCAGCTTCGCAACATCTTCAGGGTGAGTCGCGACAGCAGAAGTTCCCTGAGAAATGTTGATGACCTTGACACCTTGCTCGACTGCATAGGTGACGGCCTGGCCAATCTGCCCAAGGAAATCGGACGAAATCACCGCCCCATCGGATCCGTTGGAAATCTTCAACGGAAGGATTTTAGCGCCAGGAGCAAGGCCGTAAGCGCCTTTTCCACCGTCGGATTTTCCGGACCCTGCAATGAGGCTGGCCATCTGCGTACCATGCCCCTCCGCATAGGATCCGACGCCACCAGGGCTTCCACTGAAGTCCTTACCCGGAATAAACTGCCCCATCAAATCCGGGTGATCCAACTTGAATCCGCCGTCGATCACTGCGACGGTAACGCTCTCCCCCTTGGAGATCTTCCACATCTCCGATGCATGCATGGCATCCAGATGCCATTGATCCTCGCGGATCGAATCGCCTGCGATCGCCAGTGGTGCCGCCGGACCGGCCATGACGCCCGTCACCAGAAGCGCCGCAGCGAACATCCGCCAACGTGCGCGCGCGCTCGTCCGCCCCATCGCAACTCCTCGTCAATCTCTCCGTCGACCGGGGAGCGTGCCCCGAACAGGTCTGCCCGGCCACCGGGAGAGCCCAGTGGCCGGGCAGTCGTTGCCGTCCTACTCAATCACGTCCGGGTTGCTGTGCGGCGTACCGCTGGTCCAGGTCTCCTCGTCCTCGTGGAGGTAGTCGGCCCGCTTGCGGCGATCGCGCTCGTTCCGCCCGGAGTGACCCGCCGTTCCAGGGGCCATCATGCCGTTCTGCCCCGAACGGGCTTCACCCTCGGCGACTCCCGCAGCAGCCGCCCGGTTACGCAGGCCCGTACCACCCGGCGTGAACTCCCCGCCAGCAGCCGGTCCCTTGCGGCCGCCGACCGCTCCCCCTCCGGTCGAGGTCAGGCCCCGGCCCCGCGAGCTGCCACCCGAACCAACGACTCCGGAACCACCACCCATCCCTGGGTGCATGCCGCCCACCCCGCCCGTGCTGCCGGCTGCTCCCGCCCGACCTGCCTGGGCCTCGCGCGCGCCGAAGACCGTCCCGCTGGGCAGACCCGGGCTGCCACCGGACTTCCCCGGCACCGAGCCACCGCCGAACGGAGCCGTACGGGCGGGGATCGAGCCCCCGCCCCTGCCGGAGACGGATCCGCCACCACCCTTGGCCGGGATCGAGCCACCGCCGACCCCGGCCGGGAAACCGGTCACCGGGCCGCCACCCGGACCACCCGGGTATACGGGAATCCCACTCGGACCGTCAGGCGAGAGACTTCCACCACCACTGGGGCCGAGCGGGCCGGTCTGACCTGGCAGGGTCGGCACGGTCGGCAGGCTGTCGAGGCCGGTACCGGGACGGTGGACGGGTTCCGACGACACAGAGGGAGGCGTCGAGGAACCCGGGCCCACCGGCGTCGGCGGCACCTGGCCACCGCTTCGCGGCGGAATCGGGTCGGCGTGGCCTGGCACGAGCGGGCCTTGCGAGCTCGACCCCAGGTTGCGGGGTGCAGCCGAGCCGCCACCATAGGTTCCACCTGGCAGGCTGTAACTCCCTCTGGTGGTGACGCCACTGCCCGTACGAGGGCTGCGGACGGAACCGCCGTAGCCGCCGTAGCTGCCACCCTTTGGATAATCCGACACATCGTCTCGGCTCTTACTCGCATCCGGCGTGCCCGGCAGAGCCACGTCCCCGAGCCCGGCCAGCTTCGTCGTCGCGGCTTCGTACGCCTGCCCCAGCTTCTCCATCTGATGGATGGCTTCCTGGTGAGCCTTGTAGACCCGCTGGGAGGCGGCCAGAGCCTCCGTCTCGGTGACCCAGGAGCAGTTCTGCTTCTTCATCATGGCGTCGACGGTGGCGGTGGTCGGCCCGGCCGGGGTGAAGTTGGCGCTCGTGAGCGCCAACTGGTTGGGCGCCCCCTGGGTCGAGCGCGTCTTGACGATGTCGACATCGTCGTGTGGCACGTCCGGCACGGCCACCTTGGCGGTGCTGAGTGCCTCACCGGCCTGGTGCATGGCGTCGCCGGCGGTTGTGGAGTAGTCACCGAGCAACGCGGCAGACTGCTGCAGGTTGCCGGCCCAGGTCTTGAAGCTCTCGGCGGCCGGCCCTTCCCAGCTGACGTTGCCGATGTGCGATTTGAGTGCCGCGCCGAGTTCCTTCAGGACACGGCCGGCCGACTGCAGCTGGGTGCCGCGGCTCAGCACCGTCGTGGGGTCGGTGCTCTGGACCATTTTCTTGAGCTGGGCGTGTCCGACGCCCTCGAAGTTCGTTCCGTCTGCCACTACTTACTCCCCGTTTCCCCGTGGGCGCCCTCGCCGACCACCATCAGAAGCCCTCGCCGCCGGCCCGCGGCGGTGTGGGGCCGCCCGTGTTCTTCGCGACGGCGTTCTGTGCGGCCGCCGTGTCGTCCTCGTTGGCCGAGTAGTTGCCCGCCGTTGCCGCGACCGCGGTCTTCATCGCCTCGATCTGCGACACGAAGTCCTTGTGCAGCTTGACGAGCTGGGTGTGCACCTTGTCGTAGGCCGCGGTCAGGGCCGTCGCTTCGGCGAACTCCGCGCTGGCGAAGCTTCCGCCGGTCAGCTTCTGTTCCTGGAGTTTGTACGGGGCCGCCGGGGAGCCCTCCATGGCCTGGAGCAGGGCTTCGATCTTCTTGGCGAACGCGGTGAGCGTGTCGAGCTCGACCTTGACGTCCTTCTTGCCGAAGGCGGACACCAGGTCGGCGGCGCTGACGTTCGTCTGCACGGTGCTGACGAGGGGGCCGAACCCCAGCATGTGGCTGAGCATAAATGGCGTGACGTCACCGGACGTGTCCGGACTGGCCCCCGTGTTCGGTGGAACCTCTCCTGCCACAGCAGTTCACCTCTCCCCCGTACGGGCGGCGGTTCGGGGTAACCCCGGGGCCGCCGCTCCGCAACATACCGTCAACTTCTCGGTCGTACAGTGCTGGTCGGTGCACCGCCCGCCCTGGGGGCGGTCTCCGCCTCCGTAATCGTAGCCACCGCCCCTGTCGGGTCGGCAGGGCCCTTGGCCCGCCTGTGCGGGATCGGTACGAACTTGACACGTGCGGCCCTCGGGGGTGTCGCGCCGGGCCCCGGTAGACTGGTCTCGCCCGGTTGGACCGGGTACGCCCCCATCTGCCGCGCAATGTCGCACAGCAGCGACCCCTGGCCGCAGAACGGACGTGACCTGATGCCCGCAGACGAGTCCGCCCCCTCCTGGTGGGCCCGTGCCGCCCGTCCTTCCCGGCCGCCGTTGCCGCTGGCGCTGATGGCCCGCGCGGCGGTGGGCATGGCGGTGCCGCTGGCCGCAGGGCTGCTGGCGCACCGGCTGGATCTGGGGGTGTTCGCCGGTCTGGGCGCGATGCACGCGACGATGAACGACCGCGCGGAGCCGAGCGGCCTGCGGGTGCCCCGGATCGCGTCGGCGGTGCTGGCTTCGGCGCTCGGCATGCTGATCGGCACTTCCCTCCAGCACGCGCACGTTTCGGCGGTGGTGCTCGGTGCGGCGCTCACGTTCACGGCGTTCGCGTCCGGCGCGCTGAGTGCGACGGGCCCGCGGGGTTCGGCGGCGGGGATGCTGCTGCTGGTGTCGGCGGCGTTGGGCAGCGGGATGCCGTTGCCGGATCCGTGGTGGGCGGCGGCGCCGATGATGCTGGCGGGTGCCGCGTTCGTGGTGGTACTGGGTCTGCCGGGGGGCGCGCACCGCCGTCCCGCCTCGGATCCGCGCAACCGTGCGCTGGCGGCCGCGTACGAGGCGTTCGGCCGGACGCTGGCCGATTTGGGCACGCCGCAGGGCGCGGCTTCGCGCCAGGTGTTGACGGCCCGGTTGAACCAGTTGCAGGACCTCCTCCCGCGACCGCACCGCCCGGGGTCGGAGTCCGCCCGTACGGTTCGGCTGCGCCGGATGTACGAGGCGGCGTTGGCCGCCACCGAGGCGGCGACGGGCCTGTTGTGGGCGTGGCGGCCGGTGCCGCCCGAGGTCGCGGAGGTACCGCTCCGGTTGGCGGACGCGGTCCGGCGGGGCGGCGGCGAGGTCGCCGTTCCGCAGTGGCAGCCGGACACGCCGTCCCGGCAGGCCCTGGACGTGGCGTTGCGCGCGGCGGCCGACACCGTGGCCGGCCGGGAGGCGGAGGTCGGTACCGCCCCGGCACCGCCGCCCGATCCGTGGCGGCTGCGGGTGCGGCTGCTGTCGCGCGGTTCGGTCCGGTACGGGCTGCGGGTGGCGTTGTGCATCGCGGTCGGTTCGGCGGTGACGGCCAGCTACCCGCTCAGCAAGAGCTACTGGGTGCCGATGACGATCGCCTTCGTGTTGAAGCCGGATCTCGGTTCGGTGTTCCTGCGGGCGGTGAGCCGCTCGGTCGGCACGGTGCTCGGGGTGGCGGTCACGGCGGCCGTGGTGTCGCTCACGACCGACGCGTGGGTACTGACGGCGATCGCCGCGTTCTGCGTGGCCCTGCTGCCGTACGCGACGGCGGCGCACTACGGGCTGAACACGGTGGCGATGACGCCGATGGCGTTGATCCTGCTCCAGTTGGGCGGGCAGAGCAGCGCGGCCGAGTTCTGGCCGCGGGTGCTGGACACGGTGCTCGCGAGCGCGATCGTGCTGCTCTTCGGCTATCTGCTGTGGCCGGAGCGTCCGCGGCACCGGATCGAGCCCCGACTGGTGGACGCGGCCACCGCGCTGCGGGCCTATCTGGACGCGGTCACCGGGGACGCGGGCCGGGCCGAGGTGTGGCTGCGCCGTACGGCGTACCGGGCGTTGGAGGACGCCCGCCAGGAGGTGCGGCAGGGGCTGGCCGAGCCGCCGCCGACGGGACGGCTGGCGGAGCAGTGGCTGCCGGCGACGGCGGCGTTGGAGCGGCTGGGCGGCGCGGTGGCGGCGTTCGCGGCGCAGCTGCGGTACGGCGGCCGGGTGCCGGATCCGGCGGAGGTGGGGCGGGTGCGCCGGGCGCTGGACGAGCTGACGGCGGCGGCCCGCGAGCACCGCCCGCCGACCGGGGCGGCGGCCCGCCCGACGGCACCGCACGACCCGGCGCGCAGTGCGCTGGGCCGTGCGGCGGACGAGCTGGAGGCCCTGCTGGCCCGGTAGGGCCCGACCGGAGTCCCGGTCCCCGCCAGAGGACTCCGACCAGAAGACTCCGACCAGGACTCCAGCCAGAACCCCGATCAGGACTCCGGCCAGAACCCCGACCGGGGCTCAGACCTGCTCGGCCAGCTCCAGCCAGCTCAGCTCCAGCTCCTCCTTCTCCTCCCGGACGGCGCGCAGTTGCGCGTCCAGCTCCGCGACCTTGGAGAAGTCGGCGGCGTGCTCGGCGAGTTGGGCGTGCAGCTTGGACTCCTTCTGGTCCAGCTTGGCGATCTGCCGCTCCATCTTCTGCATCTCCTTCTTCGCCGCCCGCAGGTCGCCGCCCGACAGGGCCGACGCGGCGGTCCCGGCGTCCGAGCCGCCGGACGCCGCGGCCGAAGCGGTCGAGGCGGTCGAAGCACCCGACGCGGCCGAAGCGGCGGCGGCGATCGAGGCGGCCATCCGCGCCCGCCGCTCCAGGTACTCGTCGACGCCGCCCGGCAGCATCCGCATCTTCTGGTCGCCGAGCAGCGCGTGGACGACGTCGGTGGTCCGCTCGATGAAGAACCGGTCGTGGCTGATGACGATCATCGAGCCGGGCCAGCCGTCGAGCAGGTCCTCCAGCTGGTTGAGGGTCTCGATGTCGAGGTCGTTGGTGGGCTCGTCGAGGAACAGCACGTTGGGCTCGTCCATCAGCAGGCGCAGCAGCTGGAGCCGCCGCCGCTCGCCGCCGGACAGGTCGCCGACGGGCGTCCACTGCTTGTCCTTGCCGAAGCCGAACTGCTCGCACAGCTGGCCGGCGCTCATCTCCCGGCCCTTGCCGAGGTCGACGCGCGAGCGGACCTGCTCGACGGCCTGGAGCACCCGGATGGCCGGGTCCAGTTCGACGACCTCCTGCGACAGGTAGGCGAGCCGCACCGTCTTGCCGACCTTGATCAGACCCGACGCGGGCTGCACGTCGCCCTCGGAGGCGTACGCGTCGCGCAGGGCGCGCAGCAGCGAGGTCTTGCCGGCGCCGTTGACGCCGAGCAGGCCGATCCGCTCGCCGGGGCCGAGCTGCCAGGTGAGGTTCTCCAGCAGCAGCTTGGGGCCGGCCTTGACGGTGACGCCTTCCAGGTCGAAGACGGTCCTGCCCAGTCGCGCGTTGGCGAACTTCATCAGCTCGGACCGGTCCCGGGGCTCCGGCACGTCGGCGATCAGGGCGTTGGCGGCCTCGATCCGGTAGCGCGGCTTGGAGGTGCGGGCGGGGGCGCCGCGGCGCAGCCAGGCGAGTTCCTTGCGGGCGAGGTTCTGGCGCTTCTGCTCCTCGACGGCCTCGATCCGGGAGCGCTCGGCGCGGGCGAAGACGTAGTCGGAGTAGCCGCCCTCGTACTCGTGCACGGCGCCGCCCTGGACGTCCCACATCCGGGTGCAGACCTGGTCGAGGAACCAGCGGTCGTGGGTGACGCAGACCAGCGCGGAGCGGCGCTTCTGCAGGTGCTGGGCGAGCCAGTTGATGCCCTCGACGTCGAGGTGGTTGGTGGGCTCGTCGAGGACGATCAGGTCGGGCGAGCCGAGGAGCAGCTTGGCGAGGGCGATCCGGCGGCGCTCGCCGCCGGAGAGCGGGCCGATGACGGTGTCCAGGCCGTCGGCGAAGCCGGGCAGGTCGAGACCGCCGAAGAGGCCTTCGACGATGTCGCGGATGCGGGCGTCGCCGAGCCACTCGTGGTCGGCCCGGTCGGCGATCACCTCGTGCCGGATGGTGGCCGTCGGGTCGAGCGAGTCGTGCTGCGTGAGGACGGCCAGCTGGAGGCCGCCGTTCCAGGTGATCCGGCCGCTGTCGGCCTCCTCCAGCTTGGCGAGCATCCGGATCAGGGTGGTCTTGCCGTCGCCGTTGCGTCCGACGACGCCGATCCGGTCGCCTTCGCTGACGCCGAGGCTGACTCCGTCCAGGAGGGCGCGGGTGCCGTAGACCTTCGTGACGGACTCGATGGTGGCGAGGTTGACGGCCACGTCTGCTGCGCTCCTGGGATTGGCGGTCTCGGGGCGGCCCGCCGGTCGCGGCCGGGCACCCCTGTCGGGGACGCCCCGATCTCCCCAGCCTAATGGGCCCGCCGAAGCGCCCTCACCGCCTGCGGCGGCGGGGGCCCCGAAACCGGCGGGCCCCGAACCGGCGAAGCCTCTACGGTACGGGCGGGGTCCCTACCACACGAGCGGGGTCCCTACGACACGAGCGCCGCCCCCGGCACCGGCGGGCCCCTACGGCACGAGCGCCGCCCCCGGCACCGGCCCGTACGTGGCGTGCGCGGTCCGGCAGGTGCCGGAGGCCCGCAGCGCCTCGGCGACGGCGGCGGCCGCGTCGGCGTCCTTGGCGAGGAACGCGCAGGTCGGCCCCGAGCCGGAGACGAGGGCGCCGAGCGCGCCGGCCTCGGTGCCGGCCCGCAGGGTGGCGGCGAGCGCGGGCCGCAGCGAGAGGGCGGCGGGCTGGAGGTCGTTGGCGAGGGCGGCGGCCAGGGCGACGGCATCGCCCTGGGCGAGGGCGGCGAGCAGCGCGGGGTCGGCGTCGGGGGTGCGGACGTCGGTGTCGCTGGAGCCGGTGCCGGCCTCCTCGCGCAGACGGTCGCACTCGCGGAAGACGGCGGGGGTGGAGAGGCCGCCGTCGGCGACCGCGAACACCCAGTGGAAGGTGCCGTCGACGGTGAGCGGCTGCAGGATCTCGCCCCGGCCGAGGCCGAGCGCGACGCCGCCGAGCAGGGCGAACGGCACGTCGGAGCCGAGTTCGGCGGCCAGCTCCAGGAGGGTGTCGAGGGGGGTGTCGAGCTGCCAGAGCGTGTCGCAGGCGACCAGTGCGGCGGCCCCGTCGGCGCTGCCGCCGGCCATGCCGCCGGCGACCGGGACGGCCTTGGCGATGTGCAGGTGCACGCCGGGGTCGGCGATGCCGTGGTGGGCGGCGAGCAGGCGGGCGGCGCGGGCGGCGAGGTTGCTGTCGTCGAGGGGGACGACGTGGGCGTCCGGCCCGGTGCAGGAGAGCGTGACGCCCTCCCCCGCCGTGGCGGTGACCTCGTCGCCGAGGGCGACGGCGAAGAACACGTTGGCCAGGTCGTGGAACCCGTCAGCGCGCAGTCCGCCCACCCCGAGCTGGACGTTGACCTTGGCCGGAACCCGCACGGTGATCACTGGGAGTCCGCCTCCGGCTCGTGCTCGGAGATCACCGGCTCGTGCTCGGCGATCTTCGGCTTGTGCTCGGCGATCGCGGCGAACTGCTCCACCGTGAGCATCTCGCCGCGCAGCTTGTGGTCGATCCCGGCCGCCGCGAGCGCCTGCTCGGCTCCGGCGGCGGAGCCGGCCCAGCCGGCCAGCGCGGCGCGCAGGGTCTTGCGCCGCTGGGCGAACGCGGCGTCGACGACGGCGAACACCTCCCTGCGGCTGGCGGTGGTCTTCGGCGGCTCGCGGCGGATCAGCGAGACCAGCCCGGAGTCGACGTTGGGGGCGGGCCAGAACACGTTCCGGCCGATGGCGCCGGACCGCTTCACGTCGGCGTACCAGTTGGCCTTGACGGACGGGACGCCGTAGACCTTGTTGCCCGGCTTGGCGGCGAGCCGGTCGGCGACCTCGGCCTGCACCATCACCAGGGTGCGCTCGATGCTGGGGAAGGTCGCCAGCATGTGCAGCAGGACGGGCACGGCCACGTTGTACGGCAGGTTGGCGACCAGCGCGGTGGGCGCCGGCCCGGGCAGCTCGGTGACCTCCATGGCGTCGCTGAACACCAGGTCGAAGCTGTCGACCTTGCCGGGCATCCGGGCCGCGACGGTCGCCGGCAGGTGCTGTGCCAGCACCGGGTCGATCTCCACCGCCGTGACGTGCGCGGCCACCTCCAGCAGCGCCAGCGTCAGCGACCCGAGCCCGGGCCCGACCTCGACCACCGCGTCCTCGGCCGTCACCCCGCCTGCCCGGACGATCCGCCGCACGGTGTTGCCGTCGATGACGAAGTTCTGCCCGCGCTGCTTGGTCGGCTTCACGCCGAACGCGGCCGCCAGCTCCCGAATGTCGGCGGCGCCCAGCAGGTGGCTGTCAGGGGTGGGGTCGGTGGTGCTCACGCGCCAAGGATACGGGCGCGCGGGGCCCTCAGAGTTCGACGACCTGGGCGAGGTCGATCTCGACGGGGTACGGCACCGAGGTGCGGAGCACGCCCTCGTGCTGGGCGACGGGCAGGTAGACGCCTTTCTCCTCGTCCCGGTGGAACTCGTGCACGATCGGCAGGTTGTCGAGGCCGCGCTCGACCCGCCAGTAGTACGGGATCTTCTTCTCGGCGTACTGGCCGGGCTTGCGGAAACGGTCGGCGACCCTGGAGCCGGGTGATACGACCTCGACCGCCAGGACCACCGACTCGGGCGGGGTGCACTCCAGCTCGAAGAAGTCGAGGCCGGTCTTGTCGATGACGACGACGTCGGGCTTGGAGGTGTTGTACTCGTCGAGCAGGACGCAGCGCTCGGCGTTCACGACGTAAGGCGTGGTCCGCGCGCCGGACAACCTGATGAGCAGCTGATCGCGCACCTGGTCGTGCCACCACTTCGCCATCCCTCGGACAACGACGGCTCCGTCCACCAGTTCCCAATCGAACGGCAGGTCGAGGTCCTTGACCTGCTCGTACGTCCAGCCCTGGGACGGCGGATGCATCCAGTCGATCGGCTCGGCGGTCATCGCCACCTCCCCCACTGCACTCATGCTAGCCAGCCTGAGAAGCAGCCGGGAGTGCCGAATCGTTCCGCCGGAATCAGACTTTCGTTCGACCGGCTCAGTACCCGAAGGCCCGGGCCGTGTTCTCCGCGATCGCCGTGGACAGCTCGTCCTCGTGCAGCCCCAGCGTGCCGGCCATCGAGCGGACGGTGACCGGGATGAGGTACGGGGCGTTGGGCCGGCCGCGGTAGGGGTGGGGGGTGAGGAAGGGCGCGTCGGTCTCGACCAGGATCCGGTCGAGGGGGGTGGCGGCGAGGGCGTCGCGCAGCGGCTGGTTGGCCTTGAAGGTGACCGGGCCGGCGAAGGACAGGTACCAGCCGTGTTCGGCGCAGACCTTGGCCATCTCGGCGTCGCCGGAGTAGCAGTGGAAGACCGTCCGCTCGGGGGCGCCTTCCGCCAGCAGGACGGCGATGACGTCCTCGTGGGCGTCGCGGTCGTGGATGACCAGGGCCTTGTCGTGCCGCTTGGCCATCTCGATGTGGCGGCGGAACGACTCCTTCTGGATCTCGACGCCCTCGGGGCCGGTGCGGAAGTAGTCGAGGCCGGTCTCGCCGACGGCGCGGACCTGCGGGAGGGCGGCGAGCCGGTCGATCTCGGCGAGCGCCTCCTCCAGCGCGGCCTCGCCGCCCGCCTTCCGCTGCTGGCCGGACCAGCCGTCCGCGTCGCCGAGGAAGATCCGCGGCGCCTCGTTGGGGTGCAGGGCGACGGCCGCGTGCACCTGCTCGTACTGGGCCGCCAGTTCGGCGGCCCAGCGCGAGCCGGGCACGTCGCAGCCCACCTGGACGACCGTGGTGACCCCGACCGAGGCGGCCCGGGCCAGTCCCTCGGCCGGGGTGCCGGCCTGCATGTCGAGGTGGGTGTGCGAGTCGGCCACCGCCACGGCCAGGGGTTCCGGCAGTGGCGGCGGGGTCGACCGGGCGTCGTCCTTGGCAGACATCAGGAGGCGGGCTTCTCTTCGAGGCGCGGGAACAGGATCTCGCCCTTGGTGACGGTGCTGCCGGCGGGCAGCCGGCCCCAGTCGGCGGTGGTGGCGATGGTCTGCGCGGCGAGCGCGCCGAGGCCGGCCTCGGCGCCGAGCGAGGTCCACAGCTTCTCGGCGGTGGACGGCATCACCGGGTTGAGCATGACGGCGGTGCCGCGCAGCGCCTCGGCGGCGGTGTAGAGGATGGTGGCGAGGCGGGCCCGGCCCTGCTCCGAGTCGTCCTTGGCCACCTTCCACGGCTCCTGCTCAGTGAGGTAGCCGTTGACCTGCTTGACGAACTCGAAGATCGCCGCGAGGCCGCCGGCGAAGTCCAGCTCCTCGCCGATCTTCCGGTCGGCGGTGGCGAGGGCCGTGGCGAGGCCGTCCGCGATGGCCTGCTCGGCGTCACCGGGGGCGGCGGCGGCCGGCAGCGCGCCGTCGAAGTACTTGCCGACCATGGCGGCGACCCGGGAGGCCAGGTTGCCGAAGTCGTTGGCGAGTTCGGAGGTGTACCGGGCGGTGAAGTCCTCCCAGGAGAACGAGCCGTCGGTGCCGAAGGGGATCGCCCGCAGGAAGTAGTAGCGGTAGGCGTCCACGCCGAAGTGCGAGGTGAGGTCGGTGGGCGAGATGCCGGTCAGGTTGGACTTGGACATCTTCTCGCCGCCGACCATCAGCCAGCCGTTGGCGACGACCCGCTTGGGCAGCGGCAGGCCCGCGGCCATCAGCATGGCGGGCCAGATCACCGCGTGGAAGCGCAGGATGTCCTTGCCCACCAGGTGGACGGAGGCCGGCCACAGTTCGGCGAAGCGCTCCGGGTCGCTGCCGTAGCCGGCCGCGGTGATGTAGTTCTGCAGCGCGTCCACCCACACGTACAGGACGTGCTTCTCGTCCCAGGGCAGCGGGACGCCCCAGTTGAAGGTGGAGCGGGAGATCGAGAGGTCCTTCAGGTCCTGCTCGACGAAGCGCAGCACCTCGTTGCGGGCCGAGGCCGGCTGGATGAAGTCCGGGTTGGCGGCGTAGAACTCCAGCAGCTTCGGGCCGTAGGCGGAGAGGCGGAAGAAGTAGTTCTCCTCCTCCAGCCATTCGACCGGCCGCTTGTGCACGGCGCAGAGCTTCTCGTCCTCGGTGGCGCCGTCGAGCAGTTCGGCCGGGAGCTTGAACTCCTCGCAGCCGACGCAGTACGGGCCGGAGTAGCCGCCCTTGTAGATCTCGTCCTTGTCGTACAGGTCCTGGACGAACTCCTGCACGCGGTCGGTGTGGCGCTGCTGGGTGGTGCGGATGAAGTCGTCGTTGGCGATCTCCAGGTGCTCCCAGAGCGGCTTCCAGGCCTCTTCGACCAGCTTGTCGCACCACTCCTGCGGGCTGACGCCGTTGGCCTCGGCGGTCCGCATGATCTTCTGACCGTGCTCGTCGGTGCCGGTCAGGTACCACACCTTCTCGCCGCGCTGGCGGTGCCAGCGGGTGAGGACGTCGCCCGCCACGGTGGTGTACGCGTGGCCCAGGTGCGGGCGATCGTTGACGTAGTAGATCGGGGTGGAAACGTAGTACGCCGGGGCGGTCGCCCCGGTGGTGCTGTGGTCTGCAGTGGCCGCCATGGTCGGAAAGCTTAGTCGGGCCCGCCCGCAGCCCTCGACCGGATTGCCGCCCGCCGCCCTCGACGGATTGCTGCCCGCTGCCCTCGACGGATTGCCGCCCGGCCAGCGACGGCGGGGGCCGCCCGCCGCGCTGCTCGCGGCGGGCGGCCCCCGGGTGCGCTCCCGGTGCCGGCGGTCAGCCCAGCAGCCGCGACCAGAACCGGGCCCAGCGTCCGCGCGGCTTCGCGGGGTCGGTCACCGGGGCCGCCCCGGCAGGCTCGGCGTGCGCCGGGTAGCCGGGGGCGTGGTGCCAGGACTGGTCGGCGGTGGCGACCCGGCCCTCGCGCATGATCCGGACGGTGTGTCCGCCACACCCCGGGCAGGTCGGCTTGAGCAGCGGGGACGGTACCCGGACACCGTTGGCGTGGTATTCGAACACGACGTGCCCGTCCTTGCCGGCGTGGTGCTCGATGTCGTACGCCTGCTCCCAGCCGTACCCGCATCGCAGGCAGGCGAAGGAGTAGGCCTCCCGCACGGTCTCGACGGGAGTGTGCGGCCGTCCGGCCAGGCCGGGGGCGCTCAGCGCGTTGCCACCGAGGGGGCTACCGATCATCTCGCTCATAGCCGTCTCCCAGCGCCCGCCGGGCGCTCGCCCGGCTGGGTCTTTCCATTCCAGGAAATGCCCTGACGGCCTCGGCCGATGCCCTGCTTGTGAAGAGTTGGACGCGGGTTGGGAACTCCTATACGAAAGGCCTGGATCGTTCCGGAAACCGCGACCGAACTTTCAGCTCCGTGGGCGTTTACCGGGGCCTTCCCTCAAAGGTACGACTCCCCCAGGGTCACGCAACCCCCCGGAATTCACCCCTCTTTCACGGCCCCGTCCCCGCCCCCTTCGAGGCCTCGCTCTTCGCCTCGTTCTTGGCCGCCACCACCGCGTCGAACACCTCCCGCTTCGGCAGCGCGAGCTCCGCCGCGACGGCCGCGATGGCCTCCTTGCGGCGCTCCCCGGCCTCCTCCCGGACGGCCACCAGCCGGGCCAGTTCGGCGGGGGTGAGCTCCTGCGGCGCCGCCGGCGGGGCGCCCGCGACGACGACGGTGATCTCGCCCCTGACGCCTTCGGCGGCCCAGGCCGCCAGGTCGCCGAGGGGTCCGCGTTTCACCTCCTCGTACGTCTTGGTGAGCTCGCGGCAGACGGCGGCGGGCCGATCGGCGCCGAACGCCTCGGCCATCGCGGCGAGCGCCTCGGCGATCCGGTGCGGCGCCTCGAAGAAGACCATGGTGCGCGGCTCGGCCGCGATCGAGGCGAGCTGCCGGGCCCGGTCGCCGGTCTTGCGCGGCAGGAAACCCTCGAAGGTGAAGCGGTCGACGGGCAGGCCGGACAGCGCGAGCGCGGTGAGCACGGCGGACGGCCCGGGCACCGCGGTGACCTTGACGTCGGCCTCGACGGCGGCGGCGACCAGCCGGTAGCCGGGGTCGGAGACGGACGGCATGCCGGCGTCGGTGACCAGCAGCACCCGGGCGCCGCCGAGCAGTGCCTCGACCAGTTCGGGGGTGCGGCCGACCTCGTTGCCCTCGAAGTAGGAGACCACCCGCCCGGCCGGGGTCACCCCGAGCGCCTGGGTGAGCCGGCGCAGCCGCCGGGTGTCCTCGGCCGCGATCACGTCCGCCGTGGCCAGTTCGGTGAGCAGCCGGGGCGGGGCGTCCGAGACGTCGCCGATGGGGGTGCCTGCGAGAACGAGTACTCCTGTCACGGGCCCCATCCTTGCAGCTACCGCGGCCCGGGGGCTTTTGGTGACGATTCGGGCAGCTTCCGAGGGAGCGGTCACACGTGCGAGAAGCGCCCCTACGATGTGGCGGATGAACGGCGACACGGCGGCGCGCACGCCCACTGGTACAGACCACACCGCGCAGGATGGCGGCGACGTGGCCGGCCTGCCGTCCTCCGCCGTCCCGGCTCCGCGGCCCGCCGACCAGGCCGGGAGCCCCGCGCGGCCCGACCAACCCGACCAGTTCGACCAGTTCGACCGCCCGGACCAGCCCGGCCAACCCGACCAGCCCGGCAGCGCCGCGCGCAGCTGGCGCGAGCGGCTGGCCGGGTTCGGCTACGTCGGCCGCCCGGTGGCCCCGCTGGCCGAGCGTCTGGTCCCGCCGATGCCGGACGGCCCCGGGGTGACCCCGGCGGTGGTGCCTCCGTCGCCGCTGCTGCTGCGGCTGGGCGTGTCCGTGCCGCCGGCCGTGTGGTCGTGGCTGTGCCGCTGGTCCGGCTGGCTGGGCCCGATCGCGGTGGCGGTGTTCGCCGGGATCCTGCGCTTCACCAACCTCGGCCAGCCGCACGCGATCATCTTCGACGAGACGTACTACGCCAAGGACGCCTACGCGCTCTGGCACGGCGGCTACGAGATCAACTGGCCGGACGGCGCCAACGAGCAGATCATGACGCCCGGCGCGGCCGTCCCGTACCGCTCGGCGGCCTCCTACGTGGTCCATCCGCCGGTGGGCAAGTGGATCATCGGCGCCGGCGAGATGCTGTTCGGCATGAACCCCTTCGGCTGGCGGTTCGCGGTGGCCCTGCTCGGCACGCTGTCGGTGCTGATGGTGGCCAGGATCGCCCGCCGGCTGTTCCGCTCGACCCTGCTGGGCTGCGTGGCCGGCCTGCTGCTCTCGGTGGACGGCCTGCACCTGGTGCTCAGCCGCGCCGCGCTGCTGGACCTGGTGGTGATGTTCTGGATCCTCGCCGCCTTCGGTTTCCTGCTGCTGGACCGCGACCGCACCCGGGCCCGGCTGGCCGACCGGCTCGGCGGGGTGCCGGACGCGGTGCTGGCGCAGCGGGCGAACCTGGGCTGGCGCCCGTACCGGATCGCGGCCGGCGTCTGCGTCGGCCTGACCTGCGCCACCAAGTGGAGCGGCCTGTACGTGGCGGCGGCCTTCGGCGTGATGACGGTGCTGTGGGACGTCGGCGCCCGCCGCCTGGCCGGGGCCCCGCGCCCGTACCTGGCGACGCTCGCCCGGGACGTGGTGCTGGCCTTCGTGTCGGTCGTGGTGGTGTCGCTGGTCGTCTACGTCACGTCCTGGTGGGGCTGGTTCGCCAGCAGCAACGTGCCGGGCAAGGGCGGCTGGGGCCGGGACTGGGCGGTGGGCCGCTCGACCGACTACCCGTGGATACCCGAGGGGCTGCGCGCCCTGTGGCACTACCACTCGACGGTCTACGACTTCCACACCCACCTGAGCGACCCGCACACCTACCAGTCGAACCCGTGGTCCTGGCTGGTGCTGGGCCGGCCGGTCTCGTTCTTCTACGAGTCCCCCAAGCAGGGCCAGAGCGGCTGCACGGCCGCCGAGTGCGCCCGCGAGGTGCTGGGCATCGGCACCCCGCTGCTGTGGTGGGCGGCCGTGGTGGCGCTGGTGTACTGCCTGTGGCGCTGGGTGGCGCGGCGGGACTGGCGGGCGGGCGCGGTGCTGTGCGGCCTGGCCGCCGGCTACCTGCCGTGGTTCGCCTACCAGCAGCGGACGATCTTCCTCTTCTACGCGGTGGTGTTCGTCCCGTTCCTGGTGCTCGCGGTGACCATGCTGGTCGGTGCGCTGATCGGGCCTCCGGGGGCCTCCCGGGACCGCCGGATCATCGGTTCGGCGGCGGCCGGGCTGCTGGTGCTGCTGATCGTGTGGAACTTCCTCTTCTTCTTCCCGCTGTTCACCGGGCAGACGATTCCGATGGACGACTGGCGCCAGCGGATGTGGTTCAACAGCTGGATCTGATCGACACCGCTGTTCCCCGAATCGTCCGTATGCGGTGCACGACACGTACCAGATCCGTCACAACTCGCGGGCATTTCGTCGGCGCACCGATCGGCGCTGCCTAGGGTGGGGGGAACAGCGTGTCCGGCCCCGGTCGGTCGCGCCCGTCCGGCAGACCCTTGGGGGAACAGCACCATGCGCAGAGGCGCGAAGATCGGCATCATCACCGGCGTCTCCGTCGCCGTGCTCGCGGGCGGTGGCTACGGGGCGTACAGCCTGATGGGCGGCTCGGACTCCGGATCGTCCTCGGCGAAGAAGCCCCGCACGGTGGTCGCCGAGCCGCCCTCGGCCGAGCAGGCGACCAACGGTGCGAAGGACTTCCTGGCGGCCTGGGCGGCCGGCGACCTGGACAAGGCCGCCGCGCTGACGGACGACCCGGCCGCGGCCACCACCGCGCTGACGGCGTTCCGCGACCAGGTCAAGCCGAGCGCGCTGACCCTGGCCCCGGCCGGCCCGGCCACCCCGCAGGCCTTCGCGTCGGCCACCGGCACCCCCGCGCCGGCCAAGCCCTCCGCCGGAGCCTCGGCCACGCCGTCGGCGGGAGCGACCCCCGGTGCCACCGACTCGCCGTCGGCCTCCGCCTCGGCCGGCCCCGCCGGTGTGCTGATGGGCTTCAAGGCGCGCGCCGAGTTCGCCGGCACCAACCGGGTCTGGGACTACAACGGCTTCCTGAACGTCGTGAAGATGAGCGACAACACCCCGGCCGTGCACTGGGCGCCGACGGTGATCCACCCGCACCTGTCCGGCAACGAGACGATCGCCACCCAGCAGGTCTTCGCCCCGCCGTCCACCGTGGTGGACCGCAACGGCAAGCCGCTGCAGGGCGCCTCGCTCACCCCGGCGCTGCTGTCCACCCTCCAGGACAACGCCCACAAGCTGCTGCCGCCGGACCCGAACAAGGACCAGGACGCGGGCAGCGCGGTGGTGATCAGCGACCCGGCCGGAAAGGGTGCCTCGGACAAGCTGTTCACCATCGTCGAGCCCAAGCCCGGCAAGCCGTTCAAGGTGACCATCGACAACACCATCCAGGCGGCGGCCGAGAAGGCGATGACGGACCTGGGCGGCAAGTCCGGGTCGATCGCCGCGATCGAGCCGAGCACCGGCCAGGTGCTGGCCTTCGCCAACGCGCCGGCCAGCGGTCAGAACCGGGCCTTCACCGGCCTGCTCGCGCCCGGCTCGACGATGAAGATCGTCACCTCGACGGCGCTGCTGGAGGCCGGGGTCAACCCGGACACCGTGGTGGCCTGCCCGGAGAAGAGCAGCAACCCGGTCGCGATCCCGAACGACTTCCCGGGCGCCTTCCCCAACAACACGCTCCAGCAGGACTTCATGGTGTCCTGCAACACGGCCTTCATCAACCAGGGCCTGACCAGCCTCAAGCCCGAGACGCTGTCCAGCACGGCCAAGGACGTGTTCGGCATCGGCCTGGAGTGGAAGACCGGTCTGCCGAACACCGACGGCAAGGTGCCGCCGACGCCGGGCAGCAAGGACGAGCAGGCCATGAACTACATCGGCCAGGGCAAGGTCCAGATGAACCCGCTGGCCATCGCCTCGATCACCGCGACCGTCCAGAGCGGCGCGTTCAAGCAGCCGATCCTGGTCGCCGGCCTGCCGCAGCAGGCGGCGGCCCGCCAGATCGCGCCGGACGTCGCGGGCAAGCTGCGCGCGATGATGAACGCCACCGCCACCGGCGGCACGGCCAAGGACGTGATGGCCGGGATCACCGACAACGCGGGTGCCAAGACCGGCTCCGCCGAGGTCGCCGGCGCGACCACCACCAACAGCTGGTTCACCGCCTTCCGCGGCAACATCGCGGTCGCCGCCGAGGTGCAGGGCGGCGGCCACGGCGTGGACGCGGCCGGCCCGGCCGTCGCCTCGCTGCTCAAGGCCGCGGGCCGCTAGAACAACCCGTCCGGACGGAGCCCGCTCAGCCCCGTGGCAGGGCGGGCTCCGGTCTGCCCGGCAGCCGGTGCGGCGGGATCGGGCGCCGGCTGCTCCAGCGCCGGGCCGCCAGCCGCGGCCAGATCACCAGGACCACCGGCAGGGCGAGGTAGCCGAACCGCCCGGCCGGGGCGAGCATGAACGCGATCGCCAGCCCGGCGGCCAGCAGGTCGGCGGCCGCGATCGCGGACACCGGCGGCCGGGCGAGCAGCCAGATGGCCACCCCGATCCCGCCCATGGTCATCAGCGCCAGCGAGACGGAGTGCCCGGTCGGCCCGAAGCCGGCCAGCACCTTGCCGGGCAGCGGGCTGCCGGCCGGCGTGCGGATGGCGGTGAGCCCGAGCGGGAAGCGCACCACCTGCTCGCGCAGTGCGTCCGCCCGGGTCAGCGCGGAGGGCAGGAGCACGGCCAGGCCGGTACCGAGCGCGATCAGCGTGGTCCGGGCGGCGGGTCGGCGGCCGTACAGCCGCCACAGCAGCAGGGCGGCGACCGGCAGCGCCGGCCAGGCCGTCCACTTGAGGGTGCAGGCGAGGGCGAGCACCAGGCCGGCGCCGACGGTGCGGTCCCGCTCGGCGAGCGCCATGGCGAGGCAGCAGAGGCCGATCAGCGGCAGGTCCACCCCGCCGACGACGAGGGCCAGCGAGATCAGCGGCGAGGCGGTGAGCACGGCGAGCGGCAGCAGCGGCGCGCGCTCGCGGGTGGGCCGCAGCAGCCGCCAGCTGGCCAGCAGGCAGACCACGAAGGCCAGCGCGAACCAGATCCGGGCGTCCCCGGCGACCTGGGCGAGGTCGGAGCCGTCGCCCAGCAGTTGGCGCGGCATCCCGAACAGGGTCATCGCCGGCAGGTACGGGTTGTAGTCGGTGACCACCACCGGGTGCGGCAGGTACGGGCTGCCGGTGGTGAGCAGCAGGTGGGCCGAGCGTTCGACCACCATCACCTCGGACTGGTGGCGGCCCTGCACGGCGAGCAGGGCGAGCGGCGCGAGGACGGCCCCGGCGAGCGCGACCACGGCGGCGGCGCGGGCCGCGTAGCGGCGCGGCAGGGTGACGCAGAGCAGCCCGGCCAGGACGTAGGCGGGGGCCGCGATGAAACCCCACATCCGCTGGTTGGGCAGGTCGGAGACGAGCGGGAAGGCGGCCGCCCAGCCGGCCGCGATCAGGCAGCCGAGCAGTTGGACGGTGCGCATCGAGGCGAGTCGGACGGGATTCAGCCGATCGGGCGTGGGCGGGAACGTGCTCTCGCCACGCTGGCGGGGGAACGGCCGACTGGAGAAGCCGAGGGGCGGTCGTCCTGGTCCGGACGGCGCTCCGGCGGGGGTCGGCGGGGCCGGCGTTCTGCTGCGGCCGGTGAAGCGGCCGCGCGGGCGGGAGAAGCCGGGCGTGCGGGTGCTCACCATGGTGGAAGGTTATGGGTGGTGGCCGGGCCCTGTCGCCATGGCGTGGGGCACGTAGCGGGAGGTGGCATGAGGGGGGCCGCCGGGTGTCGTGGCCGGCGGCCCCCCATGTCCGGATTCGTCCGGCTCAGCTGTTGCGGTGGCCGGTGGAGCTGTCCGCCGTGGCGGCCTGCGCCTGCTGTTCCAGCTTGGAGTGCTTGATGCTGTAGCCGAAGTAGACGACCACGGCGACGGCGAGGGCGATCGCGCCGGCCCGGAAGGTGTCGGCGTGCAGGCCGGTGATCAGGTAGGCGCAGAAGGCGACGCTGAGCAGCGGGACGACCGGGTAGCCGGGGACCTTGAAGCCGCGCGGCAGGTCGGGCTGGGTGCGGCGCAGGATGATCACGCCGATCGAGACGACCGAGAAGGCGATGAGCGTCCCGAGGCTGGTGATGTCGGCCAGTTCCTTCAGCGGGACGAAGGCGGCCAGCGCGCCGACGCCGAGGCCCACCACGAGGGTGTTCCAGACCGGGGTGCCGGTGCGCGGGGAGAGTTCGGCGAAGCGCTTGGGCAGCATGCCGTCGCGGCCCATGGAGTACAGGATGCGGGTCTGGCCGTAGATCACCACGAGGGTGATGCTGAAGATCGAGAGGATCGCGCCGATCGCGAAGACGATCGAGGGCCAGGTCTGGCCGGTGATGTCCTGGAGGATCTGGGCGAGGCCGGCCTCCTGGCCCTGGAACTTCTGCCACGGCTGGGCGCCGATGCCGGCGAGGGCGACCAGGATGTAGAGCAGGGTCACCACGACCAGCGAGATGATGATCGCCAGCGGCAGGGTGCGGCGCGGGTTCTTGACCTCCTCACCGGCGGTGGACACGGCGTCCAGGCCGATGAAGGAGAAGAAGATGCTGGAGGCGGCGACCTGCACGCCGCCGATGCCGAGCGGCATGAACGGGGTCAGGTTGCCGGAGTGGAAGCCGGTGAGCGCGACGCCGACGAACAGCAGCAGGATCAGGATCTTGATCCCGACCATGGCCGCGTTGACCTTCACCGACTCGCTGACGCCGCGGATGAGCAGCACGCAGACCATCGCGACCAGCAGCAGCGCCGGCAGGTTGAACCAGTGGGTGTCGTTCGGCGCGCCGGACAACTGCTCCGGGATGGTGAAGCCGAAGGTCAGGTCGAAGAACTTGTTCAGGTACTCGGCCCAGCTCACCGCGATCGCGGAGGCGGAGACGCCGTACTCCATCAGCAGGCAGATGCCGACGCCGAACGCGACGCCCTCGCCGAGGGTGGCGTAGGCGTAGGAGTACGAGGATCCGGAGACCGGGATCGCGGAGGCCATCTCGGCGTAGCAGAGCGCGGTGAGTCCGGCGGTGACCGCGGCGAGCACGAAGGACAGGATGACGGCCGGGCCGGCCGAGGGCACCGCGCTGCTGAGCACGAAGAAGATGCCGGTGCCGATGGTGGCGCCGATGCCGATCGAGGACAGCTGCCAGAGGCCGATCGTGCGACGCAGGTGGATGCCGGAGCGTCCGCCCTCCTCGGGCGCACCGGCCGGGAGGCCGTCCCGGCCCTCGCTCTCGGCGATGAGGGACGAGACGGGCTTGCGTCGCAGCAGACGCGCACCGAGAGAGTTGCTGGTCACAGCTGCGGTCCTTCTGGGCGGGGGAGGGTGTCCTGGCGGCCGGTCACTCGACGCGTCATGGGGTGTCATCGGGGACCAACCGAACAAAGATGGGACAGTACCCCGCGAAAGCACCAGTGTCGCAAACGAACAGTCCGGATCGGCGCATTGTACGAATTGGCGCATGAGTCTATACAAACCGGACACTTCGCAGACGGCGGATTCGCCGTCCAGCAGCTAAGGCAGCAGTTCAGCGGCCCAGCACCGCCCGCATCACCGAGCGGGCGATCGGCGCGGCCAGCCCGCCGCCGGTGACGTCCGTGGCGTCACTGTCCGCGATCACCACGGCCACCGCCACCGGCGGCACCGCGTCCGAGCCGGCGGGCTTGGCCCAGGAGATGAACCAGGCGTACGGCGTCCCGCTGTTGTCCACCCCGTGCTGCGCGGTGCCGGTCTTGCCGCCGACCACCGCGCCGCCGATCCGGGCGTTGCCGCCGGTGCCGTTCTCCACCACGTCGGTCATCAGCTTCTGCACCTGCCCGGCCACCGCCGGGGTCATCGCCCGCCGGTACACGGCGGGTTTCATCAGCTGCACCGCGGTGCCGTCGCCCTTCGTCAGTCTGTCCACGAGCTGTGGACGCATCACCGTCCCGTCGTTGGCGATCCCGGCCGCGACCATCGCCATCACCAGCGGGGTCGCCGCGGTGTCGAACTGCCCGATCGAGGAGAGCGCCACCTGCGACTGGTTCATCGTGGTGTCGAAGTTGGACCGGGCCGGGCGCACCGGCATGTCCAGCCTGGCGTCGTTGAAGCCGAAGTTCTCGGCCATCGCCACCATCGGGTCCAGCCCGGTCCGCACCCCGAGGTAGCCCAGCACGCTGTTGCAGCTGTAGACCATCGCGGTGTCCAGCGACTGGCCGGGCCGGTCGCACGCCGAGGTGTCGTTGACCAGCGGCGTGGTCGTCCCGGGCAGCACGTACGGGTACGGCGCGTCGGTCGGCGCGTCGGGGTCGGTGACCACCCCGGCCGCGAGCGCGGCCGCCGCCGTGACCACCTTGAAGGTCGAGCCCGGCGGGTAGGTCTGGCGCAGCGCCCGGTTGAGCATCGGCTGGTCGGTGTCGGCCTGCAGCCGGTTCCAGGCGGCCTGGTCGGCCGCGGCGGAGCCGGCGAAGCTGCCCGGGTCGTAGGACGGCGTGCTGGCCAGGGCGAGGATCCGGCCGGTGGCCGGCTCGATCGCGGCCACCGCGCCCTTCTGGCTGCCGAGCCCGCGCACCGCGGCCTCCTGGGCGGCCCGGTTCAGGGTGGTGTAGACGTCCCCGCCGGGGTTCTGCCTGCGGGCGACGGCGTCCCAGACCGCCCAGCCGGCCAGTCTGCTGTCCGTCCCGGACAGCAGGTCGTCCTCGACCCCCTCCAGCTGGGTGTTGCCGTACGCCTGCGAGGCGAAGCCGGTGACGGCCGCGTACGTCGGGCCGTCGGTGTAGGTGCGCTTGTAGTCGTACCGGCCGCCGGTGGGCTCGGAGCCGGTCACGGTGTCCGCGCCGACCCGGATGTCGCCGCGCGGCTGCGAGTACCGCTCGATGGTGAGCCGCTGGTTGGCGGCGTTGTGGTTGAGGTCCTTGGCCTGGAACACCTGCACCCGGGTGGCCTGGACGCACAGCGCCGCGACCAGCAGCAGGCAGAAGACGCCCGCGCGGCGCCCGGTGACGGAGATGCCCGGCAGGCCCTGCGGCCCGTTGCCCCGGGCGCGCGGACGGGAGCGGGTGCGCACCATCAGTCCTCCTCCGACACGGGCGCGGACACGGACACGGGCAGGACCGGGGCCGGGGCCGGGGCCGGGGCCGGCCGACGCGCGATGTCGCTCATCCGCACCAGCAACGCCACGATGATCCAGTTGGTGACCACCGAGGAGCCGCCCTGCGCGACGAACGGCAGCGTCATCCCGGTCAGCGGGATGAGGTCGAGCACCCCGCCGGCCACCACGAACACCTGGAGGCCGACGATCGCGGCCAGGCCGATCGCCAGCAGCCGCCCGAACGGGTCGCGCAGCGCGATGCCCGTGCGGAACCCCCGGGAGATCAGCAGCGCGTACAGCAGGAACACCGCGACGAGCCCGGTCAGGCCGAGTTCCTCGCCGATGGTGGCGAGGATGAAGTCCGACTTGGCGGCGAAGCCGATCAGCACCGAGTGCCCGTTGCCGAACCCGGTGCCCAGTTCCCCGCCCCACGCGAAGGCGAACAGCGACTGGGCGATCTGGTTGGCGCCCTTGCCCGCCGCGATCGAGCCCAGCGGGTCCAGCCAGTCCGTCACCCGGCTGTGCACGTGCGGCGAGAGCCAGCCCACCGTGACCGCCCCGACCGCCGCCAGGGCCAGCCCGATCACGATCCACCCGGTGCGCGCGGTGGCCACGTACAGCATCACCACGAACAGGCCGAAGAACAGCAGCGAGGTGCCGAGGTCCGTCTCCAGCACCAGGACGCCGACGAACGCCGCCCAGATCAGCAGCACCGGCCCGAGCACCCGGCCGCGAGGCAGCTGCCAGCGCCAGACCCGGCGGCCGGTGAGCGCCAGCGCGTCCCGGTGCACCGCCAGGTAGGCGGCGAAGAAGACGGCCAGCAGGATCTTGGCGAACTCCCCCGGCTGGAAGGACAGCGGCCCGAGGACGATCCAGATCCGCGAGCCGTACACCGGCGGGAAGAAGATCGGCAGCACCAGCAGGACCAGCGCCACCAACGCCCCGAGGTAGGCGTACCGCTGCAGCCGCCGGTGGTCGCGCACCAGCAGCACGACCGCGATGAACAGCGCCACCCCCAGGCTCGACCAGAGCAACTGGGTGGAGGCCGCGCCGACGCCCGAGGTGGCGCGGTCGAGCCGGTAGATCACCACCAGGCCGATCCCGTTGAGCAGCACCGCGATCGGCAGCAGCAGCGGGTCCGCGTACCGGGCCCGCCGGCGGACCACGGCGTGCGCCAGCAGGGCGAGCACGCCGAGCGCGGCGCCGTACTCGGCCGCGTCGGCCGGCACCCTGCCGTCCAGGTTGACGCCGACCTCGACGTAGCCGAACACGGCGATCAGCACGGCGGCCAGGACCAGCAGCAGCTCGGTGGTGCGCCTGGTCGGCACCGGCCGGCTCGGCCGGGCTGCGGTTCTCGTCACGGCGGGGGGTGTCGCCACGGACCGTCCTGGGGGTCGCGGGGAGCCGGAGCGCTGTTCCGGGGGATGCCAATCGGAATGGACCGGCGGCACGAAGCCGGTTCACCCAGGTTCGTCACCCTAACGAGCACTATCCATATTTATCGGCTTTTTGCTGCGGTGTGTCCGCCCTTGGCATGAATCCTCCGCTCACTCGGGCCGCCGTCCGGCCAGCGCCGCCGCCCCGGCCGCCGCCGCGGCCAGCAGGACGGCGGCGGGCGGCAGTTCCGCCCACGGCACGGCGACCCGACCGGTGCGGGCCGCCGAGACCAGACCGCGGACCGCCGCGTTGGCCGGCGAGAGCGGCGCCACCAACGCCAGCGCGGCCAACGCCAGCGCCAGCGCGATGCCGTACTGCGGCCGCGCCAGCACCGGCCGGTTCGCCAGTGCCCCGGCCGCCACCCCCAGCAGCACGCACACCACCGCGGCCGACGCCCCGGCCGCCAGCGCAGGTCCGACCGGCGGCTGCCGCTCCACCCCCGGGTTGGCCACCGTCCCGCTCAGCCACCACAGCGCCGCCACCTCGGCCGCCGCCAGCACCAGCCCGGCCGTCAGTGCCGCCAGCAGCGCGCCCAGGTGCACCCGCGGCGGCCCCGCCGCCGCGACCAGGCAGGCCCGCGAGGCCGGCGGCTCCGCCCCGAGCGCGCTGCGCACGTACCAGGCGCTCACCGGCAGCAGCACGGCCGCGCCGTAGCCGAGGTCGCCCAGCAGCGGGTTGCCCGCCGACACGCCCACCACCAGCAGCAGCGCGTACGCCAGGAACGGCGGCAGCCAGGCGTGCGAGCGCACCAGCAGTTCCAGGTGGTACCGGGTCAGCGCCCCGAGCTGCCTCACCGCCGCCCCTCCCGCTGCCGCACCGCCAGCACCCGGACGGCCGGTCGGCCGAGCAGCAGCCGGCGCAGCAGCGCTTCCGTGTGCGCGGCCGGCACGGTCAGCCGCACGGCCGTGCCGGCCAGCGGGGTGAGCCGCGGCGCCCCGGGCAGCCGGGGCGGCAGCGGGGTGCCGTCCGGGACGTCCACCTCGACCTCCGTCTCCGGGCCGCCGTCCGGCACGGGCCCCGCCTCCTCGGCGGGCCGCAGACCGCCGTCCGCGCCGACCTGGTAGGCGGCGCTGGTCAGCCCGGCCAGCCGGGCCGGGTCGTGGTCGACGAACAGCACCGCCCCGCCGTCCGCCGCCCGCTCCGCGGCCGCCTCGTCCAGCACCGCCCTGGCGTCGGGGTCGAGCCCGGTCCAGGCCTCGTCCAGCAGCAGGACCGGGGCCTGCGCGAGCAGCGCCTGCGCGACCGCGACCTTCTGGCAGGTGCCCTTCGACAGCCGGCTCAGCGGGGTGCCCGCCCGGTCCGCGATGCCGAAGCGGTCCAGCCAGTCCCCCGCCCGCCGCCGCGCCCGCTCCGCCGACAGCCCGTGCACCCGGCCCACCCGCAGCAGGTACGAGGCGGCGTCGAACGGCAGCGCGGGCGGGAAGCGTTCGGGCACGTACGCGGCACCACCCGCGCGGGCCACCCGCCCGGCGGTCGGCCGCTCGATCCCGGCCGCCAGCCGGAGCAGCGTCGACTTGCCGCTCCCGTTCGCCCCGGCGATCCGCACCAACTCCCCCGGCCCGACGGCGAGATCGACCCCGCGCAGGACCCATCGCCCGCGCCGCCCGTACCGTTTTCCGACCCCCGTCAGCTCCACCGCGCCCCCATTCCCGCCCGGACTCGCACGAAACCCGCACGGAAGGCTATCCAGCCCGGGTAGGGCGGACGTAAGTCCGCGCAGCCCCGACCGCCTTTCCACGCGCCGGAGTTCACGCCGTGGCGGGGTGGCGCACGATCCGCTCTCGTTTGGCCATCGCGAACTGATGATCCCTAGGATCACCGGGTGACTACCGGACGACGACCAAAGACCAGGCTCGGCAGCCTGCTGGGCGCCCTGGCGATAACGGGCGCCTCGCTGCTCATCGGCCTGCCCGCCCACGCCGACGAACCATCAGCCGGAGCCGCCGCGCCCAAGGAGGCCCCCAGGGTCGACCTCGTCCTGGACGTCAGCGGCTCCATGAACGAGCGGGACATCCAGGGCAAGAGCCGGATCTCGGTGGCCCAGCAGTCCCTGAACGACGTGATCGACGCGCTGCCCGCGGAGACCGAGTTCGGCATCCGCACCCTGGGCGCGAACTACCCCGGCAACGACAAGACCCAGGGCTGCCAGGACACCAAGCAGCTGTACCCGGTCGGCAAGACCAACAAGGTCGAGGCCAAGACGGCCGTCGCCACCCTGCGGCCCACCGGCTGGACCCCGATCGGCCTGGCCCTGCGCGGCGCGGCCCAGGACCTCGGCAAGGGCGAGACCACCCGCCGGGTGGTGCTGATCACCGACGGCGAGGACACCTGCACCCCGCCGGACCCCTGCGACGTCGCCCGTGAACTCGCCTCCCAGGGCATCCACCTGGTCGTCGACACCCTCGGCCTGGCCCACGACGACAAGACCCGCCAGCAGCTGCTCTGCATCGCCAACGCGACCGGCGGCACCTACACCGACGTCCGCACCCAGGAGCAGCTCACCGACAAGGTGAAGCAGCTGGTCGACCGCTCCAACGACACCTACGCGGTGACCCCGGTGAAGACCTCCGGCGCCGACAAGTGCGAGAGCGCCCCGGTGCTCGCCCCGGGCGTGTACAGCGACCGCGAGAAGTTCTCCGAGCACCGCGTCTACAAGGTCCCGGTCAAGTCCGGCCAGGAGCTGCGCGCCTCGGTCAGCGTCGGTCTGGACCGCGCGGTGGCCCGGGACTACGGCGTCCTGCTGCAGGCCACCAGCGCGACCGGCCAGGAGCTGGTCCGCGGCACCGACGCCGGCAGCAGCCGCACCGACGTGATCTCCACCGGCCTGCGCTGGTCCACCAGCGACTCCAAGGGCTACATCACCACCGGCCCGACCTCCTCGTCGAGCGCCAAGCCGGAGACCACCGTCTGCCTGGTCGTCAGCAACTCGCTGGCCCCGCAGGCCGGCGTCCAGGCCGACCCCGGCCTGCCGCTGGAGCTGACCGTCGACCTGGCCACCGCCTCGTCCGCCCCCGAGGGCGCGGCGATGGGCCTGGGCCGCGGCTGGATCCTGCTGCTCACCCTCACCCTCGCCGGACTGCTGTTCGGCCTGGTGTTCGGCTGGATCGCCCGCTGGCGGATCTCTGTCTGGCGGGAGAACTGACCATGCGACCGACCACGCGCACGACCCTTCGCGGCGCCCTCGCCGCCCTCGCCCTGCTGCCCGCCCTCGCGCTGGCCGCCCCGACCGCCTCCGCCGCCTCCCCCTCGCCCTCGGCGAGCGCGAGCGGCGCCCCGGCCCCGGCCACCAAGGCCGGCACCTCCTTCCTGACCGCGACCAACCTCTCCCCCGGCCAGGACGCCAACGTCGCCGCCTCCACCGGTGACTACCTGTACTGGGCGTTCGGCGCCTCCGAGGGCCAGACCCCGACGATCGGCCTGACCGTCAACCTGGCCCCCGCGACCGACCGGCACGGCCCGCAGACCTGGTCCGCCGAGGTCTTCGACGGGCTCCGCCGCCGCCAGTCCTGCACCGCCGGCACCCAGAACGCCACCGGCGACCAGAACACCGGCACGCTCACGCTGAGCTGCACCCTGCGCGAGATCCGGTCCTGGGCCGAGCCGTGGTCCGGCGACCCGCTGCCCGGCACCTACTACGTGCGGCTCTCGGTCAGCGACGTCCCGCAGACCGACCTGGGCCTGGCCACCTCCGTCCAGCTGCACGTCAGTGCCAAGGGCAACGCGGACAACGCCCAGCCGGAGGGCGGCGAGCTCAAGGCCCCGCTGGTCCCGCCGGCCGGCGGCGGCGCCAGCACCGCCAAGGCGGCCGCCCCGGTGGCGGCCGAGGAGCACTGGTACACCGGCTGGTTCTCCGGCTGGAACAGCCGCTGGTACTGGACCATCGGCGGCGGCGCCCTGGCCGCCCTGGCGGGCGTCCTGGGCTACAACCTGACCCGGCACCCACGCGGCTACCGCCCGCCCCGCTACGGCGCCGTCCCGCCGCAGTCCGGCGCCCCCCAGCCCGGCCCCTACGCCGGTTCCCAGCGCCCCTGACCCACCCCGCCCAACCCTGAGGGCCGGCCGGACTCCCCCGGCCGGCCCTCGGCCGTTCCCGCTCCGGTTGCCGCTCTTGTTCCCACTCCCGCCCCCGTACGCGACCGACCGGCGACCGGGACCGTCCGAGGGCCTCGGGGGGGGGGCGGGGGGGGGGGGGGGGGGGGGGGGGGGGGGGGGGGGGGGGGGGGGAGGGGGGTGGGGGGGGGGGGGAGGGGGGGGTTGTCCCGCAGAACGCCAGACTGC
>NZ_JBWKER010000060.1:42007-52267 GCF_056435345.1 Kitasatospora sp. NPDC043950
CTCTTCTTCGGTACCTCCGGCCCGCCAGCAATCGTGCGGCAGGAGCCGCTTTTTTTCCCCCCCCCCCCCCCGTACGCCCCCGCCTTCCGCTCGGGACTGTCAGCGGCCCCCCCCGCCCCCCCGGCCGCCCGCCGAGCCGGGACTCGGCCCGTGGGTGACGCTCGGCAAGACCTTCAAGGGGCTGACCGAGCGGACGCTCGCCTGGCAGACCGCCGAGTTGCTCGCCCGGGAGACCGGGCGGGACGCCCGGACGGTGCCGGTCCGGCCGGAACTGGTCGTCGAGATCGCCTTCGACGGCCTCCAGCGCGGCCCCCGCTACCCCGCCGGGCTGGCCCTGCGGTTCGCCCGGGTGGTGCACTACCGGCCGGACAAGAGCGCCGCCGAGGCCGACACGGTGGCCTCCGCACGGGAGTTGGCCACCGCCGAAGGCTCTTGTGAGGCCGTCCGCGCGGCCTGGTCCGCCGACCCGTCCGGCGAAGTACCGCCGGTTGAAACGCATTGCGCCGCAATGGGGGTTCACACACAGGGGCCGAGTCAGCCATTCTCGATCCGGCCACCGTACCCCTCCGTGAACGGACCAGCGACGGCTAGGTTGACCGTGACAACGAGAGGCGGCCGCCGGGCAGCCGGCGCCGCCCTGGCGAAAGGTGCCCGACATGCAGGTGAGCGTCGACCGGGACCGTTGCTGTAGCTCCGGCATGTGCGTGATGAACGCCCCCGCGGTCTTCGACCAGGACGACCGGGACAGTCTCGTGAGACTCCGTCAGACCGTCCTGCTGCCCGAGCAGTTCGACGACGTCAGACTCGCCTCCGAGCTCTGCCCGGGCCGGGCGATCACCGTCACCGGGGACGAGCCCGCGCGGACCGGGGCCTGACGGACCCCCGCCGCCGGCCCCGCAGGCCGCGCCGGGAACCTTCCCGGGCCCCGAACCCCACGAGAACACCCGCGACGTGAGGAGACCCCCGCCTTGACCACCGCATCCACCACCCCCGTCCTCCCGCTGCCGGCCCGGCACTCCGGTGGCTGCCCGTTCGGCCCGCCGCCCGCGTACTCCGAGGCCGCCGCCACCGGGCCGGTGACCAGAGCCGAGCTGCCCGACGGCGACCTCTGCTGGCTGGTCACCGGCTTCGCCGAGGTCCGCACCGTGCTGTCCGACCGCCGGTTCAGTGCCGACATCCGCCACCCGGCCTTCCCGCTGCTGGTCGCCGGCGCTCGCGAGCTGATCACCGACAATCCGGACTTCCTGCGGCTGGACGACCCCGAGCACGCCCGCCAGCGCCGCATGATCACCGGGGAATTCCTGGTCAAGCGGGTGGAGGCGCTGCGCCCGGAGATCCAGCGGATCGTGGACGAGGCACTGGACCGGATGACCGCGGGCCGGACCACGGCCGACCTGGTCACCGACTTCGCGCTGCCGGTGCCCTCGCTGGTGATCTGCCTGCTGCTCGGCGTGCCGTACGAGGACCACGACCGCTTCCAGAACCTGAGCCGCACGATGCTCAGCCGGGAGAGCACCGTGGAGCAGCTCCGGGAGGCCCAGGAGGAGGTCCGGGACTACCTTCGCGACCTGACGGCCCGCAAGCGCGCACAACCGGAGGACGATGCCCTCAGCCGACTCGCGGCGCGGGACGACCTGACCCCGGACGACGTGGCCGGCATGGGCGTGCTGCTGCTGGTCGCCGGGCACGAGACGACCGCGAACATGATCTCGCTGTCGACCGCGCTGCTGCTGGAGCACCCCGAGCAGGTCCCCGGCCTGGCCGACCCGGCCACCCTGCCGGGCGCGGTGGAGGAGCTGTTGCGACTGCTGACCATCGTGCACACCGGCCTGCCCCGGGTGGCACTGGAGGACGTGGAGCTGGGCGGCGTCACCGTCCGGGCCGGGGAGGGCGTGATGGCGATGCTCTCCACCGCCAACCGGGACGAGGCGGTGTTCGGCGGCACCGGCCATCGGGCGACGGACGAGCTGGACCTGGACCGGGACGCCCGGCGGCACCTGGCGTTCGGCTTCGGCGTACACCAGTGCCTGGGCCAGCCGCTGGCCCGCGCCGAACTCCAGATCGCCCTGGAGACGCTGTTCCGCCGGCTGCCGGGGCTGCGGCTGACCGGCGAGCGCGAGTTCCGTACCGAGTCGTTCATCTACGGGATGCGGTCACTGCCCGTGGCTTGGTGAGCGGGGCCCAATGGAGAACTCTCGCTGGAGTACCAGGCGGAGCTGTCCGGGCGATCATGCGCGGAGCCAGATGACGAGAGCGGCTGCGGTGACGGTGCCGAGGTAGACGTATCCGCGCTTGTCGTATCGGGTTGCGACCGCTCGGGCGTGCTTGAGCTTGTTGATGGCCCGTTCGACGGTGTTGCGCTTCTTGTACCGCTTCTCGTCGAAGGCCGGTGGGCACCCGCCGCGTGAGCCTTTGCGCAGGCGGGCGGCCTGACCGTCCGCCTTCTCCGGGATCGTGTGCCGGATGCCGCGCCTGCGCAGGCAGGCGCGGCACGGGCCGCTGCTGTAGGCCTTGTCGGCGGCCACGCTGTCGGGCGTCTTCCGGGGCCTGCCCGGCCCTGTCCGCGGGACACGGATCTTCTCCAGTACCGGCGGACGCGTCGCCCAAGCGGTCCTGCTCGCCCTGACGGTCTTCATGATCAACCTGTTGACCGTCCAGGACCGGCTCCGCACCAGCAGCCCCGGGCTGACAGCGGCGAACAGCATCGAGGACCACGACGGCCTCACGCCCGCCCCCGCAGACTTCAACGGCCTGCCCCCGCCGCACAGCTGACGAACAACTCGCAGACACCCCGAAGTGGCCTACCCCACAAAGCCGTTGGCCCGCCGCTCGACGGCGGCTTCCGCACGACCGCAACAGCTCAGCCGGCCCCGAGAAAGCCCGCGCAGTCGCGTGATCTACGTCACGAAGCCCCATCGCCATCGCACGCCGCCTCGAACAGACCCGCCCAAAGCAGAAATCCCGCCCGACCGAATCGGTCGAGCGGGATCTCGTGACCACTCACGAATCAGACTCGTGAACAGTCGTTGGGTGGAGCTGAGGGGATTCGAACCCCTGACCCCCTCGATGCGAACGAGGTGCGCTACCGGACTGCGCCACAGCCCCAACGAGAAGAAACTCTAGCACCTTCCGGAGGGAGTCCGTGACCACCCCCGGCGATGCGGCGCTGGTCCGGGGGCCGGGGAGGTCACTCGTTGGCGGCGCGGGGGCGGGCCTCTGGGGCCGACGGTTCGGCGTACTGGTCGAACAGCGGGGTGTTGCGGGCGGACTCGGCGGGGCGGCCCGCGGTCCAGGTGCCGGGGGCCGTCAGGTCGAGACCGCGGGAGACCCGGGGGGCGACCGGCGCCGTGACGTACGTCGGCAGCGGGACGGGCACCGGCTCCCAGGAGTCCGGGCCGGCCGCGCCGCGCTCGCGCATGCCGTCGACCCACTCCTCGTGCTCGGTCGCCTCGGCCACCGCGGAGGCGGACGGCGCGGAGACGGCGGCCTCGCCGGGGTCGGCGGCCAGCCGCAGGTGCGGGCGGCGCCCGGCCCGCCCCTCGGCGGCCGGGGCCTGGGCACGAACCGGGGCCTGGGCCCGGACGTGGGCCTGGGTGTGGACCTGGGTGTGAGCCTGGGTGTCAACGGCCTCGGCCGGGACGCTCCGGGCCGCGGCGCGCTGCTGCTCGCGCTTGCGCAGCCGCTCGGCCGCCTGGGCGGCCCGGGCGCGGTCGAGCTTCACCTCGTAGCGCTGGCGCTCCAGCTTGCGCAGGTGGCCGATGTACAGGGTGAGGAGGATCGCCGGGACGGCCGGGACCCAGAGGAAGGCCAGTCCGGCCACCGCCGCGACCACGGCGCCGAGCGCGAAGGCCAGGAAGAGGGCGGTGACCATCCGACGCCGGCGGGCCAGCAGCCGGGCCCGGCGCTGCGCCCCGCCGTGCGGCGCGGAGCCCGGACGCTCTCCCCGGGCGCCCCGCTCGGGCGAGGACGAGGATGCGGGCGAGGACGCGGACGCGGACGCGGGCACCGGCGCGGGCGGAGGCTCGACGGAGGGCGGGGACTCGGGCCCCACGGCGGGCGGCGCGGAGTCCGCCGCGGGGTCGCCGGAGGCGGCCCCGTCCCGTCCGGGAGGGCCGTCGCTGCTGTGCTCGTCGTCACGCGGTTCGTCGCCCAGGGCCCGGGCTGCCCGCCGCTCCAGCCCCGAACGCCCGGCCAGCAGGCGGATGGCGGTGCTGAAGCGCTCCGTCGGGCGCGCCTCGTTGAGTTCGTCCTGCCTGCGGAGCCACATCGGCACCAGATAGGCGGCCCAGGCCCCTACGATGACGGCGTAGATAAGGCCGCTACTGCTCACGATCCACACCGTACGGGCGCCGGGAAGGCCTGGCAGCAATTTGGCTCGGCGTGTCGTGTGATCAAGCTGATTCTCCGACTATTTTGCCGGTATTTGTGCCAGTCCGCCGTCGCGACGATGCCATATCGATATTTGTTTCGAACATATATTCAATTACTTGACTCGTGACCTGAACTGATCGACCGCCAGCGTTCCAGCATCCCCTCCGGCACCTCCTCGGCGGTCAGCGCGTACACCAGGTGGTCCTGCCAGGCGCCGTCGATGTGGAGATAGCGCGGGCGGATTCCCTCCGAGCGGAAGCCGAGCTTTTCCACCACCCGGCGGCTCGGGCCGTTCTCCGGACGGATGCAGACCTCGATCCGGTGCAGGCCGAGGGTGCGGAAGCAGTGGTTGACGGAAAGCGCCACGGCCGTCGGCATGATGCCCCGGCCGGCCACCGCCTCGTCGATCCAGTACCCGACGTTCGCCGAGCACATCGAGCCCCAGGTGATGCCGCCCACGGTCAGCTGGCCGACCAGCTGGCCCTTGTAGAGCACGACGAAGGGCAGCATCCGCCCGGCCGAGCCCTCACCGCGCAGGAAGCGCACCATCTGCCGGAACGTCGGGCGCGGCCCGGCGGCCTGCCCGGCCGGACCGGGCGGGACGGTCGCCTCCCAGCGGCGCAGCCAGTCCCGGTTGCGGAGGCTGACCTCCTGCCACTCGCGCTGGTCGCGGGCCCGGATCGGGCGCAGCGCGACCTCCCCCTCGTGGAGTTCTACCGGCCAACCGGCGTTCAGTGCGTTCTCCCGGAAGCTGGTGCGTCCGGCCGGGGGTGGTCCCCGCCGCCGAGCTGGTCGACGGCGTGGACGAGCAGCGGTTCGAGGACGGCCAGGCCGTCCTTGACGCCGCCGGTCGAGCCCGGCAGGTTGACGATCAGGGTACGTCCGGCGAGCCCGGCCAGCCCGCGGGAGAGCGCCGAGGTCGGCACCTTCTCCCGGCCGTACGCGCGGATGGACTCGGCGATGCCGGGGACCTGCCGGTCGATCACCCGGGCGGTCATCTCCGGGGTGAGGTCCATCGGCGAGATGCCGGTACCGCCGGTGGTGAGCACGACGTCGTAGCCGGCCGCGACGGCCTCGCGCAGGACGGCCTCCACCGGCTCGCCGTCCGGGACGACCCGGGGGCCGTCGGCGGTGAAGCCCATCGCGGTCAGGCCGGCCACCAGCAGCGGGCCGCCCCTGTCCTCGTAGACGCCGGCCGAGGCCCGGTTGGACACGGTGACCGCAAGGGCCCTCATCCGCCCGGACCCCTCGGTGGTGAGCTCGCTCCGCCCGTTCACTCGCCCGCCTCCGGCGCGAACCAGTCGCCGCTCTTGCCGCCGGTCTTGCTGAGCACCCGGACGGACTCGATGGCGGCGCCCTTGTCCACGGCCTTGACCATGTCGATGACGGTGAGGCCGGCCACCGCGACGGCGGTCAGCGCCTCCATCTCGACGCCGGTGCGGTCGGCGGTCCTCACGGTGGCGGTGATCTCGACGGCGTCGTCCGCGACCGTGAGGTCCACCGTGACGCCGGAGACGGCGATGGGGTGGCAGAGCGGGATCAGGTCGGGGGTCTTCTTGGCGCCCATGATCCCGGCGATCCGGGCCACCGCGAGGGCGTCGCCCTTGGGCACGCCCTCGCCGCGCAGCAGCTCGACCACCTTCGGGGAGACCCGGACCCGGCCGGCCGCGACGGCGGTGCGCGCGGTGGTGGCCTTCTCGGAGACGTCGACCATCCGGGCCGCGCCCTGGTCGTCGACGTGGGTGAGGCGGTCGCCGGGGGGAGGTGTCGTCACGGGTGGCTCCAGGGGCACGCAGGTCGAATACCGCGCTACCGTACAGCTCCCCCGCCCCACCCCGTGGGAGGGGCCTGGTCCGCGAGACATGTCCTAGGAACCGAGCAGGACCACGTCGACCTCGCTGCCGGCGGGCAGGGCGGTGACGGCCTCGGGGACGGTGATCAGGCAGTTCGCCCGGGCCAGGGCGCCCATCAGGTGCGACTCGGCGCCGCCCACCGGCTCGACGGTGCCGTCCGCCGCCGAGTAGCGGCCGCGCAGGAACTGCTGGCGGCCGGCCGGGGAGCGCAGCGCCGCCGGGCAGAGCGCGCGGACCACCGGGCGGTGGACGTCGGCGGCGCCGAGCATGGTGCGGATGACCGGGCGGACGAACAGCTCGAAGGAGATGTAGGCGCTGACCGGGTTGCCGGGCAGGGCGAGCAGCGGCACGCCGGCCGGGCCGCCGATCCGGCCGAAGCCCTGCGGCTTGCCGGGCTGCATCCGCAGCCTGCGGAAGTCGACGCCGCCGTAGGACTCGAAGACCTCCTTGACCACGTCGTACGCGCCGACGCTGACCCCGCCGCTGGTGACGATCAGGTCCGCCCGGCCGAGCTGGTCCTCCAGGACGGCGCGCAGCCGGTCGGCCTGGTCCGGGACGGCGCCGACCCGGTAGGCGATGGCGCCGGCGTCCTGGGCGGCCGCGGTGAGGGTGAAGCTGTTGGAGTCGGAGATCTGCCCGGGGCCGACCGGCTCGCCGGGCTGGACCAGCTCGCTGCCGGTGGACAGCACTACGACCCGGGGGCGCGGGCGGACCCTGACGGTGGCGCGGCCGATCGCGGCGAGCAGGCCGAGCTGGGTGGGGCCGAGCCGGGTGCCGGCCCCCAGGACCTTGGTGCCGGCCGCGACGTCGCTGCCGCGGTGGCGGATGTGGGCGCCCTCGGCGACCGGGCGCAGGACGCGGACCTCCTCGTCCTCGACGGGCGCGGTCATCGCGTCGGCGGGCACCCCGGTGCCGGTGCCGCCGTCGGTCCACTCGACCGGGGCGACGGCCTGGGCGCCGGGCGGGACGGGGGCGCCGGTCATGATCCGGGCGGCCTGGCCGGGCCCGACCCGGGGCAGTTCGCCCGCACCGGCCGCGATGTCGCCGACGACGGCGAGCACCGAGGGGTACGGGTCGGTGGCGCCGGCGGTGTCGGCGGTGCGCACGGCGTAGCCGTCCATCGAGCTGTTGTCGAAGGGCGGCAGGTCACCGTCGGCGAGGACGTCCTCGTCGAGCCGGCAGCCCTGGGCGTCGAGCAGTTGCAGCTCGATGGCGGGCAGCGGGCCGACCGCGGCCAGGACGTCGGAGAGGTGTTCGTCCACCGTCCAGAGGCGGGGGGCCGCCGGTGCCGGGTCCGTGGTTCCGTCGCAGCAGGCTGCGGCGGATCCGGTGGTGTGTTGGGTGGACCCGGTCATCGGCGGCTCGCTCTCTGTCGTCGTGTCAGTCCTGCAGCTCGGAGGCGACGAACTCGCGCAGCCAGGAGCGGAACTCCGGGCCGAGGTCCTCGCGCTCGGAGGCCAGTCGGACGATAGCGCGCAGGTAGTCCGCGCGGTCGCCGGTGTCGTAGCGGCGGCCCTTGAAGAGCACGCCGTGGACCTGGCCGCCGGCCTCCGGCTCGCGGGTGGTCAGCTCGCGCAGGGCGTCGGTGAGCTGGATCTCGCCGCCGCGGCCGGGCGGGGTCTCCCGCAGCACGTCGAAGACCAGCGGGTCGAGGACGTAGCGGCCGATGACGGCGTAGTTCGAGGGGGCCTCGTTCGTCTCGGGCTTCTCGACCAGGTCGGTCACCTGGAAGACGTCCTCGCCGAAGCCGTTCGCCTTGACGGCGGCGCAGCCGTAGAGGTGGATCTGGGAGGGGTCGACCTCCATGAGGGCGACGACCGAGCCGCCGAGCTCCTGCTGGACCTCGATCATGCGGGCGAGCAGCGGGTCGCGCGGGTCGATCAGGTCGTCGCCGAGGAGGACGGCGAAGGGCTGGCCGGCCACGTGCTGCTCGGCGACCGAGACGGCGTGGCCGAGGCCCTTCGGGTCGCCCTGGCGGACGTAGTGCATGTTGGCCAGCTCGACGGATTCGCGGACCCGGCGCAGGCGGTCCTCGTCGCCCTTGCGGGCGAGCAGCTCCTCCAGCTCGTAGGCGCGGTCGAAGTGGTCCTCCAGGGCCCGCTTGTTACGGCCGGTGACCATCAGTATGTCGGACAGCCCCGCGGAGGAGGCCTCCTCGACGACGTACTGGATGGCCGGCTTGTCGACGACGGGCAGCATCTCCTTCGGAGTGGCCTTGGTTGCCGGGAGGAAGCGGGTGCCCAGTCCGGCCGCGGGTACCACGGCCTTGGTTACCGGGATTCGGGAGTTGGTCGTCGTCATGCGTTTACCTTACTCAGGCACGTTTTCGCCCGGCCGGGCGCGGTCGACGGCTAGGACAGCACGTCGCGGGGCCCGGCCACGGCGGCAGGCGTATGGGAATTGACCGGCTGGGCGAGGGGGTCCCCGCCGGCACAGGGCGACAGACTACCCGGCTTTCCCGAACGGTCACGCTCGGCAGTCGCGTTGGGCTGCGCACCGGCGGCGGGCGGGGCGGCCGGCCGCGCCGCCGACCGGTCGCCGGGGCCCGGGCGGACCCGCCAGCAGTCGCCGCCGGCCGCCCTGGCCTCGGCGAGCGCGCGGTCGGCGGCGCGCAGCAGCACGGCGGCGTGGGTGCCGTCCTCGGGCAGCACGGCGACGCCGACGGCGGCGGTGAGGCCGTTGCCGTGGGCCGGGCGGGACTCACGCGGGCCGGAGGACCAGTCGAGCAGCAGGTGCCGGCGGACCGACCAGACCAGGCGCTCGGCGACCTGCGCGGCGCCCTCGGCGCCGGTGTCCGGCAGCACCACCAGGAACTCCTCTCCGCTGTAGCGGCCGAGGGTGTCGGCACGGCGGATCTCCATCGCCAGCCGCTGGGCGAGGTCGCGCAGCACCGCGCCGGCGCGGCCGCGGCCGTGCTCGGCGACGACCGCGTCGAAGCCGGTGATCTCCAGCAGCAGCACGGCCAGCGGGCGCGGCCCTTCGGGCTGGTCGGTCCGCTCGGCGCGGCGGGCGCGCTCGATCTCGCGGTCCAGGGTGAGCTGCAGGTGGCGGTAGTTCCACACGCCGGTGAGCGGGTCGCAGGAGGCGGTGCGCTCCAGGTCGGCGCAGCGGGTCTCCAGTTCGGCGATCCGCTCGCGCAGCCGTTCCTGCCGGGCGGCGGCTTCGGCGCCGCCCCGGCGCAGCCGAAGCCCGAGCACGGTGGCGCCGGCCAGCGCGGGGGCGCTGAGCACGGCCAGGGCCTGGACCAGCAGCGGGGTGGACAATCGCGGCGCCCTTTCGCGTGTCAGGCTCTGCGCGTCGATGGCGCCGGCCGGCGGGACCGGTCGGCGGCACGGCTCGACGGCACAGAGTTGCGGAGGATCCGATGCACAACGAGAAGAGCGATCTGAGGACACGGCTGTTGACCCGGCGCCGCGCGCTCTCCGCCGAGGGGCGCGCGGAGGCCGCGCTCGCGCTGGCCGGGCACGCCGGGGAGCTGGCGGCGCCGGGCGCCACCGTGGCCGCGTACGTGTCGGTGGGCGCCGAGCCCGGGACCAGGCCGTTGCTGGACGCGCTGCGGGCGCGCGGGGTGCGGGTGCTGCTGCCGGTACTGCTGCCCGACAACGACCTGGACTGGGCCGCCTACCGGGGCCCGCAGGAGCTGGCCCCGGCCGGACGCGGGCTGCTGGAGCCGGTCGGCCCTCGGCTCGGCCCGGAGGCGGTCACGGAGGCCTCCGTGGTGCTGCTGCCGGGCCTGGCGGTGGACCGGCGGGGGCTGCGGCTGGGCCGCGGCGGCGGCAGCTACGACCGGGTGCTGGCCCGGCTGGGGCGGGCGGGCGCGCGGCCGGTGCTGGCGGTTCTGCTCTACGAGCACGAGCTGCTGGACGAGGTGCCGGCCGAACCGCACGACCGCCCGGTGGACCTGGCGGTCACGCCCGCCGGGCTGCGGAGGCTGGGGTGAGACGGCGGCGGGGGGGGGGGGGGGGGGGGGGGGGGGGGGGGGGGGGGGGGGGGGGGGGGGGGGGGGGGGGGGGGGGGGGGGGGGGGGGGGGGGGGG
>NZ_JBWKER010000061.1:0-51604 GCF_056435345.1 Kitasatospora sp. NPDC043950
CGATGGTACTGCAGGGGGGACCCTGTGGGAGAGTAGGACGCCGCCGAACAATCATTCACAGAGAACCCCCATCCGGGAAACCGGATGGGGGTTCTTTGCATTTGTGGAGATGTGGCCTGGTGGCCGGCTCCTCTCCGATGGGCAGCGACACGGGGGCGGGGCGCGCGGTGGGTGGGGCGCAGGGCGGGCAGGGCCTGCCATGTCGAATGTGTGTTCGTGTGGGCGCGTCGGAGTGGGGGGATGGGGGAAGAACAGGGGGAGAGGTCGCCTCTCGGATGCCGTGGAGGACCGATGCGCCGGAACGGACGGGTGGCGGATGCCCTGCTCGCGTCGCTGAGCCGGGACTGGGCGGGAGTGCCGGTCGCGGTGCTGGTGGTGGGTGTGGGGGTCGGGCTGGTCGGGGGCGGTGCGGGATGGCTGGTGGCACTCGGGTGCTTAGTGGTGACTGTGGGTGTGGTATTGGCGGTCGGCGCGGTGCGGCATCTGGTGCTGGTCGGCCGGGGCGCGGGGGCGGGCGGGGCGCCGGGGCGGCTGGTCGGGGTGGGCGGACGCCGGATGCACGTCCTCGCCGAGGGGGTTGCCGGGGATGGGCCGACGGTGGTCTGGATGCCGGGCGGGCACGCGCCGGGCGAGGAGTTCGGGCAGTTGCACGCGATGATGGCGGCCCGGAGCCGCTCGGTGCTGGTCGACCGGTTCGGCTCGGGCTGGAGTGACGTCGGGCCCTTCCCGAGGACGACGGCGGCCGAGGCGGAGGAGCTGGTGGCCGCGCTGGAGGCGGCGGGGGAGCGGGCCCCGTACGTGTTCGTCGGCCATTCCTTCGGCGGGCTGCTGGTCGCGAATGCCGCCAGGCGGCGGCCGGACGTGGTGGCCGGACTCGTGCTGCTGGATCCGACGCCCCTGGAGGTCATCGCCTTCGCGCCGCCCAATCGGCTGGTCGCGGGCATGCGCCGGGAGTTCCTGCTGACGGCGGTGCGGCACCTGTTCGGTGTTCACCGGGGCCGGGGCCGGGGCCGGGACAGTCGGACCGGCCAGTACTGCGCCGCCGCGTCGATCTTCGCGGAGCTCTCGCCCGTCGGCCTGGCGGAGGTGGGCTGGGAGACCGTGGTCTACGACGGGGACCTCGGCGACCTGCCGCTGGTGCTGGTCATACCCCGCGACCTCACGGGCGGGGAGACGGTGCTGGCCGCCGCCGGGGACGCCGCCGAGGCCGAGCGGATGGCGCGCTTCTACCTCGGGGCCCGGACCCGCTACCTGGCGGCGTCGACCGCGTCCCGGGTGGTGCACACGCCGACGGGAACCGGCCATGACTTCCCGACCGAGGAGCCCGGGTTCGTGGTCGGGGTGGTCTCGGATCTGGTGAGCGAACTGCGCACCCTCAGCCCATGACCGTGCGGGCGGAGCCGGTCCGGACGGGGCGGCGGCGGGAGAACGCGCCCAGGTCCACGACGTTGCCGGTGTGCTCGCAGCGGTAGCGGACCGGGTCGCCGTCATGGTCGTGGCCGGCCTCGACCAGGTCGATCAGGGTCGCGAGGTAGCGGCCCACCAGCGGTGCGTTCTTGAACTGGTTGCCGCTCGTGCCCATGGCGACGTAGTAGCCGTCGAGGGCGGTGCGGTCGTAGATCGGGGTCCAGTCGTCGGCGACGTCGTACACGCCCGCGACGCCGACGGGCCGGCTGGGGACCGTGATCCCGGGGAAGCGGCGGGCCGCGCGGGTCACCTGGGTCCGGAAGCGGTGGGCGGTGGGGCGCGGGTCGGCCTCGTCCGGGTCGTCGATCCACTCCGGTGGGTCGCAGGCCGGCTGGGTGCCGCCGATGAGCAGGCGGCCCCCGGCAACCGGGCGCAGGTAGGTGCCGAGGTCGAGGTCGGCGACGACCGGAACCGGCCCGGGGCGGGCGGTGGGGCCGCTGGTGAGGCGGGTGGTGGAGCTGTCGGGCGCGGCGATCTGGTGGACCTCCTCGCGCAGGGGGCGTACACCGATGGTGAAGTCGCTGCCGACACCCGCCAGCCGGTTGAGGCCTCCCGACCACGGGCCGGCGGCGTTGACCACGACCGGCGCGGCGATCCGGGCCCCGTCGGCCAGATGGAGGCCTGCCACGCGGTCCGCGTGCCGGTCGACGGCCACCACGGTGCGGTGGAACAGGAAGCGCGCACCCAGCTCGCCCGCCGCGTCGGCGAGGTTCTGGGCCGCGAGCTGCGGGTCGTCGACGAACCCGGCGTCCGGGGTGAACAGGGCACCGAGCTCACCGGCCGGGCCGTCGAAGAAGGCGTCGTCGTCCACGGGCTTCGGCGGCCAGTACCGCCCGGCGTCGATCCCGGGCAGGCGCCCGCGCAGGGTCGCGGTGTCCCACCGTTCGTACGGGACGCCGGCCAGGTCGAACAGGGCCGCGGTGTCGGCGGGTTCGGGGAAGGGCGCGTCGAGCAGCACGGCGCCGGTGCGGCGGAAGGCCGCGAGCGGGCGGCGGTCGGTGGTGAGCCCGAGGTGCTCGGGCCAGGACGCCCACAGGTGGAGGGACTCCCAGGCCGTGGCGACGCCGTCGAAGGTGGAGTAGTTGAACCGGACGATCGCGCTGGACGCGCCGGTCGATCCGTGGCCGGCCGCGCCGGCCTTGTCCACCACGACCACCTGCCGTCCGGTGCGGGCGAGTTCGAGGGCGACGGCGGTGCCGATCACCCCGGCCCCGACCACCACCGCGTCGGGTCGGTCGACGGTCATCGGGACCTCCGGGAGGGCGGTGGGCCGGACAGGCGGGGGACGGCGGCGAGGAGCTCGCGCGTGTAGGGGTGCTGCGGGTCGCGCAGGAGGGCGTCGGTGGGGCCCGTTTCGACGATCCGGCCGCGCTGCATCACCGCCACCGTATCGGAGACGTAGCAGACCGCGGGCAGGTTGTGGCCGATGAACAGCATGGACAGGCCGAGCCGTTGCCGGAGTTCGCGGATCGTGTTGAGGACGGACGCCTGTACCGAGACGTCGAGTGCCGAGGTGATCTCGTCGGCGATCAGGAGTCCGGGTCCGACGGCCAGGGCGCGGGCGACGGCGACCCGTTGGCGCTGGCCGCCGGACAGCTGCCGGGGCAGGCGGCCGGCGAGCCGGGGGTCCAGTCCGACGAGGTCGAGCAGCTCGGCGACGCGCTCGGTACGGGCGTGCCGGTCGAGCCACTGGAAGACGGTGGCGGCCTCGACGAGGGTCTGGCGGACGGTCATCCGGGGGTCGAGCGCGGTGTCCGGGTCCTGGAGGACGATCTGGACCAGGCGGCCGAGCCGGCGCCGGGCACGGACGGTACGGACCCGGACGTCCTGGCCGTCGACGAGGACCCGGCCCCCGTGCACGGGGGCGAGTCCGACGATCGCGCGGGCCAGGGTCGACTTCCCCGAGCCGGACTCGCCGACGAGCCCGAGCGTGGTGCCGGCCGGGACCTCCAGTGAGACGCGGTCCACGGCGGTGACGGGGCCGCGCGGGCCGTGGTGGCGGACGGTGAGGTCGCAGAGCCGCAGGCTGGTCATGACGGGTCCGCCTCCACCTGATGTTCCGTAGGTTCCGTCGCCCGGTCCGTCTCTGCCGCCGCCGGCGGGGGGTACCAGCAGGCGACCCGCTGGAGCGCGTCGACGTCGTCCAGCTGCGGAGCCTCCCGGGCGCAGCGGTCCTGCCGGTACGGGCAGCGGGGCTCGAACGGGCAGCCCGGGGCGGGTGCGATCGGGTCGGGCGGCGCGCCCGCCACGGTGGGCAGCGGCCGGTCGCGGTCCGCGGTGAGGTCCGGTACCGAGGCGACCAGGGCCCGGGTGTAGGGGTGCCGGGCGGCGGTGGCGAGCCGGTCGGCGGGGAGGGTTTCGACGACGGAGCCCGCGTACATCACCAGGACGCGTTCGCAGAATCCGCTCACGAGCGCGATGTCGTGGCTGATGAACAGGACGGCGGCGGAGGTGTCCCGCCGCAGGTCGGAGAGCAGTTCGGTGATCTGCCGCTGCACGGTGGTGTCGAGGGCGGTCGTCGGTTCGTCGGCGATGATCAGGCCGGGCCGCATCATCAGGCCGGCGGCGATCATCACGCGCTGGCGCTGGCCGCCGGAGAGCTGGTGGGGGCGTGACCGTAGCAGGGCGGGGGGCAGGGCCACCCGTTGCAGGGCGTCCGCGGCATCGCGCAGGGCCTGGGTGCGGCTCGTGCCGAGATGGGTGCGGGGTGCCTCGGTGAGCTGGGTGGCGATCCGGAGTGACGGGTTGAGTGCCGTGGCCGGGTTCTGGAAGACCATCGCCAGGCCGGTCGCGAGGTGCTGGTCGCGCTGCTTCGGCGTCATGGCGTTCAGGTCGGCGCCGAGCAGCCGGAGGGTGCGGGGGGAGACCCGGGCGCGTTCGGGGAGCAGGTCGGCGATCGCGAGCGCGGTGAGCGACTTGCCGGAGCCGGACTCGCCGACGAGTCCGACGATCTCGCCCGGCCGCAGGGAGAGGCTCACGCCGCGGACCGGCCGGATCACGCCGTCCGGGGTGGGGAGTTCGACGCTCAGCTCCTCGACCTGGAGGACGAGGCCGTCCTCGGCGGGCCCGCTCGGCCCGCTCGGCGCACTCGGCCCACTCGGCCCACTCGGTGCACTCGGCGCAATCCGTCGCCGGGGCGTACGGTCCGCACGGTCCGCCGGGTTGCGCCGGGCGGCGCCTCCGGCCAGGACCTCGCCGAGCAGTTGGAACGTCACCGCCGCGTAGAGGATGGCCAGGCCGGGGGCGAGGGCGGGCAGCGGCTGTGCGTAGATCCGGTCGAGCCCCTGGTTGAGCAGTTGCCCCCAGTCGTAGCCGGGCGGTTGGACGCCCAGGCCGAGGAAGCTCAGCCCGGAGAGCGCGACCAGGGAGGTGCCCGCCGCCGTGGTCGCGCTCAGCAGCAGCGGTTCGGCGATGTTGGGCAGGACGTGCCGCCACAGCAGCCGGTGCCGGCGCAGGCCGAGGACCCGGGCGGAGGCCAGGTGGTCGGTGCCCGCGACGGCGGCGGCGAGGGTCTGGGCGAGCCGGGCGAAGCCGGGTACACCGGCGACGGCGAGGGCGAGCATCGCCCCGGCCGCGCCCGCGCCGAACACGACCGCGAGGAAGAGCGCGACCAGGAGCGCGGGGAAGGCGAGCAGGAGGTTGATCAGTGCCGCGAGCAGGCGGCGGGCGCGGGGGCCGACGACGGCGGTGGACGCGCCGAGGAGGATGCCCGTGCTCGCGCCGATCGCGGTCGCGGCCAGCGCGAGCAGCAGGGAGGGCCGGGTGGCGGTCAGGACCCGGGCGAGCAGGTCCCGTCCGAGGTTGTCGGTGCCGAAGGGGTGGGCAGTGGAGGGGCCTTGGAGCACCGCCGAGGGGTCGGGCAGGTCGGCCGCCGCGCCCCAGACGAGCGGGCCCGCCAGCGCGAGCACGATCAGAGAGGCCAGCATGGCGGTGGCGGCCCAGGCCATGGGCGAGCGGAGGTACCTGGTGGGAAGGGGCATCGGCACCTCAGCTCTCCCGGATCGTCGAGCGCGGGTCGAGCAGCGCCAGCAGCACGTCGACCAGGAGCGCGGCGAGCAGGACGGTCGTGCCGAGGATCAGGACCATCGCCTGGATCACCGGGTAGTCCTGCGAGCTCACGGACTGCGCCAGGGCCGAACCGATGCCGGGCCAGGCGAAGACCTTCTCCACCAGCACGGTGCCGGCGATCAGGGCGGGCAGCAGGCCTCCGGCGACGGTGAGCGCGGCGGTGGCCATGTTCGGCGCCGCGTGCCGTAGGTAACGGCGTAGCGGTGACAGCCGCTTTCCGCGGGCGGTGCGCAGGTAGTCCTCGGACAGCACCTTCAGCGCCTCCACCCGGACGATGCGCACCAGGACGGCGGTGGGCGCCACGGAGAGCGCGAGGACCGGCAGGACGAAGGACCCGGCGCCCGCCGTGCCGGCCACCGGCAGCAGTTGGAGGCCGACGGCCAGCAGCGCGGTGAGCCCGGCGGCCAGGACGAAGTCGGGGATCCCGGCCAGGCCGGCGGTGAGCGTGGTGAACGCCAGTTCGCTGCGCGGGTGCCGGCCGTCCCGGGTGCGGACGGCGGCGAGCAGGCCGCCGGGCAGGGCGACGGCGAGGGTGACGAGGAAGGCCAGGCCGGCGATCTCCAGGGTGGCCGGCAGCCGGGTGCGGACGAGCTCCGCGACCGGTGTCGAGGTGACCAGCGAGGTGCCGAGGTCGCCGTGCACGAGGCCGTCGACATAGTGCCGGTACTGGGCCAGGAAGGGTTCGTCGAGCCCGAGTTGGTGCCGGCGTGCGGCCACCAGGGCGGGGGAGGCGTCGACGCCGAGCGCCGCGCGGACCGGGTCTCCGGGCACCAGACGGATCATCGCGAACGATGCGGTGAGCACGACCCCGAGCGAGAGGAGCAGCCGGGCGGTGCGCCGGCCGAGGAACGCCGTCCACGGGTGCCGCAGGAGGCGGGGCATGAGGTGCCGCGGCAGACGCGGCAGATGCGGCAGAGGCGGCGAACGGCGGGGTACGGTCACGCGGGTTCCCCCGGTCATCGGTGCAGGCGGATGCTGGTGGGGACGAGCTGACCGCCGAAGGTGGTGGCGAAGGTGGTGCTGCGCCCGTACACGGTGCTCCGGCCGTCGGCGATCGGCAGGGCGTCGGCCGATCGGAAGAGGGCGGCGGCGGCTCGGTTCCAGGTGGCGCAGCCTTCGGTGTCCGGTTCCCGAAGGGCCTGGGCGACCAGGGCGTCGTATTCGGGGTTGGCCACGCCCGCGAAGTTGAGGCCCTGGGCGGGGGGCGGGCCGGAGAAGAAGGGGATGAAGCCGACGGGCAGGGCGAAGCCGGGGGAGGTGCCGACCACGACGTCGAAGTCCCCGGTCTGGTACATGGCGTTGACGAGTGCGGGCAGGCTCTCGGTGACCAGCTTGACGTCCGCGCCCAGCACCGTCCAGGTCCGGGCCATCAGTTCGGCGACGGGTGACAGCGTGGGGCCGAGGTCGGGGCTGGTGATCAGGCGCAGCCGGAGCGGCTTGCCGTCCTTGGTCAGCCGGCCGTCCGGGCCACGGGTCCAGCCGGCGGCGCGCAGTGCCTCGGTGGCGTCCTGCGCGGGCAGGTTGGCGGCGGCGAGGTCGGCGTGGCAGACGGCGCCCTCGGCGCCGAAGTCGGTGGCGGGCGTGCCGGTGCCGCCGACGGCGACGTTGGCGAGGCCCTGGCGGTCGAGCGTGGACACCAGGGCCCGGCGCAGGGCCGGTTCGGCCAGCGGCCGGCCGGGGCGCTGGTTGAAGAAGGTCATCCCGACGACGGTCGCCACGTCGGTGGTGGACAGGCCGTGGCCGGTGAGCCGGGTGCGGTCCGGCCCGTTCACGTCCGCGATGTCGACGCCCCCGGTGAGCAGCAGGTTCGCGGTGGTGGAGGCCTGGGGCACCACCGAGATGACGAGGCGGGCCGGCAGGCCGGGCTCCGCGGTGGTCGCGCCGGCCGGGCCCCAGGTGTAGCCCTCGCGGACGGTGAACTCGTACGGCCCGCCCGGGGTGTAGTGGGTCAGCACGTACGGTCCGGTGCCCCGGGTGGAGCGGTCCAGCGTCCGGGGCCGGTCGAGGCCGGCGGGGCAGACGATCGGCAGCAGCCCGAGGGTACGGGTGAGGAACGGGAAGGGGGTGGGGGTGGTCGCCGTCACGGTGCCGGTCGCGTCGTCGGCGCTCGCGGTGTACGGGACGCTGGGCAGGACGGTCTGGGCGCCGGCGAGCTGGTTGGCCGGGTCTCCGGCGTAGGTGAGTGCGCGGGCGACGGCCGTGGCGGTGAGGGGGGTGCCGTCGGAGCAGGTGATCCCCGGGCGGAGGGTGAAGACGGCCGTGGTGGTGGTGGCCTGCCAGGAGGAGGCCAGGCCGGAGACCAGGGTGGCGTCGGCGGAGACGTTGACCAGCGAGTCGTAGGCGTAGCGGGCCTGGGCGGCGCCGAAGGCCGTGTACGGGTCGAAGCTCGGCGTCTCGCTGGACGCGGCGATCCGGACGGTCCCGTGTTCGACGAGCGGGGTGCTCGTCGAGGGACGGGCCGCGCCCCCGCAGCCGGCCACCGTGACGGTCAGTGCGGCGGCCAGGACGGTGGCGGCGGCCGTCCGGACGGGCGGCGGGGTACGACGGGGCATGGCCGTCATGGTGCCACCGAGTTCTGCCACTGGCGAGTCAACTCGCTTGCCCGGTAAGAGTGTTCGAATGTGGCGCGGTGGTCGGGGTCAGGCGTGCCGGAGGCAGAGGGTGCCCCACTGGAAGCCCGCGCCGATCCCGGACAGGACGTAGGTGTCGCCCGGTCGCAGGCCGCCCGCGGCGACGGTGGAGTGGAGTGCGGTGAACAGGCCGGCCGATCCGGTGTTGCCGAGCCGGTCGACGGTGACGGGGACGCGGTCCTGAGGGACGCCCATGGCCTTCACGGTTTCGGTGAGGAGGTTCAGGTTGGCCTGGTGCAGGAAGAAGTGCCGGATCTCGTCGAGCGGCACGCCGGCCTGCCGGGCGGCGCTGGTGATGCTCTCGGGCAGGCGGGTGGTGGCGGTGTTCCAGACGGAGCGGCCGTCCATGCGCAGGTAGTGGGCGCCGGCGGCCAGGGTGGATGCGCTGGTGGGCAGCCGGGAGCCGCCGGCCGGGACCTGGACGTCGTAGGAGAGCTGGGAGCCCAGGTCGTAGGAGAGCAGGCCCGCGCCCGCGGTCTCGGAGCGGGTGAGCACGACGGCGGCCGCGGCGTCGCCGAAGAAGACGCCGGTGGTGCGGTCCGTGGGGTCGGTGATCCTGGAGGCGCAGTCGGCGGCGAGGACCAGGATGGTGGTGATGGAAGGGTTCTGGAGGAGGTGGGCGGCGATCAGTACGGCCTGGACGCCGGAGGCGCAGGCCGCCTGGGTGACGTCCAGGGACAGGGCTCGGTGGGCGCCCAGGGCGTCCTTGACGATCAGCGCGGTGGAGGGCAGGGGCTGGTCCCAGGTGTAGGTGGCGACGATCACCGCGTCCAACTGGGCGGGGGCGGTGCCCGCCGCGTCCAGGGCCTGGTGCGCGGCGTCGACGCACATGTCGGAGGTGGCCAGGTCCGGGGCCAGGCGGCGGCGTTCACGGATACCGGTGCGGCTGGTGATCCATGCGTCGCTGGTGTCGAGGGAGCGGGTCAGCTGCTCGTTGGTGACGACGGTCGGGGGCAGGTGCACCCCGGTCCCCGCGACGGCGAACGGGGCGGGTAACCCCGCGCCGGTGTGGTGGTGCAGGGGCTTGTCCTGGGTGACGGTCATGCGACGGTGCTCCGCTCGGGCGCGATCAGGACCTCCGGGGCGGTGTGGCGGCGGCCGGAGGCGCAGGGGTCGCCGAGCACGCTACGTCGGGCGGTCCGGGGGGTGAGGGCGCCGCGATCCCGGAAACCGGATGCGGCGCACGCACAGCCGACCCTCCCGGCGCGCCGACCGGGGACAAGTAAGCTCATCAGAACATCCGTGCGCACGGTGACATCCCGGGGCTCCGGTTGATGCGGTCGCCTTCCGCACGGGGCGGGGGCGAAACCCGCCGCCTCATCCGTTCGGGGGATACCGAGGCCGCTGTTTCGGGCGACCGGGCAGGGCGGCAGGCCCGGCACCGCCACACTGGCCGCATGAGCGCGAGGACGAACGAGCCGGGCCGGGCGACGAGCCATCTGGCGGACCGCTACTGGGAGTTCCTGCTGGAGCGCGATCCACTGCTGAGAGTCCGCCAGGGGCTCCCGGTCGAGACGCTCCCCGGAGCGTCGCCCGCCGAGGCCGAGGAACGGGCGCGGTTCGCCGAGGAGGTGCTGGCCCGGGCGCGGACGCTCGACGGCGCGGAGCTGTCCGGTACCGATGCCGACACCGTCGGATTCCTCGCGGGGTTGGCCGAGCAGGAGGTGCGCACCCACCGCTGCTACTGGCTGACGCCCGCGGCCACGCCGTACCGGCTGTTCCCGCTGTCGCAGTACGTCGACGCGGTCCTGCGGAGCCACCGGTTCGGCGAACCAGCGGACGCCGAACGGTACTTGGTGCTGGTGCGCGAGCTGGCCCGGGTGGTCGGCTCGATCGGTGACAAGGCGGCGGGGCAGGCCGCGCGCGGCTTCCGGGTGCCCGCTCCGGCCCTGCCCGGGGTGCGCGCCACCCTCGCGGGCCTGCGGGCGTCGGTGGCGGAGCGCGTGGAGGTGGACGAGGCCCGGCTCGGTGAGTTGGGGCCGGCCGAGCGCGGACGGGTCCGGAGCGGCGTGCGGCGGCTGGTGGAAGCCGAGTTGCTGCCGGCCTTCGACGGCCCGCTCGCCGTCCTCGACGACCCGGACTACCAGCGCGAGGCGCCGCGGGCCGTCGGCTGGGCCCGGCATGAAGGCGGTGAGGAGGCGTACCGGGAGTTCGTCCGGATCCACAGCGGGGGCGACACGCCGCCCGAGCGGCTCCACGAGCTCGGCCGGGAGCAGTGCCGGGAGCTCGCCGAGCGGATGCGGGAGGCCCGCGTCGCCCTCGGATTCCACGGCCCGGAGGGGGAGTTCCACGAGCGGCTGCGCACCGAGCCCCGGCTCTACGCGCGGACTCCCGAGGAGGTCGAGGCCCGCTATCGCGGCTACCTCGACCGGCTCGCCCCGCTGCTGCCGCGCTGGTTCGCGGTGCTGCCGGCCGCGCCGTACGGACTGGCGCGGCTGGATCCGGCGCTGGAGGCGGGGATGACCTTCGGGTACTACGAGCTGCCCACTCCGGCCGCCCCGATCGGGCGCTACCGCTACAACGGTTCCGGTCTGGAAGGGCGCTCGCTGATCGGCGCGGCCTCCCTGATCCACCACGAGCTGGCCCCCGGGCACCACTTCCACCTCGCCCGGCAGGCCGAGAACCGCGTGCTGCCGCAACTGCGTCGTGAGGTGGCCGAGTTCGGCGCCTTCAACGAGGGCTGGGCCGAGTACGCGGCGGGCCTCGGCTGGGAGATGGGCCTCTACGACGACCCCTGGGACGCCTACGGGCGCCTTGCGCAGGAGCGATTCACCGCGCAGCGCCTCGTCGTGGACACCGGGCTCAACCTCGGGACGATGAGCCTGGAGCAGGCCCGGGACTTCATGCGTGCCAACTCCACCGAGGCGGACGGCCAGATCGCCTCGGACCTGCTGCGGTACTCGACGGACCTGCCCGGGCAGGCGCTGTCCTACCGTGCGGGCTACCTGGAGTTCGTTCGGTTGCGGGCCCGGGCGGAGGCCGAGAAGGGGGCCGGTTTCGAGGTGCGGACCTTCCACGAGGCCGTGCTGGGTGGTGGCGGGCTGCCGTTCCCCGTGCTGCGCCGACGGGTGGAACGAGGGGCCCAGGACGGGACCTGATAGTTAAATAGGATAATTGGCTTATTTGGTGAGTATGCATATTCCAACCCGTGGAGGCGGATTGGATTTAAAGCACTCGCACGGGTGAATTCCGCCAAGGACGTTTGCTCTCGGTGGACCTGGCTCGACTACGGTGGCCAGAGAGCGGGCGGTGGACCCCAGAGGAATTTTCGGCCCAGCAGGGAATCCGGCACGGGAACGAAGAATTTCGGACATGGGTGCTTCCGTCCGCCCTGTTGTGTGTGCTCCGGAGTTCGCAGTGCCCCCGGGGTCCCCTGTCATCCGTCTGCGTAGAGAGGTTGGAGCATCATGCCGCCCGTAGTACCGCCCTTCCTGATCGGCCTCATCGTCGCGCCGCTGGCCAAGCGGCTCCTCAAGCCGCTGGTCCGTGGCGTCGTCAAGACGTCCGTCGGCATCGCCATGGAGGTGAAGAAGGCGGCCCATGAGGCCGGAGAGGGAATCCACGACCTCGCGGCCGAGGTGGCCGCCGACATGGTGGCCGCGCAGATCACCTCCGACGAGCACCACCGGGCCGCCGAGGGCCCCGTCCCGCACAAGGAGAAGACCGAGCCCGTCCACCGGGTCGAGCACGAGTCGAGGGCCCCGAAGATCCGCGCGACCGCGACCGTCGGCGCCGGCAAGACTCCCTGACGCTCCGCCCCGCGGACCGATCAGTCGCTCGGGCGCATGTTTCGACCGGTCTCGGAAGATGTGCCCGAGCAGCTACCGCCGCCCTGTCGGCCGTATCGCTTTCCCCTTCAGACTTTCCATTTGTCGCGGTGCTCCGTCATGCCCAATGACGGTCCATCCACGACCTCCGCAAACAGGTGATCGTACACATGCCATCTCTGCTGGCCGCAGCAGCCGGGAACCTTCCCGTGGATTCGGACGTGCGCCCGCGCTCGGTCATCCCGGGGCGCCAGCGCTGGGACGTCAAGCCGGTCCTCGGACGGCCCCGGACGGCCGAGATCCTCGCCGCCGCTCTGCGGCGCGTCCCCGGGATCACCGAGGCACAGGCGAGTCCGGTCACCGGTGGAGTCCTCGTCCGGCACGACGCACGGGTGCGCGCCGCGGACGTCGGCCGGATCGTCCGCAGGGCCGTCGCCCTGGTCGCGCAGGGGCCGACCGGGACGGTGAGTCCGGCGTCGGCGCGGCCCGCCGCACCGGCCCCGCGCCCGGACCGCGGCCTCGTCGTGCGACAGGTCCTCGCCGTCGGCGGCGGGGTTGCGGCCGGCGTCGCGCTGATCCGGGGGTCGGCGCTGAGCAGGCAACTGGTGGCACTCGGCGGGGTCGCGACCGCGACCGTGGCCGTCCTTCGGAAGGCCTGGCGCGGAACGGCCGACACGGCCGGCGAGCCGGCCGGGACCGGAACCGAACGCCACCCCCTGCTGGAGGTCGTCGGACCGCACCGGCGCCGCCTCTTCCGCGCCTCCGCGCTCTCGGTCGCCTGCCAGGTCGCGGAGATGGCGCTCGCCACCTTCCTCGGCTGGACGGCGCTGGTCCTCATCAAGGGCGAGGCCGCGCCGTTGGTCCGCATCGGTCTGACCACCGCGTCCGCCCAACTCTGGGGCCTGGCAGGGCTGGTGGCCGTCGCTTGTGCCGCCGTCGCGGGCCTCTCCTACTCCTCGAACCTCCAGTGGCGCCGACTCGGCCAGGACATCGAGCACGACTGGCGGAGCCGCACGTACGACCACGTCCAGCACCTCGAACTGCGGCACCTGGAAGGCGAACGGACCACCCGGATCGCCGGCGTGCTCACCGACGACGTCCGCCAGCTGGGCGCCTTCTTCACCACCTCGGCCAACGACGTGCTCCAGCTGGGCACCAGCCTGGCCATCCTGGTGCCGGTGTTCCTGCTGCTGGCACCGCAGATCGCCTGGATCGCGTTCCTGCCCATCCCGGTCATCGCCTGGCTGTCGCTCCGTTACCAGGAGAAGGTCACGGCCGACTACGCCGTCTCCGGTGAGAACCGGGCCAGGCTGCACAGCCAGCTGGTCAACAGCCTGGAGGCCGGCGCCACCGTCAAGAGCTTCTGCACCGAGGACTACGAAGCCGAGCGCATCGACCGGCTGAGCGCGGTGGCCCAGGAGAGCAACGAGCGGACCGACCGGAGCACGATCCGCCACGCCGAGACCGTCCGGGTCTGCACGACCAGCTCGATGGCCGGCACCCTGCTGATCGGCGGCCGGTCGGTGCTCGACGGCAGCCTGCCGTTCGAGGTGTTCAGCCCGCTGATCGGGCTGCCCCAGATGGTGCTGCTGCGGATGAACCGACTCGGCGGCATCGTCGACCAGTACCAGCGCACGCTCGCCGCCTACGACCGGGTCCACCACCTGCGGGCCCTGCCCGTCGAGGCAGAGGGCATCGGCGGACCGCTCGACACCGGGAAGGTGCGGGGCGAGATCGTCCTCGACGGAGTGACCTTCGCCTACCCCGGCCGCCCGCCGGTGCTGGAGGACCTCTCGCTGACCATTCCCGCAGGCCAGGTCACCGCCCTCGTCGGCGCCACCGGCTCCGGCAAGACGACCGTCGCCAAGCTGCTGATGCGCTTCCAGGACGCGGAGTCCGGTGCCGTGCTGCTCGACGGGCGCGACGTGCGCGACCTGCCGCGCCGGGACCTGCGGGACGCGGTCGGGTTCGTCGCCCAGGACCCGTTCCTCTTCGACGGCAGCATCGCCGACAACATCCGCTACGGCAGCTTCGGCGCCTCGGACGAGGCCGTGGTCAAGGCGGCCATGATGGCCGAGGCGCACGCCTTCGTCGCGACGCTGCCGGACGGCTACGACACCCTGATCGGCGAACGCGGCGCCGCGCTCTCGGGCGGCCAGCGGCAGCGGATCGCCCTGGCGCGGGCGATCCTCAAGGACGCGCCGGTCGTGATCCTCGACGAGGCCACCTCCGCCGTGGACAACGAGACCGAGGCCGCCATCCAGCGCACGCTCCGGAGGTTCGCCGCCGAGCGGACCATGGTCGTGATCGCCCACCGGCTCTCCACCGTCCGCCACGCCGACCGGATCTACGTCATGGACAAGGGCGGCGTCGTGGCCGAACAGGGCACCCACGACGAACTCCTCGCCCAGCACGGACTCTACGCATCCCTCTGGCAGCTCCAGGCCGGCGAACTCGCCGCCTGACCGCAGCAGCCGCGCCACCTGAGCACCCACCGCGTGACGTCACCGCGATCGGTGTGCTCCGGCGCGCCCTGCGACCACGCCTGCCCACACTCTCGGAGGTACCCCCATGTCCCGTCGCGATGGCGACACCCTTCCCCTGACAGCGGCCCAGCGCGAGATCTGGCTCGCCGAACAGCGGTCCCGGAACCCGATCCCGGGCTACCGCGTCGGTGAGTGCCTGGAGATCCACGGGCCGGTGGACCGGGAGCTGTTCGAGACCGCGGTGCGCCGGGTGGTCGACGAGGTCGACGCCCTGCACGTGAGCTTCCTCGACGACGGCGAGGGCCCGCGCCAGGTCCTCCGGGAGAGTTGGGACTGGGCGCCGGCGCACCTCGACCTCAGCGGGGAGCCCGACCCCCGTGCGGCGGCCCGGGAGTGGATGGAACGTGACCTGCTGCGCCCGCTGGACCTCTCCCGCGACCCGCTGTTCGGGCACGCGCTGATCCGGCTGTCACCGACCGAGTACCTCTGGTACCTGAACTACCACCACGTGGTGCTGGACGCGCTGAGCAGCTCGCTGGTCCGGCAGCGGGTCGGCGAGGTGTACTCGGCGCTGGCCGGGGGCGGCGCCGTGCCGCCGTCCCCGTTCGGTTCCCTGCGGGACCTGGTCGACAGCGACGCCGCCTACCGCTCGTCCACCGACTTCGCCGCCGACCGCGCCTACTGGACGGAGCGCTTCGCGGACCGGCCCGCCCCCACCCGGCTCACCGGCGCCTCCCCGACCGACCCCAACCTCGCCCTCCGGCTGGCCGAGGAACGGGAACTGCGGCGCCCGGACGCCCTGCGGGCGGCGGCCGGCCGGGTCGGCGTCCGGTGGTCCCGGCTGCTGATCGCGGCGACGGCGCTCTACGCTCACCGGCTGACCGGCGCCCAGGACGTGGTGCTCGCCCTGCCCGTCACCGCCCGCCGGGGCGCCGACCGCGACCTGATGGCCGTGCCCGGCACGATGTCCAACGTGGTGCCGCTGCGGATGACGGTGCGGCCGGACATGTCGTGGCGCGAGCTCGTCGCCCAGACGGCACGGGAGGTCGAGGCGGCCGTCGCGCACGAGCGCTACCGCAGTGAGGACCTGCTGCGCGACCTCGGCGCGCCCGGCGGCATCGGGACGGCGTTCCCGCTGATCGTCAACATCATGGCCTTCAACTCCAGGCCGAGCTTCGCCGGGCACCCCGCCTCCGTGCACCACTTCGTGTCGGGCTCGACCACCGACCTGGCGGTCTGGGTGTTCGACTACCGGGACGGCAACCCCCCGCTCCTCAGGCTCCACGGCGCACCGCAGGCGTACGGCGACGACGACCTCGCCGCGCACCAGCAGCGGCTGCTCCTGCTGCTCGACACCCTCGCGGACTGCGACCCGGACGACCTGGTGGGCCGGATCGAGCTGCTCACGGCCGAGGAACACGGCGAGCTGGCGGCCGTCGGCAGCGGGCCGGCGGCGGCGGTCCCGGCCGCGAGCCTGCCGGAGCTGTTCCGGGAGCACGTGCGGGCGACCCCGGACCTCGTCGCGCTGGTCTGCGGGGACGTCTCGCTGACGTACGCGGAGCTGGACGCGCGCGCGAACCGGCTGGCGCACGCCCTGATCGCCCGCGGCGCCGGACCGGAGCGGCTGGTGGCGGTGGCGCTGCCGCGCTCGGCCGAGCTGGTGGTGGCGATCCTCGCGGTGCTGAAGACCGGCGCGGCGTACGTCCCGGTCGACCCGGAGTACCCGGCCGCCCGGATCGGGTACCTGCTCGACGACGCGCGGCCGACGCTGCTGGTGACCGACGCCCGCAGCGGCGAGCGGCTGCCCGAGGCGGGCTCCGTCGACCGGCTGGTGCTTGACACCGCCGACCTGGACGCGCTGCCGGATACGGACCCGAGGGTGGCCGTCGATCCGGCACACCCGGCGTACGTGATCTACACCTCCGGCTCCACCGGGCGGCCCAAGGGCGTGCTGCCGACGTACGGCGGCCTGCTGAACCTGCTCACCGACCACCGGCAGGCCATGTTCCGGCCGGTGCTCGACGGACGGCAGCGGCTGCGGGTCGCGCTGACCACGTCGGTGTCCTTCGACGCCTCCCTGAACCAGTTGCTCGCCCTGTTCGGGGGCCACGAGCTGCACGTGCTGGACCACGCGACCTGGACCGACCCGGACGCCTTCGTCGGCTACGCCGCGCGCTGCGGGCTCGACTACATCGAGGCCACCCCGTCCTACCTCCGGGTCCTGGTCACGCACGGGCTGTTGAGCGATCCGCAGTGGCGGCCGACGCTGGTCGCGGCGGGCGGCGAGGCCGTCCCCGAGCAGCTCTGGGCGGACCTGCGGGAGGCCGGAGGGGTTCGCGGACTCAACCTCTACGGGCCGTCCGAGTGCACGGTCAACTCGGTGGTCGCGCCGGTGGGTTCGAGCCCGCGCCCGGTCATCGGCCGACCCGTCACCAACGCCCGGCTGCACGTGCTCGACGGCGCCCTGCGGCCACTGCCGACCGGCGTGCCGGGTGAGTTGTACATCGCGGGCGCGGGACTGGCCCGGGGCTACCTGAACCGGCCGGTGCTGACGGCCGGGCGCTTCGTGGCGGACCCCTTCGGGCCGTCCGGATCGCGGATGTACCGCACCGGGGACCTGGTGTGCTGGAACCCGGACGGGAACCTGGAGTTCCTCGGCCGGACCGACGACCAGGTCAAGGTTCGCGGCTTCCGGGTCGAGCTCGGCGAGATCGAGGCCGTGCTCGCCGAACACCCCCAGGTCGCCCGGGCCGCCGTGACGGTGCGCAACGAGGAGGAACCCCGGCTGGTCGCCTACGCCGTTCCCGCGGCGGGGCAGGTCGTCCAGCCGGACGACCTGCGGGCCCGGCTGCGCGAGCGGCTGCCGGAGTACATGGTGCCGTCGGCGTTCGTGGTCCTGGACGCACTGCCGCTGACTCCGAACGGCAAGCTGGACCGCCGGGCCCTCCCCGCGCCCGAGTCACAGCCCGCCACGCCGGGCCGCGCCCCGCGCACCGCGACCGAGCACCTGCTCGTCGGGCTGTTCGCCGAGGTCCTCGGGGTGTCCGAGCCCGGCTTGGACGACAGCTTCTTCGACCTCGGCGGGCACTCGCTGCTGGCCACCCGGCTGGTCGCCCGGGCGCGGACGACCCTCGGCGTGGAACTGCGGCTGGGCGACCTGTTCGACGCGCCGACGGTGGCGGAGCTGGCGGCGGCGGTGGACGCCGCCGGCCGGGCACGGCCGGCCCTGGGACGGCGGGAGCGGCCGGGGACGGTCCCGCTGTCCTTCGCGCAGCGCCGGCTCTGGTTCCTGCACCGCATGGAGGGCCCGAGCGCCACGTACAACATCCCGCTGACGCTGCGGCTGTCCGGAGAGCTGGACCAGCGGGCCCTGGAGGCCGCCCTCGCGGACCTGGTCGAGCGGCACGAGAGCCTGCGCACGGTGTTTCCGGCGGTCGACGGCGTGCCGTACCAGCGGGTGCTGGACCCCGACGCGGCCCGGCCGCGGCTGCGGATGACCGAGGTCGGCGAGCGTGACCTGCCGGACCGGCTGGCCGAGGCGGCCCGGCGCGCATTCGACCTCGCCGCGGAGCCGCCGCTGCACGCCGAACTGTTCCGGCTGGGACGGGAGGAGCACGTGCTCCTCCTGGTGGTGCACCACATCGCCGGTGACGGCTGGTCGACGGGGCCGCTCTCGCAGGACCTGACGACCGCCTACGCGGCCCGCGCCGAGGGCGCGAAGCCGGAGTGGGCGCCGCTGACCGTCCAGTACGCCGACTACGCCCTGTGGCAGCGGGACCTGCTCGGCGACGGCTCGGACCCGGACAGCCTGCTGAACGGCCAACTCGCCTACTGGCGCGCGCAGCTGGCGGACCTGCCCGAGCAGGTGGAGCTGCCGTTCGACCGGCCCCGGCCGACGGCGATGTCCTACCGGGGCGCCCAGCTGCCGGTGCGGATCGACGCCGAGCTGCACCAGGGCCTGCGCGCGCTCGCCCGGGACGGCGGGGCCAGCCTGTTCATGGTGCTCCAGGCCGGGCTGGCCGCGCTGCTGGGCAAGCTCGGCGCCGGTACCGATGTCCCGATCGGAACGCCGATCGCCGGACGCACCGACGAGGCGCTGGACGACCTGGTCGGCTTCTTCGTCAACACCCTGGTGCTGCGCACCGACCTGTCGGGCGACCCGTCCTTCACCGAACTGCTCGGCCGGGTGCGCGCCGACGCGCTCGCCGCGTACGCGCACCAGGACGTGCCGTTCGAGCAGCTGGTGGAGGCACTGAACCCGTCCCGGACGCTGGCGCACCACCCGCTGTTCCAGACCATGCTCGCCCTGCAGAACGCTCCGCTCGGCGCGTTCGAGCTGCCGGGGCTGCGGGTGGCGACCGATCTGGTCCAGACCGGGACGGCCAAGTGCGACCTGACCTTCGTCCTGGCCGAACAGCCCGACGGCCTCTCGGGCGTCCTGGAGTACAGCACCGACCTGTTCGACGGGGCCACCGCCGCCGGGATCGTCGAGCGGTGGCTGCGACTGCTGCGGGCCGTGGTCGCCGACCCCGGCCGGCGGATCGGCCGGGTGGACGTGCTGTCCGCCGACGAGCTGAGCGCCTTGCTGACGGCCGGCGAAGGCCGGGACGGCGAGCTGCCGGAGACCGGCATCCCCGCGCTCTTCGAGCGGCAGGTCCGGGCGAACCCGGCCGCCGTCGCCCTCAAGGACGGCGAAGTCGCCCTGACCTACGGCGAGTTGAACGCCCGGGCCAACCGGCTCGCACACGCCCTGATCGGCCGGGGCGTGGGGCCGGAGCGGCTGGTGGCGGTGGCGCTGCCGCGCTCGGCCGAGCTGGTGGTCGCGATCCTCGCGGTGCTCAAGGCCGGCGCCGCGTACGTGCCGGTGGACCCGGAGTACCCCGCGGCCCGGATCTCCTACCTGCTCCAGGACGCCCGGCCCGCGCTGCTCGTGACGACCGGCCGGACCGGCGACCTGCCCGGAGCGGACGGCGTGGACCGGCTGCTGCTGGACACCACCGACCTGGACGGACAGCCGGACACCGACCCGGAGGTCGCGGTCGACCCCGCCCACCCCGCCTACGTCATCCACACCTCCGGCTCCACCGGCGACCCCAAGGGCGTCGTGGTCCCGCACCGGAACGTGGTGCGGCTGTTCGGCACCACCCGGGAACTGTTCGGCTTCTCCGCCGAGGACGTCTGGACGCTCTTCCACTCCTACGCCTTCGACTTCTCGGTGTGGGAGCTGTGGGGCGCGCTGCTGCACGGCGGCCGGCTGGTGGTCGTGGACCACGAGACCAGCCGCTCGCCCGGCCGGTTCCTGGAACTGCTCGCCCGCGAGCGGGTGACCGTGCTCAACCAGACGCCGTCCGCCTTCCACCAGCTGATCCAGGCGGACGCCGAGGCGCCCGGGACCGGCCGTGAACTCGCCCTGCGCACGGTGGTGTTCGGCGGCGAGGCGCTGGAGCCCGCCCGCCTCGCGAGCTGGTACGAGCGGCACCCGGACGACGCGCCGCGGCTGGTCAACATGTACGGCATCACCGAGACCACGGTGCACGTCACCCACGCGGCACTCGACCGGTCCGGTACCCCGGCCGGCCAGATCGGCACGGCGATCCCGGACCTGCGGGCGTACGTGCTCGACGGCGGCCTGTGCCCGGTCGCCCCGGGCGTGCCCGGCGAGCTGTACGTCGCGGGCGCGGGCCTGGCGCGCGGCTACCTGAACCGGCCGGGTCTGACGTCCGGGCGGTTCGTGGCCGACCCGTTCGGGCCGGCCGGCTCCCGGATGTACCGCAGCGGCGACGTGGTGCGCCGGGCGGCGGACGGCAGCCTGCGCTACGTCGGCCGGGCCGACCAGCAGGTGAAGGTGCGCGGCTTCCGGATCGAGCTCGGCGAGATCGAGGCGGCCCTCGCCGCGCACCCCGGCGTCGCCCAGGTCGCCGTGCTGGCCCGGCAGGACCGCGCCGACGACACCCGGCTGGTCGCCTACCTGGTGCCCGCCACCGGCACCGCACCGCGCGCGGCCGACCTGCGCGCGCACCTGGCCGGGCGGCTGCCCGAGCACATGCTGCCGTCGGCCTTCGTGGTGCTGGACGCGCTGCCGCTGACCGCCAACGGCAAGCTGGACCGCCGGGCCCTGCCCGCTCCCGACCTCGCCACCGCGGGCACCGGCCGCGCGCCGCGCACCCCGCAGGAGCAGGTCCTGTGTGAGCTGTTCGCCGAGGTCCTCGGCGCGACCTCGGTCGGCGTCGAGGACGGCTTCTTCGATCTGGGCGGGCACTCGCTGCTGGCCACCCGGCTGGCCGCCCGGATCCGCGCGACGCTCGGCGTGGAGATGCCGCTGCGGACCCTGTTCGAGGCGCCGACCCCGGCCGGCCTGGCCGCCGCCCTGGCGGCGGCCGGACCGGCTCAGGCCGCCCTGGTACGGCGCGAGCGCCCCGAGGTGATCCCGCTGTCGTTCGCGCAGCGGCGGCTGTGGTTCCTGCACCAGCTGGAGGGCGCCGGCGCCAACTACCACATCTCCCTGGCCTGGCGGCTGTCCGGGGCCCTGGACCGGCGGGCCCTGGAGGCCGCCCTGGCGGACGTGGTCGGGCGACACGAGAGCCTGCGCACCGTCTTCCCGGCGGTGGACGGCGTGCCGCACCAGCAGGTGCTGGACGTCGTGGCGGGCCGCCCGCGGCTGCTCGTGAGCCGGACCACCGAGGCCGAGCTGCCCGCCCTGATGGCGGCGGCGAAGGACCGGCCGTTCGACCTGGCGGGCGATGCGCCGCTGCGGGTCGACCTGTTCGAGCTGGCGCCGGACGAGCACGTGCTCCAGGTGGTGCTCCACCACATCGCGGGTGACGGCTGGTCGATGGGTCCGCTCGCGCAGGACCTGACCGCCGCCTGTGCGGCGCGCTGCCGCGGCGAGGAACCGCAGTGGGAGGAACTGCCGGTCCAGTACGCCGACTACACCCTCTGGCAGCACGAGCTGCTCGGTGGATCCGCCGAGCCGGACAGCCTGCTCGCCCGCCAGGCGGCCTACTGGACACGGCAGTTGGCCGATCTCCCGGAGCGGATCCAGCTGCCCGCCGACCGGCCCCGCCCGGCGGTCGCCTCGCACCGGGGCGGCTTCGTGCACGTCGGACTGGACGCGGAGCTGCACCGCGGTCTGCGCGAGCTCGCCCGGGAACACGGCACCAGTCTGTTCATGGTCCTCCAGGCCGGACTGGCGGCACTGCTGAGCAAGCTCGGCGCGGGCGACGACATCCCGGTCGGCAGCCCGGTCGCCGGCCGGACCGACCAGGCACTGGACGAGCTGGTCGGCTACTTCGTCAACACCCTGGTCTTCCGCACCGACACCTCGGGCGATCCGACCTTCGCCGAGCTGCTGGCGCGGGTCCGGGACACCTCGCTGGCCGGGTACGCCCACCAGGACCTGCCGTTCGAGCACCTGGTCGAAGCCCTCAACCCGGCGCGGTCGCTGGCGCACCACCCGCTGTTCCAGGTGATGCTGGCGCTGCAGAACGCGCCCCGGGCCGACTTCGCCCCGCCCGGGCTGCACGTCGACGACATGCCCCTGGCGACGACCACCGCCAAACTCGACCTGATCTTCACCATGTCCGAGCGGCAGGCGCGGGACGGTTCCCCGGAGGGAATCGACGGGATCGTCGAGTACGCCGACGACCTCTACGACCCGGCCACCGTCGAGACGATGTTCGGGCGCCTGGAGCGACTTCTCCGCGCCGCGGTCGCCGACCCGCAGCGGCGGCTGAGCCGGTACGGCCTTCTCTCCGCGGAGGAGCGCGATGAGCTGACGGCACTGGGCACCGGACCGGAGGTGGAGCTTCCGGCCGCGAGCGCGCCGGAGCTGTTCCGGGCACAGGTGCGGGCGACGCCGGACCTGGTGGCCTTGGTGTGCGGTGACGTCTCGCTGACGTACGAGGAGTTGGACGAGCGGGCGAACCGGTTGGCACACGCCCTGATCGTGCGGGGCGCGGGGCCGGAGAGGATGGTGGCGGTGGCCCTGCCGAGGTCGGCCGAGCTGGTGGTGGCGATCCTCGCGGTGCTCAAGACCGGGGCGGCCTACGTCCCGGTCGATCCCGAGTACCCGGCCACGCGGATCGGGCACATGATGGACGACGCCGGCCCGGTCCTGGTGGTGACCGATGCCCGGACCCGGGACCGGCTGCCGGAGGCCCGCCCGGCCGGGTGGCTGGTGCTCGACGACCCGGCGACAGCCGCGCTGGTGGCCGACTGCCCCGCGACGGACCCCCTGGTGGCCGTCGAACCGAGGCACCCGGCCTACGTGATCTACACCTCCGGCTCCACCGGCCGGCCCAAGGGCGTGGTGTCGACCCACGGCGGCCTGCTCAACCTGTTCGTCAGCCAGCGTCCGCTGCTGTTCCCCCGGGGGACGAAGGAGCGGCTGCGGATCGGGCTGACCACCTCGGTGTCCTTCGACGCCTCTTGCGACCAGCTGTCCAGCCTGTACGCGGGCCACGAGCTGCACGTCCTGGACGAGGCGACCTGGTCCGACCCGGACGCCTTCGTCGACTACGTCAAGCGCGCCGGCCTGGACTACGTCAACGCCACCCCGTCCTATCTGCAAGTGCTCGTCGGACGGGGGCTCCTGGACGACCCGGGGCGCCGTCCCGCGGTGGTCTCGATGGGCGGGGAGGCCGTTCCGGACCAGCTGTGGGAGCGGCTGCGGGCCGTCGACCGCGTGTCCTGCCTGAACTACTACGGGCCGTCCGAATGCACGGTGGACGCCGTCGTCGCACCGCTGGAATCGAGTCCGCGCCCGGTGATCGGCCGGCCGCTCGGGGGTATCCGGCTGTACGTCCTCGACAGCACGCTGCAGCCCGTGCCCGCGGGCGTGGCGGGTGAGCTGTACCTCGCCGGCGCGGGCCTGGCCCGCGGCTACCTGAACCGGCCGGCGCTCACCGCGGCACGGTTCGTGGCGGACCCGTTCGGTCCGCGCGGTGCGCAGATGTACCGCACCGGCGACCTGGTGCGCTGGGGCGCCGACCGGAACCTGGAGTTCCTCGGCCGGACCGACGACCAGGTCAAGGTGCGCGGCTTCCGGATCGAACTCGGCGAGATCGAGGCGGCATTGGCGGAACATCCGCAGGTCGCCCAGGTCGCGGTGACCGTCCGGGAGGACCGCGCAGGGGACGTGCGGCTGGTCGCCTACCCGGTGGCCGTCGCCGGGGCGGAACTCCGGCCGGACGAGCTGCGGGCCCACCTGCGCGAGCGACTGCCGGACTACATGGTCCCGGCTGCCTTCGTGCCCCTGGGGAGCCTGCCGCTGACCGCCACCGGCAAGCTGGACCGGCGCGCGCTGCCCGCACCCGTCCACACCGCGCCGAGGACCGGCAGGGCCCCGCGCACCCCGCAGGAGCAGGTCGTCGCAGAGGTGTTCGCCGAGGTGCTGGGCGTGGCCGAGGTCGGGGTCGACGACGACTTCTTCGAGCTCGGCGGACACTCGCTGCTGGCGACTCGGCTGGTGGCCCGGGCGCGTGCCACCCTGGGCGTGGAACTGGAACTGCGCAGCCTGTTCGAGACGCCGACGGTGGCCGGGCTGGCCGCCGGACTCGGCCGAGCCGGCCAGGCGCGGGTCGCGCTGCGCCACGTTGACCGGCCCGACCGGGTCCCGCTGTCCTTCGCGCAGCGCCGGCTGTGGTTCCTGGACCAGTTGGAGGGCGCCGGTTCGGTCTACAACATGCCGCTGGCGTGGCGGCTCTCCGGCCCACTGGACCGGGCGGCTCTGGAGGAGGCGCTGGCTGACGTCGTCAACCGGCACGAGAGCCTGCGCACGGTCTACCCGCAGGTCGACGGGGTGCCGTACCAGGACGTGCTGGACGCGCGGACGGTCCGGCCGCGGCTGTCGGTCACCAGGGCCGGCGGGACGGACCTGCCGGAGCTGCTGGTGGCGGCCGCGGCGCGCGGATTCGACCTCGCCACCGAACCACCCCTGCGTGCCGAGCTGTTCGAGACGGCACCGGACGAGCACGTGCTGCTGGTGGTGGTCCACCACATCGCCGGTGACGGCTGGTCGCTGGGCCCGTTGTCGGCCGACCTGGCCACCGCGTACGCGGCGCGCTGCCGGGGCGAGGAACCGCAGTGGGCGCCGCTGCCCGTCCAGTACGCCGACTACACCCTGTGGCACCACCAGCTGCTTGGCGACGCGGCCGACCAGGACAGCCTGTTCGCCCGCCAGACGGCCTACTGGACACGGACGCTGGCGGACCTGCCCGAGCAGATCCGGCTTCCCGTCGACCGCCACCGCCCCTCCGCACCCTCATATGCCGGCGGCCACCTCGCGATCGACCTGGACGCGGAACTGCACGGCGCACTGGTGCGCCTGGGCCGGGAGCACGGGGCCAGCGTCTACATGGTGCTGCAGGCCGCGCTGGCGGCGGTGCTGGACAAGCTCGGCGCGGGCGACGACATCCCGGTCGGCAGCCTGATCGCCGGCCGGACGGACCAGGCGCTGGACGACCTCGTCGGCTTCTTCGTCAACACCCTGGTGCTGCGGACCGACACCTCGGGCGACCCGTCGTTCGCCGAGCTGCTGGGCCGGGTCCGGGAGGACGCGCTCGGCGCGTACGCCCACCAGGACCTGCCGTTCGAGCACGTCGTCGAGGCCCTCAACCCGTCCCGGTCGCTCGCCCGTCAGCCGCTGTTCCAGGTGCTGCTCGCGCTGCAGAACGTGCCCCGCACGGAGTTCGAGCTGAGCGGTCTGGGCGCCGAGATCCTCCTGGTCCGCACGCCCACGGCGATGTTCGACCTCGGCTTCCACCTGCTGGAGCGCGGCGGCACCGGCGGGCCGGCCGAGGGCATCGTCGGGCGGGTCGAGTACAGCACCGACCTGTTCGAGCACACCACGGTGGAGGCGCTGGTCGCCCGGTGGCTGCGCCTGCTGGCGGCGGTGGTCGCCGAGCCGGACCGGCCGCTGAGCCGGATCGACGTCCTCACCGCCGAGGAGCGGCACGAGCTGCTGGTGGCGCGCAACGACACCGCCCGACCGGTTCCCGCCGACGGCCTGCCGGCCCTCTTCGAGGCGCAGGTCCGGGCGACCCCGCAGGCCCCGGCGGTGGTGTTCGAGGACACCGTGCTGACGTACCGCGAGCTGAACCGCCGGGCCAACCGCCTGGCGCACGCGCTGATCGCGCGCGGGGTGGGGCCGGAGCAGGTCGTCGCCCTGCGGCTGCCGCGCTCCGCCGAGCTGGTGGTCGCCGTCCTCGCCGTGCTCAAGACGGGCGCGGCGTACCTGCCGGTCGACCCGGACTACCCGGCCGCCCGCATCGCGTACATGCTGGAGGACGCCCGGCCGGTCGTCGTCCTGGACGACCTCGCGGCCGTCACCCCGGCAGAGGAGCGGCCGGAGCACGACCCGGCCGTCGCCGTGGACGCGCGGCACCCGGCCTACGTCATCTACACCTCCGGCTCCACCGGCCGGCCCAAGGCCGTGGTGATGCCCGCCGCAGGGCTGCTGAACCTGCTGGCGTGGCACCACGAGGCCGTCGGCGGCGAACCCGGCACCCGCACCGCGCAGTTCACCGCGATCAGCTTCGACGTCTCGGTGCAGGAGGTGCTCTCCGCGCTGCTGTACGGCAAGACCCTGGTCGTGCCGACCGAGGAGCAGCGCCGCAGCGCCGAACTGTTCGCGCACTGGCTCGACCGGCACCGGGTCGCCGAGCTGTTCGCACCCAACCTGGTGGTCGAGGCGCTGGCCGAGGCCGCCGAGGAGGCCGGGCTGGAGCTGCCGAGTCTGCGGCTGGTCGCGCAGGCCGGCGAGGCGATGCGGCTCGGCGGCGCGGTGCGCCGCTTCCAGGCCCGTCGCCCGGGCCGGACGCTGCACAACCACTACGGGCCTGCCGAGACCCATGTGATCACCGCTTTCCCGCTGCCGGCCGACCCCGCCGACTGCCCGCTTCCGGTGCCGATCGGCCGTCCGATCGACAACTGCCGGGCGTACGTGCTGGATCCGGCCCTGCGGCCGGTCGCCCCCGGCGTGACGGGTGAGCTGTACCTGGCCGGGGCGGGGCTGGCCCGCGGCTACCTGAACCGGCCCGGGCTCACCGCCACGCGGTTCGTCGCGAACCCGTACGGCCCGGCGGGCGCGCTGATGTACCGCACCGGTGACCTGGTCAGGTGGTCGGCCGACGGCGAGCTGGAGTTCGCGGGCCGGGTGGACCACCAGGTGAAGGTGCGCGGCTTCCGGGTCGAGCCCGGCGAGATCGAGGCGGAGCTGGCCGCGCACCCGGGCGTGGCCCAGGTCGCGGTGATCGCCCGCGAGGACCGGCCGGGCGAGACCCGGATCGTCGCGTACGCGGTGGCCTCGACGCAGGACCCGGCCACCGCGGCGGCACTGGCGGCGTACCTGCGCGAGCGGCTGCCGGAGCACCTGGTGCCGTCGGCCTTCGTGCTCCTGGACGCACTGCCGCTGACGCCGAACGGGAAGCTGGACCGCGCGGCGCTGCCCGCCCCCGACCTCGGCCCGGCCGGAGCCGGGCGCGCGCCGCGCACCCCGCAGGAGCAGATCCTGTGCGAGTTGTTCGCCGAGGTCCTGGGCGTGCCGCGGGTCGGGGTCGACGACGACTTCTTCGACCTGGGCGGGCACTCCTTGCTCGCCACCCGCCTGATGTCGCGGGTCCGGGCGACCCTCGGCGTCGAGCTGGAGCTGCGCAGCCTGTTCCGGACGCCGACGCCCGCCGGGCTCGCGGCCGGGCTGCACGGCGCGGGCACCGCGCGGCAGGCCCTGGTGCCCCGGCCGCGCCGTGAGCCGATGCCGCTGTCGTTCGCCCAGCGCCGGCTCTGGTTCCTCCAGCAGTTCGGCGCACCGAGTGCCACCTACCACCTGCCGCTGGCCCTGCGGCTGTCCGGCCGCCTCGACCGGGCCGCCCTGGGCGCCGCGCTGGTGGACGTGGTGGCCCGGCACGAGACCCTGCGCACGGTCTTCCCGCACACCGGCGGAGTCCCGCACCAGCGGGTGCTGGAGGCCGCCGAGGCCGTCGTCCCGCTGACGGCGCGCGCGGCCGGCGAGGCGGAGCTGCCGGCCCTGCTGCGCGAGGCGGCGGTGCGCGGCTTCGACCTGACCTCGGACGTGCCGCTGCGGGCCGAGCTGTTCGCGGTGGCGCCGGACGAGCACGTGCTGCTGCTGGTGATGCACCACATCGCCGGCGACGGCTGGTCGATGGACCCGCTGGCCCACGACCTCGCCACCGCCTACGCCACCCGGCAGGGCGGCGGGACACCCGCGTGGCCGCCGCTGCCGGTGACCTACGGCGACTACACCCTGTGGCAGCGCGAGATCCTCGGCGACGAGCACGACGCGGGCAGCGTGTTCGCCCGCCAGATCGGCTACTGGACCGAGGCGCTGGCCGGGCTGCCCGACCAGCTGCAACTGCCCGCCGACCGGCCGCGCCCGGCCGCCATGTCGTACGGCGGCGACCTGCTGGACATCCGGATCGACGCCGAACTGCACGCCGCCCTGGTGGAGTTGGCGCGGCGATCGGGTGCGACGCTGTTCATGGTGCTGCAGGCGGCGCTCGCCGCGCTGTACACGCGGTTGGGCGCGGGGACGGACATCGCGATCGGGAGCCCGATCGCGGGGCGTACGGACGAGGCGCTGGACGACCTCGTCGGGTTCTTCGTCAACACGCTGGTGCTGCGCACGGACACCGGCGGTGATCCGTCGTTCGCCGAGCTGGTGGGGCGGGTGCGGGAGGCGGCGCTGGAGGCGTTCGGGCACCAGGACGTGCCGTTCGAGCACCTGGTGGAGGCACTGAACCCGTCCCGGTCGCTGTCGTACCACCCGCTGTTCCAGACCGGGCTGGTCGTGCAGAACGCGCCGGGCGGCGACTTCGAACTCCCCGGCCTCCGGGTCTCCGGAGTGGCGGTGCCCACCGGGACTTCGCGGCTCGACCTGACCTTCGGCCTCGCGGAGGAGTACGGGCCCGGCGGTGCGCCGGCCGGGCTCGGCGGCGCGGTCGAGTACAGCACCGACCTGTTCGACCGCGCGACGGTCGAGACGTTGGTCGCCCGCTGGACCAGGTTGCTGGCCGCGGTCGCCGCGGCTCCGGACCGGCGGATCGGCGGGATCGACCTGCTGTCCGCCGAGGAGAGCGGTGAGCTGCTCCCCGCCGTGGAGGAAGGGGAGGCCGCGGCGAGCCTGCCGGCGCTGTTCGCGGCGCGGGTGGCGGCGGCGCCGGATGCGGTCGCGCTGGTCTCCGGCGGTGTCGAGCTGACGTATCGTCAGCTGGACTCCCGGGCGAACCGGTTCGCGCATGCCCTGATCGCCCGGGGTGTGGGTACGGAGCAGCTGGTGGCGGTGGCGCTGCCGCGGTCGGTGGAGTCGGTGGTGGCCGTCCTGGGCGTGCTGAAGGCCGGGGCGGCGTACCTGCCGGTGGATCCGGCGTACCCGAAGGCGCGGATCGCGTTCATGCTGGAGGACGCCCGTCCGGCGCTGGTGGTCGACGATCCGGCGCTGGTGGCCGAGGGCGACTGGCCGGACACCGATCCGGTGGTCGTGCCCGACGTCCGGCACCCGGCGTACGTGATCTACACCTCGGGCTCGACCGGCCGCCCCAAGGGCGTGGTGGTGAGCCACAGCGGCGTGTCGGGCCTGGTGGCGGCGCAGGTCGAGCGGCTCGGCGTGGTGCCCGGCAGCCGGGTGCTCCAGTTCGCCTCGCCCAGCTTCGACGCGTCGTTCTGGGACCTGTGCAGCGCCCTGCTGACCGGCGCCACCCTCGTCCTGGCCCCGGCCGAGGCCCCGCTGGAGGCCCTGACGGACCGCCGGCTCGACGTCACCCATGTGACGCTGCCGCCCTCGGCCCTGGCCGCGCTGGACGGCGCCGACCTCACGGCCACCACCCTGGTGGTGGCGGGCGAGGCCTGCCCGCCGGAGCTGGTGGCGCGGTGGGCGCCCGGGCGCCGGATGGTCAACGCGTACGGTCCGACGGAGACGACGGTGTGCGCGACGATGAGCGCCCCGCTGGCGGCGGGCTCGGGCGTGCCGCCGATCGGCCGTGCGGTCGCCGGCTTCCGGGTGTACGTGCTGGACGAGCGGCTCTGCCTGGTGCCGCCGGGCGTGGCGGGGGAGCTGTACGTCGCGGGGCCGGGGCTGGCGCGCGGCTATCTGGACCGGCCGGGCCTGACGGCGGGGCGGTTCGTCGCCTGCCCGTTCGGGGCGGTCGGCGAGCGGATGTACCGCACCGGGGACGTGGTGCGCCGGCGCGCCGACGGGGAGCTGGAGTACGTCGGCCGCGCCGACGACCAGGTGAAGGTCCGTGGCTTCCGGGTCGAACTCGGCGAGATCGAGGCGGCCCTGGCGGGGCACTCCGCCGTCGCGCAGTCCGCGGTCCTGGCCCAGGACGACCGGCTCGTCGGCTACGTCACGGCTCGTCCGGACACGACCGTCCGTCCGGCGGAGTTGGCGGCGTACCTGCGTGAGCGCCTGCCGGACTACCTGGTGCCGTCGGCGTTCGTGCTGCTGGAGGCGCTGCCGCTGACGCCGAACGGGAAGTTGGACCGGGCCGCGCTGCCCGCGCCCGAGGACGTGACCACGGCTGTGGGACGGGCACCGCGCACCCCGCAGGAGCAGGTCCTGTGCGAGCTGTTCGCCGAGGTGCTGGGTCGCCCGCAGGTCGGGATCGACGACGACTTCTTCGACCTCGGCGGGCACTCGCTGCTCGCCACCCGGCTGGCCGCCAGGGTGCGCTCGGTGCTCGGCGTGGAGCTGGGGCTGCGCGCGCTGTTCCAGGAGCCCACGGTGGCGGGTCTGGCCGGGTCGTTGATGGAGGCCGGCAACGCTCGCCCGGCGCTGACCGCGCGGGAGCGGCCGGAGGCCGTACCGCTGTCCTTCGCCCAGCGCCGGCTCTGGTTCCTGCACCGCATGGACGGTGCGGCCGCGACCTACCACATCCCGCTGGCGCTCCAGCTGACCGGGACGCTCGACCGGGCGGCGCTGGACGAGGCGCTGGCCGACGTGGTGGCCCGGCACGAGAGCCTGCGGACGGTGTTCCCGGAGGTGGGCGGCGTCCCGTGCCAGCGGGTCCTGGACCCGGCCGAGGCCCGGCCCCGGGCCGGGTTGACCGAGGTCTCGCAGGCCGAGCTGCACCACCGGCTCGCCGAGTTCGCCCGGCGGCCCTTCGACCTGGCGGCGGAGCCGCCGCTGCGGGCGGAGCTGTTCGCGGTGGCGCCGGACGAGCACGTGCTGCTGCTGGTGATGCACCACATCGCCGGTGACGGCTGGTCGACCGGCCCGCTGGCCCGCGACCTGGCCGAGGCGTACGCCGCCCGGAGCGAGGGCCGTGCGCCGAGTCGGTCGAACCTGCCGGTGCAGTACGCCGACTACACGCTCTGGCAGCGCGACCTGCTCGGCGACGCAGCCGACCCGCAGAGCCGGTTCGCCGAGCAGCTCGGCTACTGGAAGCGCCAGCTGTCCGACCTGCCGGAGCTGCTCCGGCTGCCCGCCGACCGGCCGCGGCCGGCCGTCGCGGGCTGGCACGGGGACCACGTCGGCCTGGAACTGAGCCCCGAACTGCACGCCGCTCTGACCGAGCTGGCGCGGAACAGCGGCACCAGTCTGTTCATGGTGCTGCAGGCGGCGCTGGCGGCGCTGTACACGCGGCTGGGCGCGGGGACGGACATCCCGATCGGGAGCCCGATCGCGGGCCGTACCGACGAGGGGTTGGACGACCTGGTCGGGTTCTTCGTGAACACGCTGGTGCTGCGCACCGACACCAGCGGTGATCCGAGCTTCGCCGAACTGCTCGGGCGGGTGCGGGAGACGGCGCTGTCGGCGTACGCCCACCAGGACGTGCCCTTCGAGCACCTGGTGGAGGCGCTGAACCCGTTCCGCTCGCTGTCCCACCACCCCCTGTTCCAGACCATCCTGGCCGTGCAGAACGCCCCGATGGGCCGGTTCTCGCTGCCGGGCCTGGAGGTGGCCACCTACGCGGTGGCCACCGGAACCGCCAAGTTCGACCTCGGGGTGAGCCTCGTCGAGCGGTTCGGCCCCGACGGCAGCCCGGACGGGATCGTCGGCGCGGCGGAGTACGCCACCGACCTGTTCGACCGCTCGACGGTCGAAGCCCTCGTGCGGCGCTGGACGCTCCTGCTGGAGGCGGTCACCGCCGACCCGGACCGGTCGATCGGGGGGATCGACCTCCTCGACTCCGACGAGCGGCACCGGCTGCTGGAACGGGGCAACGCGACCGCCCGCGAGGTGGGCGCCGTCCCGGTGCCGCAGGCCTTCGCGGCGCAGGTGGCGGCGACGCCGAACGCGGTCGCCCTCGTCCGCGGCGACGTCGAGTTGACGTACCGGGAGTTGAACGCGCGGGCGAACCGGTTCGCTCACGCGCTGATCGCCCGGGGGGTGGGCCCGGAGCAGCTGGTGGCGGTGGCCCTGCCGCGCTCGGTGGAGGCGGTGGTCGCGGTCCTGGGCGTCCTGAAGGCCGGGGCGGCGTACCTGCCGGTGGATCCGGTGTACCCGCAGGCGCGGATCGACTTCATGCTGGCGGACGCCCGCCCGGCGCTGATGGTCGACGACGCCGCCATGGTGGCCGAGGGCGACTGGCCGGACACCGACCCGGACGTCGCACTCGACGTCCGGCACCCGGCCTACGTGATCTACACCTCGGGCTCGACCGGCCGCCCCAAGGGTGTCGTGGTCCCCCACGGCGGTGTCGCGAGTCTGGTCGCCGCCCAGATCGAGCGGTTCGCGATCGAACCCGGCAGCAGGGTGCTCCAGTTCGCCTCGCCCAGCTTCGACGCCTCGGTGTCGGAGATCTACACCGCGCTGCTGCGCGGCGCGGCCCTGGTACTGCCCCCGGCGGCGGACCCGGTGGCCGCGCTGACCGACCCGGGCCTGGCGGTCACCCACGCGACCGTGCCCCCGTCCGTCCTGGCCGCCGTGCCGGAAGGCTCGGTGGCGGTGTCGACACTGGTCGTGGCGGGGGAGGCCTGCCCGCCGGAGCTGGTGGCCCGGTGGGCGCCGGGCCGGCGGATGGTCAACGCGTACGGTCCGACCGAGACGACGGTGTGCGCGACCATGAGCGACCCGCTGTCCCCGGGGGCGGGCGTACCGCCGATCGGTCGGCCGATCGCCAACGCTCGGGTGTACGTGCTGGACGACCGGCTGCGGCCGGTGCCGCCCGGCGTTCCCGGCGAGCTCTACGTCGCGGGCGCGGGTCTGGCCCGCGGTTACCTGAACCGGCCGCGCCTGACGGCCGGACGGTTCGTCGCCTGCCCGTTCGGCCCAGCCGGTGCTCAGATGTACCGCACCGGCGACCTGGTCCGCTGGCTCGGCGACGGGCAGCTGGAGTACGTCGGCCGCGCGGACGACCAGGTGAAGGTGCGCGGCTTCCGGGTCGAGCCCGGCGAGGTCGAGGCGGCCCTGGCCGAGCACCCGGCCGTCGCCCGGGCCGCGGTCCTCGCCCAGGACGACCGGCTCATCGGCTACGTCGTCCCCCGCCAGGAGGAGGCCCGCGACAGCGCCCTGGAAGCGGACCACGTGGGCGAGTGGCAGGACATCTACGACGCCCTGCCCATCGCTCCCGAGGACGCCGGCTTCGGCCAGAACTTCGTGGGCTGGAACAGCAGTTACGACGCGAGCCCGATCCCCGTCGAGCAGATGCGGGAGTGGCGGGACGCGACCGTCGCCCGCATCCTGGCCCTGCGCCCCCGCCGGGTGCTGGAGGTCGGCGTCGGCACCGGTCTGCTGCTCTCGCAGATCGCACCGCACTGCGAGACGTACTGGGCGACCGACTTCTCCGCCACCGCGATCGAGGCGCTCACCGCCCAGGTGGCCGGGCAGGAGGACCTGGCCGGGCGCGTGGTGCTGCAGACCCGCCCGGCGCACGACACCGACGGGCTCCCGGCCGGGGAGTTCGACACCATCGTGATCAACTCGGTAGTGCAGTACTTCCCGTCCGCCGAGTACCTCGCCGACGTGATCGGGAAGCTGATGGGGCTGCTGGCCCCCGGCGGCGCGCTCTTCGTCGGCGACGTCCGCAACCTGCGGCTGCTGCGTCCGCTGGCCACCGCCGTCCAGCTCCACCGGGTCGGCGAAGGTGCGGACCTCACGGCGGTGCGCCGCACGGTGGAGCAGGCCCTGCGGGTGGAGAAGGAGCTCCTGGTCGACCCGGACTTCTTCACCGTCCTGCGGGAGCACGGCGCGGACATCGGTGCGGTGGCCGTGGAGGTCAAGCGCGGCCGACACCACAACGAACTGAGCCGCTACCGCTACGACGTGACGCTGCACAAGCCACCGGTCACCCCGGCGGCCACGAGCCGGCCGGTCGAGCTGGAGTGGGGGCGGCAGGTCGCCGGCCTGGCCGAACTGCGCGAGCTGCTCGCCCAGCCGCTCGCGGGCGTGCTGCGGGTCACCGGGGTGCCCAACCGCCGGGTGGCGCGGGAGGCCGCTCTGGCCCGGGCCGTGCAGAACGGGGACGGCTCGCTCGCCGAGCTGCTGGAACGGATGCACGCCCCGGAGGACGGCGGCCTCCCCGATCCGGAGGACTTCCACGTCCTCGGGTCGGAGTTCGGCCGCTCGACGGCCGTCACCTGGTCGGCCACCGCGGCGGACGCCGTGGACGTCGTCTTCACCGACCCCCGGGCGCTCCACGGCTCCCCGGTCGAGGCGTACCGGCCGGCCCGGGCCACGGGATCGTCGCTGTCCTCGCTGACCAACCGCCCGACCGGCAACCGGGGCGCCGGCGCCCTCCTGGGCGAACTCCGCGACTGGCTGCGGGACCGGCTGCCCGACTACCTGGTCCCCTCGGCGTTCGTGGCGCTGGAGGCGCTGCCGCTGACGGCCAACGGCAAGCTCGACCGCCGCGCGCTGCCCGCACCGGACCTCGGCCCGGTCGCGGCCGGACGGGCGCCGCGCACCCCGCAGGAGCAGCTCCTCGCCGAGCTGTTCGCCGAGGTGCTCGGCCTGGCCCAGGTCGGCGTCGACGACAGCTTCTTCGACCTGGGCGGGCACTCGCTGCTGGCGACCCGCCTGGCCTCCCGGGTCCGGGCGGTCCTCGGCGCGGAGCTGGAGGTCCGGACGCTGTTCGAGACCCCGACCGTGGCCGGGCTGGCCGCCAGCCTGGAGGGCTCCGGAGCTGCGCGGCCCGCACTGACCGCCCAGGCCCGCCCCGACCGGGTGCCGCTCTCCTTCGCCCAGCGCCGCCTGTGGTTCCTGCACCGGATGGACGGGCCGAGCGCCACCTACAACATGCCGCTCGCGCTCAGCCTGACCGGCGAACTGGACCGCCCGGCCCTGCACGCCGCGCTCGCGGACGTGGTCGCCCGGCACGAGAGCCTGCGGACGGTCTTCCGCGAGATCGACGGCGTGCCGCACCAGGTCGTGCTGAGCGCCGCTCAGGCGCGCCCCGCACTGCCGGTGATGGAGATCGACGAGAGCGCACTGGCCGAACGGCTGGCGGAGACGGCCCGGCGCGGCTTCGACCTGGCCGCGGAGCCGCCCGTCCGGGCGGAGCTGTACGCGCTCGCCCCCGACCGGCACGCGCTGCTGGTCGTGGTGCACCACATCGCCGCCGACGGCTGGTCGATGGGCCCGCTCTCCGGTGACCTCGCCGCGGCCTACGCGGCCCGCTGCCGGGGCGAGGCCCCGCAGTGGTCCCCGTTGCCGGTGCAGTACGCCGACTACAGCGCCTGGCAGCGCGACCTGCTCGGGGACGCCGCCGACCCGGACAGCCTGTTCGCCCGGCAACTGGCCTACTGGAAGGACGAGCTGGCCGGCGTCCCGCAACAGCTGCAGCTGCCCGCCGACCGGCCGCGTCCGCCGGTGGCCTCCCAGCGGGGCGACCGGGTCGCGGTCCGGCTGGACGCCGACCTGCACCAGGCCCTGCGGGACCTGGCCGCCGCGCGCGGCGCCAGCATGTTCATGGTGCTCCAGGCCGGACTCGCGGCCCTGCTCACCCGGCTCGGCGCCGGCACGGACATCCCGGTCGGCAGTCCGATCGCCGGCCGTACCGACGAGGCGCTGGACGAGCTCGTCGGCTTCTTCGTCAACACCCTGGTGCTGCGCACCGACACCGGCGGGGACCCCGGCTTCGCCGAACTGCTCGGCCGGGTCCGGCAGAAGGCGCTCAGCGCGTACGACCACCAGGACGTGCCGTTCGAGTACCTGGTCGAGGTGGTCAACCCCGCGCGGTCGCTGGCCCACCACCCGCTGTTCCAGATCATGCTGGCCCTGCAGAACGCGCCGCTCGGCGAGTTCGCGCTGCCGGGGCTGGAGACCGGCCACCTGGAGGCGCAGACCGGGACCGCGCGGGTCGACCTGACCTTCAGCCTGGCCGAGCAGTTCCGCCCGGACGGGGCCCCCGACGGCCTGGTCGGCGCCGTGGAGTACGCCACCGACCTGTTCGACGCGCCCACCGTGGAGCTGCTGTTCGAGCGCCTGGCCCGTCTGCTGCGCGCGGCCGTCGCCGACCCCGACCGGCCGATCAGCCGGATCGACATCATGCCCGTCGAGGAACGCCGCCGACTGCTCGCCGGCTCCAACGGCGCCGCGGCCGAGCTGCCCCGGGCCGCGGTGCCGGAGCTGTTCGCCCGCCAGGTGCGGGCCACCCCGGAGGCGGTCGCGGTCGTGGCCGGCGGCACCGAGCTGACCTACGCGGAGCTCGACCAGCGGGCCGGCCGCCTGGCGCGGGCGCTGATCCGCCAGGGCGTACGGCCGGAGACGCCGGTCGCGGTCATGCTGGACCGCTCGGCGGAGCTGGTCGTGGCGATCCTGGCGATCATCAAGGCCGGCGGCGCCTACGTGCCGCTGGACTCGCGCTTCCCCTCCTCCCGGATCGACCTGATCCTGCGGGAGAGCGGGGCCGCCCTGGTGCTCACCCGGGAGGTGCTCACCGCACTGGTGCGGTCCGAGGCCGCCGATCCGTCCGACGTCGAAGTCCCCTGTGAACCAGGGCAGTTGGCGTACATCATGTACACCTCCGGCTCGACCGGTCGACCGAAGGGCGTGGCCGTCACCCACCGTGACGTGGCGGGCCTCGCCCTGTCCCCCGAATGGCGGGGCGGTGGACACGAGCGGGTGCTGATGCACTCCCCGACGGCCTTCGACCTCTCGACCTACGAGCTCTGGGTGCCGCTGCTCAACGGCGGCCGGGTCGTCGTCGCCCCGCCGGAGCAGCTCGACCTCGACCTGCTCCAGCACACGATCACCTCGAACGGGGTGACCGGACTGTGGCTCACGGCCGGACTGTTCCGCCTGGTCGCCGAGGAGCGCCCGGGCCTGCTCGCCGGGGTGCGCGAGGTGTGGACCGGCGGCGACGTGGTCTCCCCGGCCGCCGTCGCCCGGGTGCTGGCGGCCTGCCCCGGCATCGCGGTGGTCAACGGCTACGGGCCCACCGAGGCCACCACCCTGGCCACCTGGCACCCGGTGGGCGACCTCCCCGAACACGCCGCGACCGTGCCGATCGGCCGGCCGATGGCGAACACGCGCGCCTACGTGCTCGACGACCGGCTGCGCCCGATGCCGACCGGCATGGTCGGCGAGCTGTACCTCGCGGGGACGGGCGTGGCCCGCGGCTACCTCGGGCGGGCCGGCCTGACGGCGGAGCGCTTCACCGCCGACCCGTACGGGCCGTCCGGCAGCCGGATGTACCGCACCGGCGACCTCGCGTCGTGGCGGACCGACGGCGCGCTGGACTTCGCCGGACGCGCCGACCACCAGGTCAAGCTGCGCGGCCTGCGGATCGAGCCCGGCGAGATCGAGGCCGTCCTGGCGGGCTGCCCGGGCGTCGTCCAGGCGGCCGTGGTCGCCCGCGAGGACCGGCCGGGCGACAAGCGCCTGGTCGCCTACCTGGTGCCCGCCCCCGAGGGCGCGCCCGAGGCGGCCGAGCTGTCCGGCCGGCTGCGCCGCGACCTGCCCGACTACATGGTGCCGGCGGCGTTCGTCACCCTGGACGCGCTGCCGCTGACCGCCAACGGCAAGCTCGACCGGGCCGCCCTGCCCGCCCCCGAGTACGGGGCCTCGGATGCCGGGCGCGGACCCCGGACGCCGCAGGAGCAGCTGCTGTGCGGTCTCGTCGCCGAGGTCCTCGGCCGGGAGCAGGTGAGCATCGACGACAACTTCTTCGACCTGGGCGGGCACTCGCTGCTGGCCGCCCGCCTGGCCTCCCGCGTCCGCGAGACGCTCGGCCTGGAGTTGGGCCTGCGCATGCTGTTCGAGGCGCCGACCGTGGCCGGTCTCACCGAGCGCCTGGTCATGGACAATCCCGACGACGCGTTGGACGTGGTGCTGCCGCTGCGTTCGACCGGGACCGGCACACCGCTGTTCTGCGTCCACCCCGGCGGCGGCATCAGCTGGTCGTACAGCGGACTGCTGAACCACCTCGGCCCGCAGCACCCGGTCTACGCCATCCAGGCACGCGGCCTCGGCCGGCCCGAACCCCTGCCGACGTCCTATGAGGAGATGGCGGCCGACTACGCCGACCAGATCCAGAAGATCCAGCCGGAGGGCCCGTACCTGCTCCTCGGTTGGTCCGCCGGCGGGCTGATCGCCCACGCGCTCGCCTGCGAGCTGCAGTCGCGCGGCGAACGGACCGCACTGCTGGCGATCCTCGACGCCTACCCGGTGAAGGACGTGCAGTTCGCGGAGGTGCCGGTGCCCACCGTGCGCGACGTGCTCGTCGGGGTGCTCGACGTCGACCCGGACGAGCTGGGCGACCAGGAGATCACCTACGCCGAGGTTGCCGAGGTCCTGAACCGGCGGGGCAGCGCGCTGGCCGGCCTGAACGAGCGACAGATCGAGGTGATCGTCGAGATCATGATCAACAACGCCAAGCTGGCGGTCGACTTCGTCCCCGGCAGGTTCGGCGGAGACCTGCTGCTGTTCAACTCCACGATCGACCGGGCCGAGGACAACGCGGGGCCCGCAATCTGGCGCCCGTACGTCGCCGGCCGGATCGAATCCCACGAGATCACCACCCGGCACGATCGGATGACCCAAGCCGGCTCGCTCGCCCAGATCGGGCCGATCCTGGCCGCCAGGATCACCGAGACGACCGGCGACACCGACGGCACCACCACCCTTTCCCACCAGGAGGACTGACCCATGACCAACCCCTTCGACGACCAGGACGGCACCTTCCTCGTGCTCGTCAACGACGAGAACCAACACTCGCTCTGGCCCCAGTTCGCGGACGTCCCCGACGGCTGGACCGTCGCCCACGGCCCCGACACCAACGCCGCCTGCCTGGAGTACGTCGAGAAGTCCTGGACCGACATGCGGCCCAGGAGCCTCGCCGACGCCATGGACGCCCAGCGGTAACGCGGCCCGTTGTGAATGCGACCGACACCACGGACGAGGCCCGCCCCGCGGCGGGCCTCGCCCCGCCCCACGACTTCGCCGCGGACCTGCTCACCCCCGAGGCCCGGCGGGACCCGTACCCGTTCTACGCCCGCATGCGGCGCGAGAGCCCGGTCCACCGCAGCGCCGAGGGCATCTGGCACCTCACCCGGTACGCCGACGTCGAGGCGGCCCTGGGAGACCTGCGGCTGTCCAACGACCGGGACCGGATGACCCGCGCCTACGGAGCGCTCGGCGGCGACCTCAAGGCCTTCAGCCGGCTCACCGACCGGCTCGGCCGGGTGATGACCAACACCGACCCGCCCGACCATGCCCGGCTGCGCAAGCTCGCCAACCGCGCGTTCACCGCCCGGCGGGTCGAAGCCCTGCGCGACGGCATCCAGCGGATCGTCGACCGGCTCATCGACGAGGCGCTCGCGGCGGGCCCGGCCATGGACCTGATCGAGGCGGTCGCCTCCCCGCTGCCGATGTCCGTCGTCTGTGAGCTCTTCGGCATCCCGCCCGAGGACCGCCCGCAGGTCAAGACCTGGTTCCGCCGCTTCGGCCGGCTGGGCGAGGACATCGACAAGTCCGAGGAGGCGATCGGGCAGTACGAGGAGTACCTGTCCGGGCTCATCCGGCAGCGCCGGCGCGAACCGGGCGACGACCTGATCAGCGCCCTGGTCGCGACGCAGGCGCAGGACGACCGGCTCACCGACTCCGAACTGCTGTCCACCTGCTTCGTCCTGATCACCGCAGGCGACGAGACCACCACCCACCTGGTCGGCAACGGCGTGCTCGCCCTGCTGCGCCACCCCGGCCAGCTGGCCCGGCTGCGCGAGGACCCGGGGCTGATCCGCGGCGCCGTCGAGGAACTGGCCCGCTACGACACGGTGACCCAGGCGATCGTCCGGGTCGTCGCGGAGGACCTGGAGATCGGCGGACGGACGCTGCGCGAGGGCGAGTTGGCGTACCTGTTCCTCGGTGCGACCAACCGCGATCCCGAGCGCTTCGAGGACCCCGACCGGCTCGACCTGACCCGCCCCGGCAACCGGCACCTGAGCTTCGGCCACGGACCGCACTTCTGCCTCGGCGGCCCGCTGGCCAAGCTCCAGGTGGAGGTGGCCGTCAGCACGCTGGTCCGCCGGCTCCCGCAGCTGCGGCTGGCCGACGAAGCCGCCGGCGGGGCGGCCCTCGAATGGCGGCCCAACCCGCTGCAACGGCGGCTGAGCGCCCTCCCGCTCACCTACTGACACCCGACCGACGACGAAGGAGAACCGACCATGACGCGAGAGTTCGAGGTCCGCAAGGAACAGGACCTGCCCGCGACACCCGAACAGGTCTGGGCCGCGGTCGCCACCGGCGCCGGCAACCTGGGCTGGCTGTACCCGATGGAGGTCGAGCCGCGCGTCGGCGGAAAGGCCACCCGGTCCGACAGCACCGTCGTGGTGTGGGAGCCGCCGAGCCACTTCGCCGTCCGGGCGACCCTGGGCGACGAGTTCTCCAACACGCTCAGCTACCGGATCGAGCCGGTGGACAGCGGAACGAGCCACCTGCGGATGGGAATCCACTGGGTGCACGAGGGCGTCTGGGACGCGACCTGGGACACCAAGGCGGACGCGGCCGAGAAGCACGTCCACTTCTACCAGCACGGCCTCGCCGAGTACCTGCGGCACTTCGGCGGCCGCCCCGCCGTCTACGTCAAGGCCCAGCGCCCCGAACCCACCGCCGACCCGGCCGACTTCGCCGCCCTGCGCCGACGCCTCGGCCTCGCCGAGGACGCGGTCGTCGGCGACCGGCTCGAACTCCACGTCCCCGGTACGGACGGCGGCCCGGAGGCGGTCGTCGTGGACTGGCTCAGCCCCGACTTCATCGGTCTGCGCGGCCCGGACGCGCTGTACCGGTTCTTCAACGGCGGCACCTGGAACTGGCCGATCTGGCTGGGCCACCACCTGTTCGCCGAGGGAGCGGACGAGGAGCAGGCGACCAAGGCGTGGAACGCCTGGCTCAACGGCTCCTGACCCGCCGTACGACAGACAACCGGAGGATCACTGGTGGAAGAAACACTGCTCTACGCCGCCGAACTCGTCGAGGAGGGCGGCACCTACAAGCTCGTCGTGCAGGACGTGGTCCGGGACACCGTCCAGGTCACCCCCGTCCCCAAGACCGCGGTGGACAGGCTCCCGACCTTCCTGTCGGTGCTCAGTGCCAAGCTCAACCCCGCACCGGCCCGCGGCCGCCGGTAGGACGCCTCACACCCGAAGAGGCCGGCGCCGCGCCCCGGCGCCGGCCTCTTCGCCGTTCAGCCGCTGATGCTCGGCCGGCCGTTCTCGACGTGGCCCATGAGGCGGCGGCGGAAGGACGCGTCCTCGGCGATCGCGAGGTCCAGGTCGTACCAGCCGTCGGCGGCATCGGTGTCCCAGGCGAGGACGAGGGGTTTGCCCATGACGACGGTCCCGGTCAGCGCCTTCGCGGTGCTGTAGTGCCGGGGCGCCACGGTGACGGTCTGCGGCGTGGCGCTCGGCGACGTGATCGTCAGGGTGAGAACGCGCTTCGGGGCGGTGGCGATGGCGGTGGCCACGGAGGTTTCGGCTGCGGCCCCGGCGGCCTTCCCGGCGAACTCTCGGCGGAATCCGTTGGGGCCGGTGAGGTAGAAGTCGTAACTTCCTCCGCGCACCGGCACTTTGGTGGCGGGCGTGGTGGTGCCGAGCACGTCGAAGTGTCGAGGGGCGTCGTAGGCGCCGGACGTGCCGACGTTGTCGTACAGGGTCAGGTGGACGGCGGCGGCGCCGGTGTTGGTCGGCTGGAGGACGAACGCGCCCTGCTTCTGGTCCAGGGCGCCGTGGGCGTCCGGCTGGTACGGCAGCGGGCGGGCCAGACGCCGGGTGGGGTCGGTGGGTTGCGGTGGCGGGTCGCCGGTGCGGTCGAAGTCGAAGACCGAGGTGAGGTTGCCGGCCACGGTGCGCCGCCAGCGGCTGATGGCGGGCTGCCGTACGCCCAACCACTCCTCCAGGAACCGGATTTGTGAGGTGTGGTCGAAGACCTGGGAGTTGACGTAGCCGCCCACGGTCCACGGGGAGACGACGATCATCGGCACGCGCATGCCCAGGCCGATGGGCTCCTTGCCGACGTACTCGTCGTCGACGCCCTGCGGGGGCACCGGCGGCGGCACGTGGTCGAAGAAGCCGTCGTTCTCGTCGTAGCTGATGAACAGCACGGTGGAGTCCCACATGTCCTCGTCGGAGGCGATGACGTCCAGGACCTGGGCGACGACCTCCTCGCCGGTCATGGGGGCCGAACCGCCGTCGCCCGGGTGTTCCGAGTCCGCGTCCGAGGGCACCAGGTACGAGACCCGGGGGACCCTCTTCGCCGCCACGTCCTGGGCGAACGCGTAGACGAAGTCGCGGTAGTTCTTCGGGTTCTGCTTCGAGTCCGGCGGGGGCGGGCAGCGGAAGAGCCCGCGGTCGTAGAGGCTCCGGTCGGCCGGCGGCAGGTCGGCGACCGCCTTGGCGAGGGCCTCCACGTCCTCCGGGCGCACGCGCTTCGGATCCTTGTAGAAGTCGTACAGGCTCAGGTAGTCGAGCTTGGCCGTCTTCAGCACGGTCTGGAAGATCCGCTTGAACTCGGCGTGGAAGTCCAGGTTGTTGTCGTAGTAGTTGTCCCAGCCCTGGTAGACGCGCCAGCTGATCCCGTCGGAGCCGAAGGGGTCGTTGTTGCCCTCCAGGATCTCGGGGTAACTGGACCAGTTGTAGCCCGGCGTCCGGTCCCCCGCGTAGGTCGCATCGGGGTTCTCGCGGTCGTGCGCGGCCGATCCGGTGACCCGCGACCCGTCGGGCTCCCAGCCGCCGAATCCGCTGAAGAGGTAGTTGCGGTTCGAGGTGGTCTCGCTCATCACCGAGCAGTGGTAGGCGTCGCACACGGTGAACCGCTCGGCCAGCGCCCGGTAGGTGCCGACGACCTCCGGCTGGTCGAAGTAGCCCATCGTGACGGTCCCCTTGGCCTTGATCCACTGGTCGTAGCGGCCGTTGTTCCACGCCTGGTGGCCGGTGGGCCAGGTGTGGGCCGCCGGCTCGGCCGTACCCTGGTCCGGTCTGAGCTGGTAGGGCCTCCGGGGCGTGGACGGGTGGTCCGGGTCGGGCTGGTCGAGGACGGTGCGGCCGTCGGTCCCGGGGAACGTGACGAGGTTGCGGTCGTCGTACCCGCGCACTCCTCGGAAGTTGCTGCCGAAGTAGTGGTCGAAGGAACGGTTCTCCTGCATCAGGAAGACCACGTGTCGGATGGCCTTCAGACCGCCGGGGCGGGGTTTGCGCTTGAGGGCCTTCAGCAGCGAGTCCGGCAGCGACGGAGCGCTCTGCGGGGAGTGGGGAGTATTCACGCGTTCTCCTGGTCCGGCGTGGCGGGCGAACCGGAGGGTGCGTTCTCGGTGGCCCGGAGGTAGTCGAGGTAGATGAGGTCGCCCTTGGCGCCCTTGTTGAGATCGGTGTCGACGCGGGTGTAGCCCGTCTCGGGAGGGATCTCCTGCGATCCGTCCTTCCAGTGCGTGACGGTGAGGTCGACGACGGGCCGGCCTGCGCCTTCCTGGCGGGTGACGGCCAGGAACAGGGCCGTGCCGTGTACGGGCGTCCCCCTGTTGAGGTCGACCGGCAGCTTCTGGTACCCGGCGGGCGGCTTCTCGTCGTCCTTCAGGACGCGGATGCCGGTGACGGGCCGGTCGTCGGCGGACCGTTCGAAGACGAGGTACAGGTAGGCGCCGTGCGCGCCCTTGTTCAGGTCGACGTCGATCCACTCCCACCCGGTGGGTGTGTGGAACGGACTCCGCACCGGGTCGTCGTAGGCGACCAGGACGTTGACGTCTGTGACGAACTGACCCATGGGCAGGTCTCCGATCGGAGCGGGCGAACGTGGGCGGGGGAGGTGGGGTGGACGAAGGGACCGACGGCTCGGGGCACGTACGGGTACGTGAGACGCCCGGCCGGGGGCGGCCCGGCCGGGCGTCCAGCGCTGGGATGCGGCGGGTCCGGTGCGGTCCGGGCACCCGAGGCGGCCGTCAGCCCTTGGTGAGGCCTTCCCACTCGCTCAGCGGCGCCGGACCGTAGGTCTTGGTGTCCTTGTGCGGCTCCCCGTTGGCGACGTTGATCCGCACGAACCGGTCGCCGGAGAAGACCCAGTACTCGTTGCTGCCGTCCGGGACCTTCATGACGGCGTCGATCTTCGCGAAGTCCGACAGGCTGGGCCAGTCCTCGCGGATGGTGCCCTTGAGGATGAGCTTGTCCGGGTACGGGTGGCTGCTCGTCACGGTGATTTCGACGCGCCGGTAGTCGGTGTTGGAGAACACCCAGAGCTGGTTCGGCTTGTCGGGAACGGCCATCACCGCGTCGACACGGTTGAAGCCCATGCGTGAGCCTTTCTGAATTCATCTGTTCGTGTGCCGCCGAAGCTGTGCTCGGGCGGATCTGCGGCTCAGTCCCATGGCTCGCGTGCGGCGAGGAATGTCGGGGAGGAGCGCCGCGAACCACGCTAGGTCGGCCGGTCCGGGGGCGCGATGCGAAAAGGCCTGGTGACCTGCATTCCAGTGACAGGTAATTTTGCTACGAACCTTTGGCGCGAGAAGCGCGAGAAGTCGGTCCGGCGCTTCGGGAGGCCTTGACGGCCTGCTCCGCGGCCGTCCGGGACCGAGGACGAGCCGCCTCCCCGCCGACGGCTTCCGCGAGGCTCGACGACGGCGTTCCTTCGAGTGGACCGGTGACCGGTGACCGGTCGCAGCCGGGGGAGTGTGCCTGACACCCCACCCGGTCGGCTGCGTCAATGCGGCCGTCGAGACGCGGGGGCGTGGGGTGGGGCATGGGGCGGGAATGGCTTGAGTCGATCGTGATTCATATGATGGACAGCCAGTAGTTGTTTTGCCGGTGTCATGATCCTCGGAGGGCGCCCCGGACCAAGGTGCGCCCATGGAACCGGGCCGGTCTCCGGATTCGCTCCGGTCCTCGGGCTTGATTCAGGGAGTATCATGCGCGGCACCGTGCTCGCCGACCGCTACCGGCTGGTGGACCTGCTGGGCGGCGGGTCGATGGGCGACGTGTGGCTCGCCGAGGACGAGGTCCTGGGCCGCCGGGTCGCGGTCAAGGTGGTGAAGCTGGCCCTGCTGGACGAATCCGGCTTCGCCGAACGCTTCCACGCCGAGGCCCGCGTCATGGCGCAGCTGCGCCACCCGGGCATCGTCGGCGTCTACGACTACGGGCACAGCGCCGTGGACGGGCGGCCCTCGGTCGGCTACCTGGTCATGGAGCTGATCGACGGGGAACCGCTGAGCGCCGTGCTGGAGCGCCGCGGCGCGCTGCCGGTGGAGGAGACCCTCCGGATGGCGCTCCAGGTGCTGGAGGCGTTGGAGGCCGCGCACGAGTCCGGGGTGGTCCACCGGGACATCAAACCGGCCAACCTGATGGTCCGCGGCGACCGGACGGTGATCGCGGACTTCGGCATCGCCCGGCCCGGCTGCGACGCCCGGCTGACCGTACCGGGCATGGTGCTCGGCACCGCCGCCTACCAGGCACCCGAACAGGCCTCCACCGGGACGGTCACCGCCTCGGCGGACCTCTACGCACTCGGCGTCGTCCTCTACGAATGCCTCGCCGGCAAGCTCCCCTTCGACGGGGAGACCGCCCTCGAACTGATCCTCAAGCACCTGACGGAGCCCGTGCCGCCGCTTCCGGAGGACGTGCCCGCGCCGGTGTGGGCGCTGGTCGAGCGGGCGATGGCCAAGGATCCCGGCGAGCGCTGGCCCGACGCGGCGGCGATGGCCGCGGCGGTACGGGACGCCCTCGCACCGGCCGAGGAGACGGCGCCGCCGGCTCCGGTCGGGCCCTGGCCGGTCGCCGGACGCGCACCGTGGGCCAGGTTCCGCCTGCGCGGGCTGATCGGGGTGACGGCGCTGTCGCTGCTCTGCGTGGTCGGGGCCTCCGGCGCGACGGTGATCCGGTCCGACGAGGACGGCGCGCCGGACGCCGCCGCCGTCGCGGGCCCGGTGGCCGGCCTCTCGGGCCCGGCCGTTCCCGCGGCGGTGGCAGCCGACCGCCAACCCGCCGGACAGCAGCCCGCCGAGCCGACGGCCCCGGTGCCGTCGGCCGGACCGGAAGCGGGCGGGAGCCCCACGCCCGGCGCCGAGCCCGAGCCGGTCGCCGGGCGGACCTCCGCCGGGCCCGTCCGGCCCGGTGTGCCGGTTCCGGCCTCCGGCGCGCCCACCGCCGGCCAGAACCCGGCCCCGCCCGCGCCGACCTCCGCCTCCCCGTCCCAGCCCGGTGTGCCGGCTCCGGCCTCCACGGCGCCCACCACCGGCCAGAACCCCGCCCCGCCCGCGCCGACCTCCGCCCTCCCGTCCCCGCCCGCTTCCCACGAACCGCCCACGCCCACACCGTCCGCGACGTCGGCGCCGCCCACGCCGCCCACACCGGAGCCGAAACCGCAGCCACAGCTGCCCTCCCAGGCACAGATCGCCAGCGTCGGCGGCGCGCTGGACAACTCCTACTCCGGGGACCAGAACGGCAACCGAGTCGGCACCTTCAGCGTCAACGGCACGTCGGCCCAGGTGTGGCGGCTGGAGAAGGTCTTCGAGGGGAAGTACTTCCTGCGCAACGCCTCCAGCAACTACACCAAGGTGCTGGACCTGGACACGGGCGACGGGCGCGTGCAGATCTGGACGAGCCCGCCGTTCACCGACAACCAGCTCTGGTCCTTCACGCAGGTTCGGGGCGGCTACCAGATCGTCAACGGCGCCACCAAGGGCTGCCTGACGTCCGACGGAGCCGGTTACTACGTCAGGGTGGCGGCCTGCTCGAACGCGGAGAACCAGGTGTGGGAGCTGCGCTGAGCCGTCGGCCCGCCAGCCGAACACCCCCGGGGCGAGGGGAGGATCACGCCGGCAGCCAGGACGGCCACTGCCGGCGGGGCCGGTCGGCGGCCCCGCCGAGGCCGATCAGGGCGCGCAGCCGGTCGGCTTCGGGGGAGCCGATGGAGGCCAGGATGTCGTAGGCCTCCGACCGGCACGCCCGGGCCGCGTCCTCGGCGGCGCCGCGGTCGGCGAGCGCGTCACCGAGCGCCGCCAGGGCCAGCCCCCGCCCGCGGCGGTCGCCGTCGAGCGTCAGCACCTCGACCGCCCGGTCGGCCGCCTCCACCGCCTCGTCGCCGCGGCCGACGGCTCGCAGCGACTCGGTGAGCCGCAGGAGCGTGCGGCCCGTCCGGCGCCGGTCGTCCGGCCGCAGCAGGGCGAGGGCGCCGCGGTGGTGGCGCAGGGCCTGCTCGAACTCGCCGCGATCGTGGGCGATCGTCCCCAACGAGTCGAGGGCGAGCGCCTGGAGCTCGTGGTCGGCGAGCTGGTGGCAGATCAGCAGGGACTGGTCGACGACGCGGACCGCCGCCTCGGGCCGGCCGAGCTCGGTGAACGCGCCGGCCAGGTTGAGCAGTTCGCCCGCCACCGAGCGCCGGTCGCCGAGCCGTTCCCAGACCGCGATCGCCGCCGCGAAGCCGTCGACCGCGTCGCCCGGCCGACCGACCTGGAGGAACAGGGCGGCCAGCGAGGCGTGGGCCAGGGCGAGCAGCGGCCCCGGCAGGCCGTGGGCGATGCACAGGTCGCGGGACCTGATCAGCTCGCCGAGGGCCGCGGGTTCGGAGCCGACCTCGGTCAGCAGCCGACCGAGCACCAGCCGGGCCCTGACCTCGGCCGTTCGGTCGCCCTGCCGGACGGCGGCCTGGAGCAGGACCTTGGCCGCGTGCCCCAGCGGCCGGGCGGCCTGGCCGGTCTCGCACAACAGGCTGCCCCCGAGCAGCAGTTCGGCCACCAGATCGAGCCGGGGTGGCCGGGGGAGCCCGGCGTACTGGCCGACCAGAGCGCCGATGCCGTGGTACTCGCCGCGACCGCGGGCCACCGCGCGGCAGTCGGGAGCGTACGGTGCACCGGCGCCGGTCAGGGCCGCGCGGGTGGCGGCCGGGCCGAGGGCCGCGACGGTCTCGGCGTGCTGGCGGATCACCAGGCGGGTGAGGACGGCGGCCGGGCGGTCCGCCTCCGGGGCCGAGCCCGTGCCGGCCTCGACGTCGGCCGCTGTCTCCGGGACGAGCCGCTGGGCGAAGGCACGCAGCAGGTCGTGGTACCGGTAGCGGTCCGGCGGCGCGGTCTCCAGCATCGAGCAGTCGACCAGCGACTCGGCCAGCTCCTCGGCCTCGTGCTCGGGCAGGTCGAGCACCGCCGCGACCGCGCCCGGCGACAGGTCGGGCACGTCCGGCACCGCCAACAGACAGAAGGCCCGGGCCTGGTCGGGCGTCAGCTGGTCGTAGCCGAAGCGGAACGCCGACTCGACGGCGAGGTCCTCGGTGCGCAGCACGTCCAGCCGGCGACGATTCTCGGACAGCTTGTCGAGCAGCCGGGCCATGGTCCAGCCCGGCCGGCAGGAGAGGCGGGCGGCGAGGATGCGCACGGCCAACGGGAGGTGACCGCAGAGCCGCACGAGCTCCCGGGCCGTGTCCGCCTCGGCCCGCAACCGCTGCCCGCCGACCACCTGGCCGAGCAGGTCGAGGGCCTCCTCCGGGGCGAAGGCCGGCAGCTCGACGACGTGCGCGTTGGGAAGTGAACCGAGCCTGGCCCGGCTGGTGACGAGCACGGCGCAACCGGGCCGGCCGGGCAGCAGCGGCCTGATCTGTTCGGCGTCCCGGGCGTTGTCGAGGACCATCAGCACGCGTCGGCCGGAGAGCAGCGAGCGGAACTGGGCGGAGCGTTCGGCGAGCCCGGCGGGCAGCGCCTCCGCCGGCACGCCGAGGGCGCGGAGGAAGGCGCCCAGCACCTCCTCGGGCGGGGTCGGGCGGCCGTCGGCCCCGTGCAGGTCGACGTAGAGCTGGCCGTCGGGGAAGTCGGCGGCCAGGCCGTGCGCGACATGGACGGCCAGGGCCGTCTTGCCCATGCCGCCCAGGCCCGACACCGTCGCCACGGGCACGGTGCGGGGCGCGAGCAGGACGGCCCGCACCGCTTCCGTCTGCGCCTCGCGGCCGGTGAAGTCGGCGAGGTCGGCCGGTACCTGGGTCGGCCGGATCGGCGCGTGGTACGGCGGGCGGGCCGTGGTGGTGGTGGCGTCGGGCCGGGGCGGCGCGGGCGCCACGAGGGCGGTGTCGGCCACCAGGATCCGGCGCTGCAACTCGCGCAGACCGGGCCCGGCGGCGACGCCGAGCTGCGCCCGCAGCCGCCGGTCCGTGTCGCGGTACACGCTCAGGGCCTCGGCCTGCCGCCCGGCCCGGTAGAGGGCGAGCATCAGCAGCTCGGAGAACCGTTCCCTGAGCGGGTGCTCGGCCGCGACCGCGGTCAGTTCGGCGACGGCCTCGCCGGACGGTCCGGCCTCGATCTCGGCCTCCAGACACGACTCCAGGACGGTCACCCGGCGTTCGGTCCACTCGCCGCGCTGCCGCTCGGCATAGGGGCCGGAGAGTCCGGACATCGGCTCGCCCTGCCAGAGGGCCAGTGCCAGGCGCAGCGTCGCGGCGGCGCGGGCGTGCTCCCCGGCGCCGCTGAGCTCCTTCGCCGCGCCGACGAGCTCCTCGCAGCGGTGGGTGTCCAGCTCCCCGGGATCCACGGTGAGCAGGTAGCCCCCGCTGAGCGAGGTCAGCGGGGCGGGCCCGAGGACGCGGCGCAGGCGGTGGACGTACGTCCGGATCACGGCTACGGGCTTGGCGGGCGGCTCCTCGCCCCACAGGTCGTCGACGAGCTGACCGGTCGACACGGGGTGGTTGGCCCTCAGCAGCAGCGAGAGCAGCAGGTTCCGCTGCTGCGGCGACCCGAGTGCGAGCTCGCCGCCGTCCCGCCACCCCCGTATCGGTCCCAGCACCGTGAACCGCAACCCACCCACCGACCGTTCCCCTCTGCCTGCAAACGAACCCCCGGGCGCATGATACCGACCGCATCACCGCTGGCCGGGGCTGCTTCTCGCGGGGTCGGCCGCGGGGAGACGAAGGGGAGACGAAGGTGTCCGTGGAGGGCGGCCGACGCGGCAGCGGTGAAAAAAAAGAAGGTGCCCCGCCCGCGCGACATGCTGACGCCTTACGTAGTCATGAGGGGTATGCACGGGGATCACAGGACAAGGGAACAGGCGGGAACCGAGTGAAATCAGCACAGGAGGATGAGTACCTGGCGTTCGTGGCGGCGAGGGCGAAGGCGCTGTACCGCTCCGCGTACGTCCTCGCGGCCGGCGACGCGCATCTTGCCGAGGACCTGGTCCAGGAGACCCTCAGCCGGGTGTACGTGCACTGGAAGCGGGTGGCCAAGGCGGACAACCCGGCCGCCTACGCCCAGACGGTCCTGGTCCGCACCTTCCTCAGCCTGCGGCGTCGACGGAGCAGCGGCGAGCGCCCCATCGGGAACATGCCCGACAGCGCGGCGGCCGGCCCCGACACCGCACTGCGACTCACCCTGTTGGACGCGCTCGGCCAACTTCCGCCCCGCGACCGGGCGGTGCTGCTGCTGCGCTACTGGGAGGACCGCAGCATCGAGGAGACCGCCCGGATGCTCAAGCTGAGCAGCAGCGCGGTCCGCTCCCAGGGCACCCGGGCGCTCGGCAGGGTGCGTGCCCTGCTCGGCGACAGCCTGTCCGACCTGGTTCCGCACTGAGCATCGGTGCGCGCAGGTCGAAACCGCCACGAAGCCCCCATCAGCGACAGAAATAGGTGACGCCAGCATGCCGTTCGAAGCAGACCTCGCACACGCCCTGGACCGCACGACCGACTCCCTCGAACCAGACCTCACCACGCTCATGCGCGGAGCCGTCCAGCGCGGGCGAAGCCGCCGGCGTCGGCGCACGGCCGGCGTCATCGCCGGGGTCGGCGCCTGCACCGTGATCGCGGCGGCCGGCCTGGTGATCCCCGACGTGCTCGCCGGGATGCACTCCGAAGGATCCGACATCAGGGTGGCGGCGATGGCGATGCCGCGTTCCGCGATCACCGACACCCAGATGATCCAGGCTCTGGAGGCGACGTTCCCCGGCGGCCGGTTCAGCGCGGAGAGCGGGCAGAGCAACAACCCCTCGGATCCGTCCAACGGGCGCGTCGCCAACGGCGGACTGGTCCTCGACGACGGGCACGGCGCCGCCTTCGTCGGTGTCTCGGCCGTGCGGCTCCAGCTGCCGCTCAAGGACGGCGACGGGCTGAGCTGCGAGTGGCAGCCCAAGCGTGACGGTGACACCTGCAAGATGAGCGAGCTGCCGAGCAGCGCCGAGATTCCCGGCGGGGCCCTGGTGATGTTCCAGCAGAACGCGGCCGCGCACCCGGTCCGTCCCGACACCGCCCGCCGCTGGACGGTGACGGTGACCCTGAAGTCGACCGGCGCGCAGCTTCAGATGGTGCAGTGGAACAGCACCGGCGGCGGCACCGGCGCCGAGACGCCGAAGCCGACCCGTGCCGCTCCTCCGCTCTCCGAGCAGCAGGCGGTGGCCGCACTCACCGGTGCCGCCTGGGCGCCGATCCTCGGCGCCGTCGGCTGACCCTGCGCGTCGCGTTTCGTAGGGGGTGCGTCCGCCGAGGTCGAGCACGGTCTGTCCGTGCTCGCCTTGGCGGGCGCGCCCTGGGCTGGGCATTTGTTTCGGGCGCTGAGTAGGGGTACTGTCAGCCAGTCGCTCGGCAGGGAGCACCGGACACGCATCGGCGCGGACGGTCCCGGGGCGGCCAATCCTTTCGAAACACCACGTCCCGGGTTCGGGCCGGGTCGGCTTGCCATGTGCGAGCGAGGCCCGGTGTGTATATCGGTGTGCTCGTTTTATTGGATTGCGGTCGATTCGCTTTTCGGAGTGGAGATCGGCTAGAGTTTGAAACGTCGGACGGGGCGTCAAGCCGCAGAAGACACCAGCGAGTTGGATGAACGAAGCGCCGGAAACGGAGCGGAAAACA
>NZ_JBWKER010000062.1:0-26075 GCF_056435345.1 Kitasatospora sp. NPDC043950
CGCCCACACCCTTTTTGGCGTTTTTTCCGTCAACACCCCCCTTGGGGCGCTTGGGTGGACCATTTCTGCTGTTTTTTTTTCCCCCCCCCCCCCCCCCCCCCCCAGCCCACCAGTGCTCCGAGCCCGCTCCGCACGCCTCCGAGCGCCAGGCCCGCCCGGAACCCACTCGTACGCTCACTCCACCGCTTCCAGGCCCGGCAACGGCGCCGGACGGGGCCCGCTCGGCGCCGCCGGCCGCCGCAAGCGCGGTGTCCACCAGTTGAGTTCGCCGAGCAGGCGCATGGTGGCGGGGACCAGCAGCATACGCACCACGGTGGCATCGACGGCCACGGCCACCAGGACACCGAGGGCGATCTCCTTCACGGTGACGACGGGGCTGGTCGCGAAGGCCGCGGCGACCAGCACGATCAGGGCCGCCGCGGCCGAGATCAGCCCTCCGGTGCGCCCGAGGCCGGTCACCACGGCGCTCGCGTTGTCCATGCCGCCGCGGTGGAGCTCGCGGATCTGCGCGATCAGGAAGAGTTCGTAGTCGACGGAGAGCGCGAAGACGAACATCAGCATGATGGCGGCCTCCAACGCGCCGACGTACCCGGTGGGTTGAAGGCCGAGCAGCCGGGCGCCGTGGCCGTCCTGGACGGTCCAGGTGACGGCGGAGTAGGCGATGCCGAGGGACATCGTCGTGGTGATGACGGCCTTGACCGGGACCAGCAGCGACCGGAACGCCAGGAAGAGCAGGCCGAGCGTGACCACCAGCAGGTACCCGACCAGTGCCGGGAGCCTGGCCTTCAGGGTGTCCAGGACGTCGACGTTGGCCGCGGCCGGTCCGCCGACCAGGACCAGGCCGCCGTCGGGCGGGTCGAGCGCCCGCACGGCGCGCACCAGTTGCTCGGCGGCGTGAGCGTCCGGAGCCGCGTCGGTGGCGACGGTCAGCAGCGCGCTGTGCGCGGTGCTGACCCGCAGCCGGACGTCCTGGGCGCCCGGCAGTCCGGCGAGCCGCTCCTGCCAGCGGGCCAGTTCGGCCTTGCCCGGCTCGCCGCCGATGTCGTCCCGCAGGTGGGCGACGACCTGGAGTTGGTCGAGCGCGGCCGCCGGGAAGTCCTCGTGCAGCAGTTCCTGGGCCCTGCGGCTGGCCGCCCCGGCGGGCAGGGTCCGCTGGTCGCTCGCCGCGAGGTGCAGCCCGACGACCGGGGCGCTCAGCACGGCGATCACCGCGACGGCGGCGGTGAGCCAGGCCCACGGGTGGGTGACGGCGCTCCGGCCCAGCCGGTACCAGAACCCCGTCTCCTGGTCCGCCGCCCAGGCCCGTCCGAGACCGGCCCGCCCGAAGCCCGGCAGCCGGACGCACCCGGCCTCGACGCCCGGGCCGAGCACGGCCAGTACGGCGGGCAGCATGGTGAGGCTGACGGCGCCGGCCAGCGCGACGGTGACGGCGGCGCCGATGCCGAGGGAGCGGGTGATGGGGAACGGAAGCAAGGTCAGGCCCAGGACGGCGAGCGAGATGGCCGTCGCGGAGTAGAGCACGGTGTGCCCGGCGGTGGCCATGGTCGCGGCCACGGCCCGGTGCGGGTCGCCCCGGTGGCGCAGCTCGCGCCGGAAGCGGACGACGACGAACAGGGCGTAGTCGACGGACAGCCCGAGAGCGATCATGACGACGACGTTGCGGGTGACGTAGCTGACCGGTACCAGTGGGGAGAGGAGCCGCAGCACCGCGAAGGACATCGCGAGGCTCGCGCCGGCCACGGCCAGCGGCAGCAGGGCCGCGGCGAGGCTGCCGAAGAAGAGCAGGAGCAGCAGGAACAGCAGGGGGAAGACGTAGAGTTCGGCCCGGGTGAGGTCGTCGTCGACGGTCCGGTCCAGGTCGGCCTCGAGCGGGACCTGCCCGGCGTAGGCGACGGTCAGTCCGTCGGCGTGCAGCAGCCGGCGCAGCCGCTCGTAGGAGGCGGTCTTGGCCTGGTCGCCGGTGCCGGCCAGTCCGACGACCACGCAGGCCGCGTGCCCGTCGGTGGAGAGGAGTTCCCGCTTGCCGGTGTTCCAGTAGTGCTGGGCACCCGTCAGCACGGATCTGGGCACGGTGGCGAGCGCGGACCGCACGGCTTCGCCGAACTCCAGGTCGTCCACGGTGAGGGTTTCGCTGCGGAAGACCACGATCGTGCTGGTCCCGCCCGCGTTGTAGTGGTGTTCGATGACTTCGAGCGCCCGGCCGGACTCGGCCCCGGGGTTGGTGAAGCCGCCGTGGGACAGTCGCGCGGGCAGCCCGGCCCCGACGACCGCGGCGACGGCCAGTAGCAGGGCGGTGGTCCACAGCACCGCCCAGCGGTGGCGGGCGACGAGTGCGCCGAGCCTGGCCCCGCTGCCGTCGGGCGGCGCCGGGGTGGTTCGGACCGTGCCCGCCCGGGGGTCAGTCCCGGCGCAGGGCGAGGACGACATTGTGGCCTCCGAAGCCGAAGGAGTGGCTGAGCGCCGCGTCGATGCGCTGCCGGCGCGCCGTCCCGGTGACGCAGTCGATGTCGAACTCGGCGGTGTCGGGGGTGAGGTTGGCGATCGGCGGCACCAGTGCGCGTTCGATGGTCAGCACGGTGAGCGCCGCCTCGATCGCTCCGGCCGCGCCGAGGCTGTGGCCGAGCACGCCCTTGGGGGCGGTGACGCTGGGCCGGTGCGGCAGGGTGCGGGCGATCAGGCCGGCCTCGGCGGCGTCGTTGAGCGGGGTGGAGGTGCCGTGGGCGTTGACGTGGCCGATGTCGCCGGCGCCCAGGCCCGCGCTGCGCAGCGCCGTACGCAGCGCCTGTTCCGCACCGGCGGCGCCCTGGGGCGGCGCGGTCGGGTGGTGGGCGTCGTTGCTGGCGCCGTGTCCGGCGAGCACGGCGCGCGCCCGGGCACCGCGCGCCTTCGCGTCCGCGGCGCGCTCCAGGACGAGCACGGCGGCGCCCTCGGCCAGGACGAAGCCGTCCCGGTCGGCGGCGAACGGCCGGGAGGCGCCCGGCACGTCGTGCCCGCGCGCCGACAGGGTGCCCATCCGGTGGAACCCGGTCGCCACCAGCGGGCTGAGGGCGGCTTCGGCGCCACCGGCCAGGACGATGTCGCAGGACCCGGCGACCAGCAGGTCGTGGGCGATGGCCAGCGCCGTGGCACCGGAGGCGCAGGCGGTGGCGCAGGCGAGCGTGGGACCACGCGCGCCGAACTCCTGGGCCACCTCGCCGACGGCCATGTTTCCGATGACCATCGGGATCACCGTCGGCGAGACGTGGGCCGGCCCGCGCTGATGGAGTCGGCGCAGCTGGTCCTCCCAGTGCGGCGCGCCGCCGAAGCCCACCCCGAGCACGACGGCGACCCGGGCGCCGTCCCACCCGCCGGTGTCCAGTTCCGCGTTCTGGACGGCCTCCCGGGCCGCGAGCAGCGCGAGCTTGCTGAACCGTCCGATCCGCCATGCCTTCTTTCGCCCGACCGCCGTGTCCAGGTCCATGGCGGGGATGCGGCAGGAGAACGTCACCGGGGCGGCGTCGAGGTCCGGGTCCGGTGACGCGGTGGGTGTGCCGGCGCAGACCCGCTGCCAGGTCTCCTCGGCGCCGAACCCGGCCGGGGTGACGAGCCCCAGGCCGGTGACGGCGATCTCGGGGCGGTTCACGCGACGGGTTCGGTCGCGTCGCCGAGTCGGGCCTGGACGATCCGGGCGACGTCGATGAGCGTGCTCTGCCGGTCGGCGTCCTCCTGGCTGATCAGGATGCCGAACTCGTCCTGGAGCACGAAGGCGAACTCGGCCAGCGCGAGCGAGTCGACGTCCATCTCCTCGAACGTGGCGTCGGGGCTGATGACGTCGGCGGATACGCCGAACCGCTCGACGAGCAGGGTCTGGGCGGTGTCGCAGACGTCGTCCACGGAGAGCGTCGTGTCCATCGTGGTTCCTTTCCGGAGTGTGAGGGGGGCGGGCTCAGCCGCCGGTGGTGCGGTGGTGACGGGTCAGTTCGGCCATGGCCTGGTCGAAGGTGGTGGGCGGCTCGAAGCCGAGGTCGCGCCGGGCCGCCGTGAGGTCGAACCAGTGCGGCCGGGTGAGCTGGTGGAGCAGGAACCGGCTGAGGCCGTGGTCGGTGTGGCGGCGGAGCACCGTCGTGGTGGCGTCGGCCAGGACGGCGGCGGCCAGGGCGACGGGGTAGGGCACTGGGCGCCAGCTCGCGCGGCGTCCGGCCGCGGTGAGGAGCCTGGCCACCACCTCGCGCAGCGGCCGCGGTTCGCCCTGGGCGATGAAGTAGGCCCGCCCTGCCGCCGGGTGGCCCGGTCGCAGCCGGTCCAGCGCGAGCAGGTGGGCGTGGGCCGCGGTGGCGAGGTGGCAGGTGTCGACGAGGTTGGTGCCGCGGCCCGGCATCAGCAGTCGCCCGGTTTCGGTCGCCCGCAGCAGGGCGGGCAGGAAGTGCGGGTCGCCGGGCCCCCAGATCAGGTGGGGCCGCAGCACCGTGGTCGCCAGGTCCGGGCCGTTGGCGGCGAGGACGGCCGCCTCCGCCTCGGCCTTGGTGCGGGGGTAGGCGGCCGAGTGGCTCCGGGGCCCGGGCAGGGACTCGTCCGCTCCCGTGACGCCCTCGGGGGTGAAGGCCACGCTCGCGGTGGAGGTATAGACCAGTTGGCGGATGCCGAGGGCGCGGCAGGCGGTCAGCACGTGCCGGGTGCCGTCGACGTTGACCGTGCGGTACGGCCGCTCGGGGCCCCGGACGCCGGCCAGGGCCGCGTTGTGGATCACCGCCTCGCACCCGTCGAGGGCTCGCCGGACCGTATCCGGGTCGGCGATGTCGCCCAGGTGCTGACGGACCCCGAGGCGCTCCAGCTCCGGACTCCAGCGGCGGTTCAGCGAGACCGCCACGTCGCCGCGCCCGGCGAGGCGGCGGCACAGCTCCAGGCCGAGGAAGCCGCTGCCCCCGGTGACCAGGATCCTCATCGCCCGCCTCCCAGCACGCCGCCCGGGCGTCGTCGGCGCAGCCGGCGGCGGGCCCAGCGGGCGAGGCGGTCGCGGTCGACGCGCGAGTTGTGCCTCGGGTCGGTGGGCAGCCGGTGGTGGAGCAGGACGGTGGAAACCCGGTGGCCGCCCGGCACCGCCGACAGGGCGTGCCGAAGCCCCTGGAGGACGGCCGTCGCCGAGTTGGCCCCCGATGGCGCCAACTCCACGCACAGCACCGGCCGTTGACGGCCTGCGGGCCCGAGGCCGATCAGCGCGGTGCGGCCGATGCCGGGCACCGCGTCGGCGATCCGCTCGACCACGGCGGTGTCGAGCGCGAACCCGGCTCCGTGCACCCGGTGCGCGGAGCGCCCGAGGAACCACAGCCGGCCGCTCTCGTCGAGCCAGCCGAGATCGCCGGTGCGGTGCAGTACGTCCTCCCCGGTGCCGACCTTGGCGGCCGCGTTCGCTCCCGGGCGGGCATGGTAGGCCCGGCTGACCTGCGGGCCGCCGACCGTGATCTCCCCGTAACTCCCTTGCGGCACTGTCCGGTTGTACGACACGGGGCCGACCGGCACCAGGACGTGGGCCGCGATGCCGGGCACCGGGCGGCCCAGGCAGACCCCGCGGTGGGCGTGCAGCGGTTCCGCGTGCGCGGCGGCCAGTTCGGCGCTGTCGATCACGCTGACCGGCAGGCATTCGGTGGCGCCGTACGCGCTGAGCAGCGTCGCCTCCTCCGGCAGCGCCCGGCGCAGCGCACGCACCAGCCGTTCGGACGGCGGGGCGCCGAAGGAACAGGCCAGCCGCACCGGGGCGAGCGACAGACGGCCGTGCTCGCACTCCCCGGCCAGGGCCCGCAGCACCGCCGGGGAGGCACACACCACCGAGGTGAAGTGTTCGGTGACGGCGCGCGCCAGGTCGGCGCCCCGGGTGCGGGCCGGTCTGAGGTGGTCGATGGCCGGGACGACGGTGGTGGCGCCGGTGGCGGGCCCGAACAGGGCGAAGGGCAGGAACCCGGCGAGCAGCACCTCGCCCGGGCCCAGCCCCAGCAGCCCGGTGAGGGAGCGGACCTGGGCGGCCAGCTGCCGGTGCTCGTACTCCACGCCCTTGGGCACTCCGGTGGAGCCGGAGGTGAAGGCGATCAGCGCGAGCGAGGCGGCGGGCGGCGGGCTCGGCCATGACGGTTCCGGCCGCTCCGTCTCCAGCTCCGTCTCCAGCTCCGGCCGACGCGCGCACCACGCGCGCCACGCGCGGCCCGTGAGCAGTGAGACGGTGACGTGCGGGCGGGCCCAGCCGAGCAGCAGCCGGGCCAGCTGGGCGAGCGGGTCGCCGATGAACACCTCGGGCCGCGTCTCGTCCAGACAGGCCCGCAGCGCCGGACGGGGCAGCGCCGGGTCGATCAGCACCGGCACCGCACCGAGGGCGAGCAGCCCGTACACGGTGGTCACCAGGTCGTACGGGTCGCGGGCCATCACCACGGCCTTCTGCCCGGCGCCGACGCCCGCCTCGCGCAGTTCGCGGATGCGCGCCCGGCAGGCGGCCTCCAGCGTCGCGAAGTCGACGGTGTGCCACCGGCCACGTGGAGCGGTCCAGACGAGCGCGGTGCGGTCCGGCTGCAGGCCGGCCCAGCCGGCCAGGTGGGCGGCGAGCGTCTCCGGCCAGGCGTCCCGTTCCTCGGTCGCCCCGGGGACCGCGCTCACCACCGCAGGGCCATGACGCCGAGGCTGGTGCCGCTGGCCAGGCCGAGGATCCCCACCAGATCGCCCTCGTGCAGCCGGCCCCGCTCCTGCGCGAGGACCAGCTGCAGCGGGATGGTGGCGGTGGCGACGTTGCCGTAGTCGGGAAAGGTGGGGATCACGGCCTCGGCGGGGATGCCCGCGGATGAGCAGAGGTCGCGGGTCATGGCCGCCGAGGGCTGGTGGACGCAGAACAGCGCACAGTCGGCCACGGAATCGATCAGTTCGCCCGCGGCCTTGAAGGCCTGTCCCCGCAGCTCCGCGAAGGAGGCCGTCAACGCGGCGTCGTCGACCTCCAACTCGTGCATCCGGCCGGTGGCGTACGGGCTGCGCAGTACCGCGCTCGGCCACGCGGCCGGGTTGGCGAAGAAGCGGCTGCCGAGGATGCCGGGCCGTTCGCTCGCCTCCACCAGCACGGCCGCCCCCATGTCGCCCAGCGTGAGACTGGCCAGCGCCGATGCGAGCCGACCGCGGTCCGGAATGCGCCAGCGGGTCATCCGGCTGGGCACCTCCCCGGTGACCACCAGCACCCGCCGGTAGGAGCCGAGCCTGATCAGCGCATCCACGCTCTCCAAGGCGCTGAGCACGCCGTTGCAGGCGTTCATCAGATCGAAGACCGGTGCCGTGACACCGAGCTTGGCGGCCACCACGTTCGCGGTCGCCGGCTCGTCGAGGTCCTTGCTGATCCCGGTGTAGACGAGCAGGTCGACCGCCTCGGGCGGGAGGCCGGCGTCGCGCAGGGCGGCGGCGCCCGCCCGGGCCGCCAGGTCCGAGGGCATTTCCTCCGGCGCCGCCACGCACCGCTCGCGCAGCCCGAACATGTGCTCCAGCAGTCCCGCCGGCAGCGCGGCCCCGGGGCTCTGCCGGCGCAGCTCCTCCTCGATCTCGCGGGAACTCTGGCGGGCCTCGGGGACATGGACCCGCACGAGACTGATCCTGCTGTGGGGCGAGGGCATGAGCACCTTTCCGTGATGGTTCGTCATCGTGTGGACAGGAAGCGCCGAAGCGGCCTGATCAGGGAATCGCCGGCGTCCTCCAGGACGAAGTGGCCCGCGTCGGCGAAGGCGTGCACCTCGGCGTGCGGGAGTCTGCGCCGCCACTCCCGCAGGACGAGCGGGGTGAACACCGGGTCCCGCAGGCCCCAGCCGATGAACACCGGCAGCCCGGCGAGGTCGGCGCTGTCGTCACCGGGATCGACCAGGGACCAGGCGGGGTCCGCGCCGCTGCGCGGGATCTGCCGCAGGAAGTCCCGTACCGCGCGGCGCTGCCACGCGCCGCGGTACGGCCGCAGGTAGGCGGAGCGGACCTCGGCGGGCAGCGGCCGGACCACTCCGGCGCGCAGCGCCGCCCGGGGGAAGACGTTCAGCAGGTGCGCCGCCTCGCCGAGCGGTCGGACGTCGCGCAGCAGGGCCAGCGAGCGCGGCAGCCGGTAGCCCTCGGGCCAGCGGAAACCCACGCTGTTCAGCACGACCAGCTTCGTGACCAACCCGGGATGCCGCCTCGCCCACGCCAGGCCGATCGGCCCTCCCCAGTCGTGTACCGCCAGGGTCCAGCCCGCCGACGGCGCCCGGCCCTGCTCGATCAGGTGGGCCGCCAGCGCGTCGAGGTGCTCCAGCCGCTCCGCGAGCGGAATCGGACCGGCACCGGTCCTGCGCTGAGAGAGCCCCATGCCCAACTGGTCCGGCACGATGCAACGGAAGTCCTCGGCCAGCGCGGTGATAAGACGCCGCCACAGATATCCCCACGTCGGGTTTCCGTGCAGCATGAGCACGACGTCGCCGGATCCGTGGTCGACGTAGTGCAATCCGGATTCCGCCTCGCGCCGCCAGTGCTCCGCACCCGGAAAACCGGGCAGCCGATCCACGGCCGGAATCCGGGGGCCGCCGGGCGGAAGAGGTGGACTGGGCGGCATTGATGTCTCCCCTCATCCGTCGGGCGACCCGGCGGGCCGACTCTGAAAAGGTCTGCCGCAGAACGTAGCCCGACACCGGCGGAAGACCCGGCAGGCACACGCCGCTATCCCTCGACTGCCGGACATTAAAGGTCGTTCACGATCTTCAGTAGCAAAAAGGAAGCTCCATAGGAGCCCGAGGGCGCACTGCGGCAGTCGGGTCAATGTCGCACCGCAAAGACGAATCCGGCTCCGCCCGGATCGCACAGCGCCCCACTGGCGGTGATTCTGACAGCAGCAGTTCGTATACATAAACAGAAGGAGAGCAACTATGGGCGCTCAGCCCACCGCCCCGGGCACGCCGTCGGGGCCGCACACCAGAAATCTCTCGGTCCGGCGGTGGCGTCTCGCCACCGTTCCGCTCGCCCTGGTCGCCACGGCCGCCGGTGCCGGCCTGCTCTTCCAGCAGGCCGCCCCCACCCGGGCCGCCGCCAGCGAGTCCACCGGCCACCGCGACACTCTCCTGACCAAGCTCACCTGCTCCGGGCAGGCCGTCGGCACCAGCAGCGCGCCGATCACGAACACCGCCGGGACCGTGTCCCTCTCCTGGGTCGGCACGTTCGACGAGTGTTTCGCCGAGAACGGCGGGCCCACGGACGTACTGTCGGCGACGTTGACCTTCGCCGGCACCGGCACGCTCTCGTGTTCCTCCCCCAGTACGTTCAGCGGCACCGAGACCATCACCTGGTACAGCGGACTGAACCAGACCGGCAGCGTCGTCGGAACCTCCACCGTGACCACCAACGGCGCACAGGACGTCGAAGGCGACCCCGCGCGCGGGGACATCCTCAACTCGAGCGACGGCACGGTGTCCCTCGGCAGCAAGGTCCTGCCGCTCGCCGGCGTCCTCGCGACCTTCGAGCCCACCAGCGACATCAGCCACTGCTCCAACGGCCTGAGCAGCCTCACCGCGAAGCACGACGCCCAGTTCTCCGAACTCCTCTGACCCTCAGCCGCCCGACTTCACAGAACAGGAACACCATGCCCTTGCACTCCTGGGACTCCGACCCCGTGCCGACGCGTGAAGCAGCGCCGTCCAGGCCCCGCCGGTGGCGCCTGGCCGCCGTCCCGCTCGCCCTGGCCGCCGTGGCCGCCACCTCGGCCGTGCTCCTCCAGCAGCCCGCCCCCGCCTCGGCCGCCGCCGACACGCCGGTCGTGACCGACGGAGCCAACGGGACCGCCGAAACCCGGGCCAACCCCCTGGTCCGGGTCCTGTGCGCCGCAGAGGGTACGATCAACAGCACCATGCCGATCACGGACACCCCCGCCGCGGTCGACCTGTCCATGAACAACGGCACCACCACGAGGTGCCTGACGAAGAACGGCGGCCCCAACGTGTCCGCCGGAACGATCACCCTCACCGGGTCGGCGACCCTCTCCTGCAAGCAGCTCGGCCAGCTCACCGGCACCATCGTCGTCAACTGGGCCGACGCGAACGGCAACCCGGCCGGCACCTCCACCATCAACGCCGCGGGCATGCAGGACGTCGAGGGCGACCCCTCGAAGAACGAGATCTCCAACAGCCTCAACGGCACGGTGTCCCTCGACAGCTCCGTCCTGCCCGGCGCCACCGTCACCGGCACCCTCTTCCCGGGGGCCGACATCACGGACTGCAGCAGCGGGACCATCTCCAGCCTCCCGGGAAGTCGCATGATCATGCGCTTCAAACTCTGAGGCTCCCTCGACACCCGGCCGGGGCGTGGCACGTGCCGCGCCCCGGTCTCGGATCATCCGGATCAGGAGTTCCGCCCGAAGCAGTCGCCGATCACCGCCGGACGCCCGGCCCGACGCTCTCGACGCCGTTGGTGGACGGGGTGAAACGAGCCAGGTGACGGCGACGGCAGGGTGGTGGCAGGTCATGCCTCCTGCGCAACAGGCTTCGGGGGGAGCGGCCCCGGGTCAGCTCGGAGAGCCGGACCAGATGACGTCCTTGCGCAGCCGACCGAGACCGTAGTCGAACTGGACGGAGAACCGGTCGGCCGCGCTGCCCGGCAGGGCGTACGCCGTCAGACCGGCGGCCTCCTCGCCCGGGGCCAGCGAGCCCTTGAGGATCTTCATCCGTCCGCTTCCGTCGATCAGCGTGAAGACGAGGTTGCCCTTGGCGTCCCTGATGGTGGGCAGCCCCGACCCGTTCAGCGAGACCTCCTCCGACCCGGTGTTGACGACGGTGATGCGGACCTGGATGATCTTGGCGTTCTTGGGGGTGTCCGACACGCTGTCGCTCGGAACGTAGGGCGTCGGCGCGGCCATCGTGACCTTCAGGCCGTCCCCGTACGTGTAGGACTGGCCGAACGACAGACGCCGGGCCCTCTCGTCCGCGGCCGCCTTCTCCTGCTCGGCCTCGGCCCTCTTCCGCTCGGCCTCGATCCGCTCCCGCTCCTTCGCCGCCCGCTCGTTGGCGGCCTGAGTCGCGGCATCGGCGCGAGCGCGCGCGGCGTTCTCCTCCGCCCGCCGTTCCTCGTCGGCCGCCTGCACCCGCGTCACGACGAACACCCCGGCGCCGACCGAGACCAGCAGACCGGAAATGCCCAGGATCACGCCCGCGAGCGCCATCGCCCGGTTGGTCGCCAGGCCCTTGCGGACGTAGCCCAGCCCGATGGCACCGAAGACCACGGCGAGCAGGGCCGGCAGCCAGGACAGCCAGAAGAAGATGACGGCCAGGCTGAGGACGCCACCGACGATCCCGAGCACCATGGCCGCGGTGCCCAGCCCGTTGCGAGGCTGCGGCGCCGGCATCGGATACGCGTACGGCGGCCAGTACGGGACGTTCGGAGCCGCGACAGCGAGCGCGGCGGGGGGCGCGGCAGGGGGCGCGGCAGGGGGCGCGGCAGGGGCAGGGGTAGCGGTCGGGGCAGGCACCGTGGCCTCGCCCTGACCCGGAGCCTCGCCCTCGCCCTGACCCGGGCTCGGTGCCGCCCATGCGTTGGTGTCGGCCGGCCCCTCGGCGGACTGCGGGCTGTCGGGCGGGGCAGGAACGGTCATGCAAAATCCTTCAAGCGCTTGAGATGATGAGCGGCTGTTCAGCCTCGACGCCAAAGGATCACCTGATCCCCCGACGACAGCGACCGAATTTCCGCGAAGCGATCACCACCCCAGGCCGGATCCGCGCGTCGACACCCTGGGACGGGACACCGACAGGGTCGGCGGGTGATCAACATACAGGTGCCCGGTGACAGCTCCGACGTCGCGGTCCAAACTCAAGCCAGGAACGGGTCAAGCCACCTGAAAGGGAAACACCCGCCATGGCCATCAGGACCGCACCCGTCACCGGGACCAGCCGCCCGGCCGGACTCGGCTTCGCCGTCGCCCGCGAGCTCGCCGAACAGGGCTACCACGTCATCCTCACCGCCCGCGACCACTCCACGGCAGAGTCGCCGGCCGCCCGACCGCACCGGGACGGGCACCCACCCCGAGCGACAACGTGCACCCAATCCCCAGTCTCAGTCGCTTCAGTCCCTGCCGCCGCCCTGACCTGCGTGAATACGCAGCGACCAAAGGGCTCGGACAGCCCGTGGAAGCCGACAGTCGCTCGACCCGGCCCGGACGACTCCAGCCGTGAGCGCCCGAAACAGCCGGTGCCTGAGCTGAGACAGCCAGAGCGCGAGTGGAGTCGGTTCAGGGGGCCGTCGCGGGAACGAGGTGGTCGAGTCCCTGCGCGCTGCCCGTCGCGGCCTCGATCGAGCGCGGCAGCATGATGCCCTCGTAGGCGCGGACGGCGTCGTCGACGCTGGGTTCGGTGGCGAGGGCGTGAGCGAGGTCGGAACCGTCGAGCATGGCGAGATTGGCACCCAGACCGACCGGGGGCATCAGGTGCGCGGCATCGCCGAGCAGCGTGACGCCGGGGACGTGCTGCCAGGTGTGCGAGGCGGGCAGGACGAACAGGGGCCGGCTGACGAACCCGCTGTCGCTGTCGCGCAGGACGTGGCGCAGGCTCTCGTCCCAGCCGTCAAACGCCCTCAGCAGGTGCGTCCGCACGGCCCGCTGGTCGCCGAGGTCGATACCGGCGGCCGTGTGCCAGTCCTCCGGCACGCGCAGCGCGATGTAGGCGCGGATGTGGCCGTTGCTGTTGCGCTGGGCGACCAGGGACCTGCCGACGCCCTTCGCCAGCATCGATCCGCTGCCGACCAGCCGCGCGAGGTCGGGGTGACGGGTGTCGCAGTGGTCGAATCCGGTCTCGACGAAGGTGACACCGGTGTAGCCGGGTACGGCGGGCGACAGGGCCGGGCGGACGCGCGACCAGGCGCCGTCGGCACCGACCACCAGGTCGAAGTCCTCGGCGGTACCGTCGCCGAAGCACAGCCGGCAGGTGCCGTCCGCCAGCGGGGTGACCCCGCTGACGGCGCGGTCCCATCGCACCGTGCCCTCGGCGATCGACTCCAGGAGCAGGCCGCGCAGTTGGCCCCGGTCGATCTCCGGCCGGCCGCCGTCGGCGGAAGGCCCCTGCTGCGCCAGGAGCGCGGCGGTGGCGAAGTCGAGCACGCGCCACGCGTCTCCTTCGGGGCGGGCGAGGGCGTGGAACCGGTCGAGGAGCCCCGCCGCGCGCAGGGCGGCCTGGCCGGTGTCGGCGTGCAGGTCGAGGGTGCCGCCCTGCGGGCGGGCGTCGGCGGATGCCTCGCGTTCGAAGACGGTGACGGAGCGACCGTGCTGCTGCAGGACCCGGGCGCAGGTGAGGCCGCCGAGGCCGGCGCCGACGATCGCGATGCGGGGACGGCGGGGATCACGGGGATTGCGGGCAGAGTTCATGGGAGTGCCCCTCGGGAGGTGGGTGGGCCGTTGGGAGGCCCGACACCACCAAGAAAGCACACTCGCTAAATAAGCGCAACGACTAAACTTTTGCAGCGGATGCACTATGCCGATATGGTGGGCACGTGACCGAACCGACCGGGCGCCGCGAGCGCAAGAAGGCCCAGACCCGCCAGTCCCTGGCCGACGCCGCACTCGACCTCTTCCTCGAACACGGCTACGACCAGGTCGGCGTCAAGGACGTCGCCGAGGCCGCCGACGTCTCGGTGACCACCCTGTTCAAGCACTTCTCCGGCAAGGAAGCCCTGGTCTTCGACCAGGAGGACGACATCGAAGCAGCACTCGTCGCCGCCGTACGCGAACGCACCCCCGGCACGTCGATCCCGCAGGCGCTGCGCGAGCACCTCCTGCTGACGCAGACCCAGTTCGCCGTCCACACCGCGGACCCGCGGTTCGCCGACTTCACGCGCATGGTGCAGGAGACCCCCGCGCTGCGCGACTACGCCCACCGCATGTGGACGCGCCACGAAACCGCCCTGGCACGAGCCATCGCCGAGGCCGTCAACGCCCCCGAGGACGACGTCAGCTGCGCCGCCCTCGCCCGTTTCGCCCTTGAGAGCCGCAGCCTCATCCTGCGGCACGCCGAACCGCGCCGAGCCGCCGACGAGGCCTTCGCCCTGCTCGAACACGGCTGGGCAGCCTCCCACCCGGGCACCTGACCCGGCCGCGCGGCCTCTCGCCCTATGCCGCGACGCCGGGTTCCCTGCCGGTCCGCCGGAGGAACTCGACGACCCGCGGCTCGCGACGCCAAGGGGTGAGCGCGGTGTTGAACTCGCGGACGTAGTCCTTGGCCCGGCTGGACTGGACACGGGCGAGGATGTCGACGGCCTGGTGGCCGAGCGCGAGGCCCTGGTCCAGGTCCTTGCTCTGGAGGTGGGCGGTTCCGACGATGGCCAGCCGCATCCCGACCGAGCGGGTGAACACCCCGGGCGACATGGCGGCGGCCTGCGCGTTCCACGCGAGGGCGGCCTCGGGGTGCTTCAGGTCGCGGAAGATCTCGGCGGCATCGGCCGAGAGCCGCGCGTGGTGGTAGAAGTCGATCCACGCCGGCTCCTCGGCGCCGTCGCGGGCCTGGTCGAGCAGGCTCTCGGAGGCGGCGAGCGCGGCGGAGGCGGCCCGGGCGTCGCCGTCCCGGGCGTGGGCCCGGGCCTCGATGAGCTTGGTGAACGCGAGCACCCTGGGGGCTGCCCGGCCCTTGGCCCGCTCGAAGGCGCCCTGGGTCATATCGATGGCCTCGCCGGCGAATCCCCTCAGCAGGGTCTGCATGGCCATCGTGGTCAGGACATAGCAGCCGAGCTGGACGTCGCCGCCGGCCCGGGCCAGGCGGAGGGCCTGGATGAAGTGCCGTTGAGCGACCTCGTGTTGGCCGACGTCGAAGGCGGTCCAGCCCGCCAGGCGGGACAACTCGGCCGTCGCGGAGAACAGTTGGCGGCCGACCTCGTCGCCGAAGGAACCGTTCAGGAGCGGGACCGCGCGTTCCCGGAGGCAGGCGGTGACGGAGTCGGCCTTCCAGTTCCCGCCGCCGTATCTGGAGTCCCAGCGCCGGGCGTCGTCTGCGGCGTCCCGCAGTTCGGCGAGGTCGGCGGCGCCGACCCGGCCGCGGCCGCGGTGGGCGGCGGTGTCGTCGGCGGGGGTGACCAGCCAGCGGGTGACCGGGGTGGTGAACGCGGAGACGGCGAAGCCCGCACCGGTGAGGAAGTCTCGGCGGTTCACGCTGCTCCAGAACGAAGTGGCCGTGCGCACGGCCTCGGCGGGGTCCCTCGGGAAATCCCACCCCATCGCGGCGTCCGGTGTCCCGGCATCGGCCATACCGATCTCGCCGAGTTCCACGGGCCGGCCGAGCCGCTCGCCGATCGCCCGGGCCAGCAGCTTCGGCACGGGCCAGTCCGGCACCATGCCGCGCGCCGTCCAGTTCACAACGGACGTGTGCGTGTAGGTCGTGGTCAGCCCGGCTTCGTGGGCGAGCTGGTTCACCCGGTGGGCCAGCGATTTGTGGCTGGCGCCCTCGCACTTGTCGATCATCCGGGCCAGTGCGTCGTTCGGCGGCTTGGTCCGGCGGGTGGTCGACGCCACAACGTCCCCCTCAGTCGGTCCCCGCACGGGCACGGGGAAGTCGTACGCGGCCCGCCACGAGAAGTCGCGTGTCCGGCACCCGAGGCCGGATCACCGAAGGTAGGGCATCCGTCGCTCATGGTGAATCGGATGCACGATGTGTGAGCCCCCCTGCGAGCCCTCCCCGCACCGGCTGCCAGACGGTTGCCTGGTGCTCCGGGCCTCCGCCGGGACCTGCGGAAACCTCCTCCCGTCGGGGCCACCACCGATTCACGCTCAGGGGTGACAACCGGATGCGCGGAATCGCAGGACCGGCCGGCGCGGACGCCGCCCGCCCCTTCGGAAGGACACGTTCGTGAAACTCACCGTGATCGGCTGCGGCTACCTCGGCGCGACCCACGCCGCCGCGATGGCCGAGCTCGGCCACCAGGTCCTCGGCATGGACACCGACACCGACAAGGTCGACGCGCTGAACAAGGGCCAGGCCCCGTTCGTCGAGCGCGGCCTGGACGACCTGCTCGCCGAGCACACCGCCACCGGACGGCTCCGCTTCACCGCCTCCTACGCGGAGGCCGCCGACTTCGCCGACGTCCACTTCCTGGGCGTCGGCACCCCGCAGCGGGACGGCAGCGGCGCCTACGACCTCACCCACCTCCACACCGCCGTCCGGCGCCTGGCCCCCGGGCTCGGCGACGGCGCGGTCATCATCGGCAAATCGACCGTCCCGGTCGGCACGGTCGCAGAGCTGCGGCAGACCCTGGACGAGCACCTCCGCACCGGGGTGAGCGTCGGCCTGGCCTGGTCGCCGGAGTTCCTGCGCGAGTCGTTCGCCCTCCTGGACACCCTGGAGCCGAACCGGATCGTGCTCGGCGTCGAGGACGGTGACACCGGCAGCGAGGCCGCCTTCCGGCAGGTCTACGCCGACATCCTGGCCGCCGGCTCCCCGCTGATCGTCACCGGCATCGCGACGGCCGAGCTGATCAAGGGCGCCGCGAACGCCTTCCTCGCCACCAAGATCTCCTTCATCAACGCGATGGCCGAGCTCTGCGAGCTGGCCGGCGCCGACGTCCGGCAGATCGTCCTCGCCCTGGGCTACGACCACCGGATCGGCGCCGAGGGCATGCGGCCCGGCCTCGGGTTCGGCGGCGGCTGCCTGCCCAAGGACCTGGCCGGGTTCACCTACCGCGCCGAAGAGCTCGGCGCCGACACCGGCCTGCTCCGCCAGGTCGCGGCGATCAACCGGCGCCGGCGCGAGCACACCGTCGAACTCGCCCGCGAAGTCCTCGGCAACGCCGTGACCGGCCAGCGGATCGCGGTCTGGGGCGCCGCGTTCAAGGCCCACACCGACGACATCCGCGACTCCCCGGCCCTGGCCGTCGCCGACGCCCTCCAGCGGGCCGGCGCCGAGGTCACCGTCCACGACCCCGCCGCCATGGACAACGCCCGCAGGGCCTACCCCCGGCTCGACTACGCCGACGACCCCACCCAGGCCGTCACCGGCGCCGAACTGCTGCTGCACCTGACCGACTGGCCCCAGTACTCCGACGCCGACCCGGCCGACCTCGCCCGACACATCGCCGTCCCCCAGGTCATCGACGCCCGCGGCACCCTCGACGCCGCTCGCTGGCGTGCGGCCGGCTGGACCTTCCGCGCCCTCGGCCGCCCCTGAGCAACGCGGAGCCCCGGCAGCCACGTGTATCCCGTCCGACTCTCGCGAACCTGCCTTTTGAGCACGGCCGCAAGCACCGCCCCACCCCATGGCCATCACTCACAGCCGACGGCCATGGCGGGCCGACGCCGCACCCGGCAGGATGGGCCCGTGCCGAAGAACCCACCGAAATCGATGCAGCACCACCTGCGTCGGTGCCTGAAGGGCCACGCCCGTGAACGCCGGCCCCACGTGAACGCCGTCACGGTCCGCCTCCGAGCCGGATTCGCCTACGTAGCAGCCGAATTGCCCACCCAGGAGCCCCAGCCTCCGTGGTGCCGGTGCTTCACCACCGGACTGCCCACCGGTTCCCCCGAAGAGGCACTCGGCTGCGCCTGCGGTGTGCACCCGGGCGACCCCGCCGGTCCGCCCCCGTTCGACACGGCAGCCCGGACGACGCGGGCATGATTCCTCTCCCTGCGCTGCCCCCGGGGGCCACGTGGCGCGGCACCGGCACAGGTGTCTTCTACTACGCGGCCCGGGTCGAAGGGCACTGGTGGGTCCTGCGACTCAACGACTTTCCCGAGCATCCCCTCTACACCTTGTTCATCGACGCACGGGTCATCGGTGACGTGGCCGATGATCCGGCCGTCTGGCAGCAGTCGCCGCCTTCTGCGACGCTCCCCGTTCTCTCCGCGCCGGAGCGCACGGAGGTACTCCACCTCATGGCCGGTCTCGGCCCCTACGGCGCCGAGGCCGGCGCCCCGTGCACAAGCGACTGGTGCACCTGCAGCATCCTCACCGACGAATACGCGGCCCAGCTCAACACCCCTCCACCGACTTCTGCGGAGTAGCAGTAGGAGGATCGGCGGCCGCAGGCGCTGTGGGCCGGCGTCGAAGGGTCCGCCCCGGGGCCGGTGTCGTCCGTGCCGCCCGGGTCGGCTCTTCTCCGTGTCCTGACGGTCCGGGGCCAGCAGAGTGCCGGTGGACACGGGCGCCTATGATCGGCCGGGGGCGGATCCGCCCGTTCGCGCACCACCCGCCGGATGCCACCGTCGGGGCCGGCTCACGGGAACGGATCACGGGAACGGGCCACGGGGGCGGACCAAGGGGTGGGGCACGGAGGGCTTTCGGGTCCGGCTGCCGCCCTGCGGACGGGGCTCCCCCGCGGAGGGCCGCGGTACCGGCCTCGCCGTCCGACCCACGACACGCACCCCGGCCGGCCCACCGCACCGCCGACCCGAATGGAGACCGATGTCCGAGATAACCGCCGAGGAGCCGCGCCAGCGCACGGCCGACCCGACGGTCCTGATTCTGGCCGCGATGGCGGCGGTGATGGCCGCGCTCTCGGTCCGCATCCTGATGCTGGACAACGAGTCGACGGACTTCTACTACTTCCTCGGGCCCTGGTACCAGTACATCGCGAACAACGGCGGGTTCCACGCTCTCAGCGGCACCGGCTTCTCGGACTACAACGTCCCCTACCTGTACCTGATGGCCGCGCTCACCTACCTTCCGGTGGCCGCGCTGACGGGTATCAAGTGCGTCTCGATCCTGTTCGATCTGGCACTGGCGTACTACACGTTCCGCATCGTCTCCCTGCGGTCGCCGCAGCAGCCCTGGCGGGCCCTCGGCGCGGCGGTGATCGTCCTCTTCCTCCCCACGGTCGTGACCAACAGCGGCTGGTGGGGCCAGGCCGACGCGATCTTCACGACCTTCCTGGTCGGCGGCGTCTACCACATCCTGCGCGACCGGCCGTGGTGGGCCTGCTCGTTCTTCGGGATCGCGCTGGCGTTCAAGCTCCAGGCGGTCTTCCTGTTCCCGCTCCTGCTCGTCCTGGTGCTGGCGCGACGGATCCCGTGGCGAAGCCTGCTGGCCCTTCCGGCGGTGTACGTGGCGCTCGACATCCCCGCCGTCCTGCTCGGCTCCGACCCCTGGCAGCTGCTGACGGTGTACGCCCGGCAGCCGGACACGTACAAGGACCTCACGCTCAACGCGCCATCGGTCTACCAGTTCGTCTCGGTGCCGTTCGAGGAGCAGGACGCCGTACGGCACGCAGGTGTGCTGGTCGCGGGCGCGCTGGTGCTGGTGCTGATCGGGCTGGCGGTCTGGGCCATCCACCGCGCCGGCGGGGCGGCGGCGCTGAAGGCCGGGGACGGGCGGGAGGCACCGGCGGTACGGGAGGGGCGGCCCGAGCTCACGGACACGGGGATCCTGCTGCTGGCCGCCGTCTTCGCGATCGCGGTGCCGTTCCTGCTGCCGTCCATGCACGAGCGCTACTTCTACGTCGCGGACGTGATCAGCGTGATCATCGCCTTCCAGCTGCCCCGGCGGCTCTGGTACGTGCCGGTCCTGGTCCAGTTGTCGTCCTTCGGCAGTTACCTCAAGTTCATCGCCCCCAGCGTGTCGCCGTACCTGTCGATGCCGGCCCACGGCGCGCTGATGCTGCTGGCGCTGATAGCCGTACTCCGGGCCACCATCGGGGAGTTCCGGCGCTCGTGGACTCCGGGCGACCTCGAACCGGCCGCAGGGGCGGCGGCGCTGACCGCGTAGGTTCGCCGGATCGCCCGGTCACACGGCTTCGGACAGTGACCTTCCTCCCTCCCGCGGCATGATGGCCACCTCTCGCGTCAACCACGCTTGACGCGAGAGGTGGCCATCATGCCGTGGCGGCACGGGAGTTGACCACGGGCGCTCTACCCTTGGGGCCATGAAACAGCAGTACGTCACCATGGTCCTCGCAGGCCTCCTGATCGGAATCCTCGCGTTCGGCGCCGGCTGGTACACGGCCCGCGCCCGGGAGACCGCTCCGGCCCCGACCTACATCACGGTCACGCCGGAGCCGGTCACCGCGGGCACGATCTCCCCTCCCGCCTCGGAAAGTGTTCGGTAACCGATCAACATCGTGGCGTGATGCGCTGGCGGCGATCTTCGCGGCGGGGTGTCCGCGAAGATCACCGCCATGTGTGTCCCTTCGTGCAGACCTTCCTATGACTCGTCGTGGGCGGACGCCCAGTGGGCGGTGATCGAAGCGCCGCTGCCGGTGCGCGATCCGCGGCGGGGCCGCCGGCTGCTGTGATGCGGAAGGAACCGGCCAGCACTGGCCGCGCCTGGCGCCCACGCGGCGACGGCTCCCGCGATCTTCGACTCGCCGCACCAGGACGACGAGGCGATCGGGCTCGCCGGTTCGATCCTGGAGCACAAGGCCTCCGGGCGACCGGTCTATCTCGTGCTGGTGACCCGGGGCGAGAACGGCGGGCTCGCCCAGTACATGAATCAGGGCACATGCCAGAGCCTGGGAAACAACTGCTCCGCCCCCGGGCACTACCACGCACTCGGCTGGGCCGAGACCTGGCCGACCCCTGAGTTCGTCGTCGGCCGTACGGCCGAGTTCAAGCTCTCCGCCAAGGCCCCGGGCGTCGCCAAGGTCATCAACTTCGACCTCTCCGACGAGGCGAACGGCGACTTCGACGGCTTCGTGCAGAAGGTCATCGCCAAGGTCCGCTCGCTCGCCAAGCAGTACCCGGGCGCCTCGCACAAGTTCGCCGCGGGCCGACTCGACGGGAACCCCACGCACAAGGCATGCAGCGACGCCGCCTCCTCCTACGTCCTCGACATCCCGGACGCCCACATGGCGAAGAAGCGTGCCTCGATCCTCGCCTCCAACACATGGGACCCCAAGCGGAACCTCTACGCCCTCGGCTACCGCAGCGTGCCCGTCTGGATGGAACAGTCGCACTCCGACCCGCGGGAGTTCGTCCGCACGCTCCCCTCGGACTACAAGCCGGGGCCGGTGGCGTAGCCGAGTAGCCGGTCGGGGCCACGAGCTCAGCCGGCGCGCGGTAGGGCTACTGACGAACGGCCCAGAAACGGTCGGCCATGTTGTCGAAGCCGACCGACGCGGACAGGGACTCCGGCGGCTCCTTCCAGAGCATCTGCCACTGGCCGTCGCCCGGGTCGTTGTCCACGATCACCTCCAGGCCGCGGGCGGTGTTGACCCAGCTGCTGGTCTGGTCGCGGAACCCGTAGTCGGCGAAGTACACCGGCCTGTCCTCGTGGAAGAGGTTGAACTGCAGCCTCCTACCGCCCCAGTTCTTGTCGGCGTAGAAGCAGTAGTAGGAGGGTTCGCTGGTCGGGGCCGGGCACTTCTTCCAGTCCGCGCCCCTGGCGGACCGACGGTGGTGGTCCCCGCTCCACGGCGGAGCCTGCGCCTCGCCCGGCAGCGGCAGGACCACCACCGCCCCGTCCGGGTACGTGATCTCGTTGGCGGCGGTCTGCTTACCGTCCTTGCTCGCGGTGAGTTGGGCGTCCACCGCCTGCTGCAGCAGGTCGCGGTCACCGCGGGCCAGGTTTCTGATGGCGGGCCGCGCGTCCTCACCCGTACTGGGCGCGGCTGCGGCCCGCGCCCCGAGGGGCGCAGCCAGGAGCACGAAGGCCACGACCCCACGAACGAGGAGACTGCGGACTTGAGAGTGCGTCATATTCCAACGGTAGCGATACGCATACGATATGTGATGCTCGCGTCTCGATCAGGGGGCGTGAAACGGCACGCACGCGCTGATCGATCGAAACCTGCGCCCGGGAGAGCACTTGCTGCTCACCGCGCCCGTCCGGGATCGTCCGGGATCGGGTCACGGAGCGGCCGGTGGTGGGCGGGCCGTCCGGCTGTGGACGTTCGGCCCCACCTCCCGTCGGCTGGTCCACGTCCGGATGCGGAACTTCCGTGTGGCATAGCCAATTTGGGTGAAGGTTTGCCCACCGGTCGACGGGAGGGCGACGGGGCGCCGTAGCCTCGGTGGCGACCCGTCGCCGCCGAGGTGCGCGATCCGTTCGGAGCCACGGGAATTCGTCGACTCGGAAAGGCCATCGACAGAAATGACACTCTCATCGGGCTCATCGGGCGGGACCGACGCGACGGCCGGCGGGCCCTCCCGCCGGAAGCTCCTCAAGATCGGCATCGGCGTCGCCGTGGGGGCGGGGGCCATCGGCTCGGGTGCCCCAGCGGCGGTCGCCGGCGGCCCGAACGACCCTCCGAGCCCGACGGTCGCGACCAAGGTGAAGAACCTCAGCGGACCGGTCGAGACCGGGCCGTTCGCCTCGCCGTGGACCGACCTCGGCATCCCGGTGCTGTGTCCGGACGGCACCATGCTCTTCGTCTGCGGCGACACCTTCGACGGCGCCCAGGTGGGCGCCGCCGACTGGCGTGCCCCGGTCGGTCTGCGCTCCAGCAGCGCCGACCTGAACAACCTGCGCATCGACGGCAGCGTCGGCGGCAGCCACGCCAACAGCCTGGTCGACGAGCCGCACAACCCGGTCGGCGACAAGGCCACGACGGCGATCCCGTCCGACGTGTTCGTCGTCGACGGCGTGATGTACATGCACCTCATGCGCGGCGTCATCTACGACACCCACCACACCGACTTCTGGCGCTCCACCGACAACGGTGAGACCTGGCAGTACCTGTGCCAGTGGCCGGGCGACCTGTACGGCGGCCAGTTCCAGCAGAAGACGTACGCCGTGGCCGACGACGGCTACTGCTACGTCCTGTCCACGGTCTTCAACCGCGACGTGGAATCGGGAATGCTGCTGCACCGGGTACGGAAGGAGAGCCTCGGCAATCCGGACGCCTACGAGCCGTGGGGCTACGCCGACGGCGGGTGGCGGTGGAACGCGCCCGCCCCGACGACCGTCTTCGGCACCCGCAAGTGGGGCGAGATGTGCTTCCGCGCCATGGACGGCAAGTACGTCCTCACGTGGCTGAACATGGACCAGCTGTCGATCAGGGCGATGGTCTTCGCCCTTCCGACCTCGGACCTGACCACGACGCTGGAGCAGGCCATGATCCTCCCCTGCGCCCCGGGCCAGGAGGTCGCCAACCTCGTCGCCAGCCCGTACGGCGGTTTCGTCATCCCCGGCTCGACGTTCGGCAACTTCCACATCGTCGTCAGCCAGTGGTACGACCCGACGAACTACCGGATCATGCAGTACCGGATCAACATGCTGTCCTGAGCCCGCTCCGGCTTCGGGCCCGATGCCGCCGGCCCGGCGTCGGCCCGGAAATCATGTCGACCGCGCTCGCCTCGTCCGGTACGGTCGCGGGGTTGTTTTCGCTGCCGGGAGCCCGTGCGGTTCGCATGCGGTCTCCCCGGCGGTTCCCCGGCTGAGAGCAGGTATTCGTCATGGCGTGTCGTATCGGTGAGCTGGTGCTCGGTTGCCGCGACCCCGAGGTGCTGGCACGGTTCTGGTGCGAGGTCCTGGACTTCGTCGTACTCGGTCGCGAGGACGACGGCTCGATGGAGATCGGGCCGCGCGAAGGGTTCGGCGGTGCGCAACCGACGATCTTCCTCAGCCGCCGGGACGAGCCCGAGAAGGGCAAGTCCCGCCTGCACATCGACGTGAACCCCACCGACCGCGATCAGGACGCCGAGCTCGAACGCCTTCTGGCGCTCGGCGCGCGCCCGGCCGACATCGGCCAGACCGGGCAGGAGCAGTGGCATGTCCTGACCGACCCCGAAGGCAATGAGTTCTGCCTGCTCAAGGCTCGCATCGACCCGCTCTGATGCTCATCGGCCACGGCTCGGCGCCAGGTTCCGGACGCCCGGGGCCTGCCGCGAAGTCCGGTGCGGCGGGGGTGGCTTGATCGGTCTCGAATCTGACGTGGCGAAAGTCTTGTGCAGATTCGACAAGCTGACCAACCGCGTCCACTTCTGCACGGTGAACCCGAAGGAACGAACCAGCTGATTCCGCCGCCCGGTGGTTCGCTGCTCGCATGATGGCGTGGAGCCGCTGACGGGCCGCCAGGGGCGAGGCGCCCGGTTCGAGGTGTGTGCTGCTACTCGGTGCGGCTCCGGAGCGCGGCGAGGGTCTCCTCGACCAGCAGCCGCGCCTCGGCCACTGTTGCCGCCAGCAGTTCGGCGCTCTCTCCGGGCGCCCCCAACAGGTGGCGGACTCGCGGGCCGAAGCCGGCTGGCGCGGCCGGTAGCGTCTCGGCGGCGGCCAGCGCGCCCTTCTCGTTGAGGCACCAGCGCCGGTCGGCGGCGAACATCGCTTGCACCAGCACGCCAACGGCCCGGGAGAGGCAGAGCGAGACGTACAGCGTGTCCGCCCGTGCCGCGCCCTTCGCTGCGGCGCCGACCAGGAACTCCGCCTCCCAGGCTCCCGCCGTCAGGGCCTCTCGCAACGGCTCGGGGTAGGTCGCGGTCTCCTGTTGAAGGTCCGTCAGCTCGCGGGCTGGGTCGGCCAGGACCTGGCCGAGCGCCACCTCGCCCGCGTAGCAGGGCGACCAGAAGCCGAGGGGATGCCCCGCCTGCACGCCGACTTCGTACCGACCCTCGCGGCAGTCCGCCCACACCTGCTCGACCCGGTCCACGTCCCGCAGGATCCAGTCCACTGCCACGCCGTCGACTCGCAGCCACGCGCCGCCGTTCACCCACGGCCCCCAGCCGCCCGGGCCGGCCACCTCCACCTCGGAGCCGGCCAGCGCGCGCAACGCGGCGAGATCGAGCCCGCCACGGTAGTAGACGCCGAGGTCCCAGTCCGAATCCGGCCGGTGCTCTCCGCGGGCCCGGCTGCCTCCGAGCATGACTCCGACGACGCCCGGCACCTCGGCCAGGCGGTTGGCCATCTCCTCGATGATCGCTCGCACGGGGCGAGTCTGGCACTCACCAACGCGTCGGGCCAGCCGTTTCCGCCGGAGGCCATCGGATGCGAGGGCTTCGAGGGCTTCGAGGGCTTCGAGGGCGGGTGCCCCGGCGGCAGACGATCCACGCGCGTCTGGTGACGAGCGCGGGAGGGAACGGCCGATCCTCCGGAGCCATCGGGCGACGGAGCCGACACCCGTCCCCCGTGTCCTGTGACAGCACTCCAACGCCCCGCTCACCACCCCGAACGGACACGGTGAGTGTGGCCGAGCCACCCGAGCCGTGGGCCGGCTGTCAGACGCAGCGGGCTTGCAGGTCCGCGGCGGAGTACCGCTTGCTGATCTTGCGCCCGGAGTCGTCGCGCAGGAAGAAGTACCACTGCTGATCCCTGTGGTGCCAGACCTTGTCCCGGACGGTGCCGCAGTGGGGGGTGCGGTTACGGTCATCGAGCACCACCTGCGCTCGTTGGCCGTCGTGGAAGGCGGGCGCGGGTATCTCGACACCGCCCGGACTCAGCACGGCTGCGCGCGCCCGGTCGGTGAGCTGGTCCGCTTCCAGAGCCGAGTGAAGAACCGACCAGGCACACGACCGATCGTGGACGGTACCGAACGGAACCAGCTCATGGAGCTCGAAACGGCGGCTCGGCTCGGCACTGAGCCTGGCGGACGCGTGCAGGAGCATCGGCACCTCGGCCCAGCCCCCGGACGGAAGCTCCCGATACACCTCACCCGAGGCACCCATGGCGGCCAGAACGTCGGGCGGGACCAGAGGATGACGGACGTAGGCCTCGACAACCGCCAGACGCAGGTGCGCGGCAGGGATTCGCCGGCACAAGGCCACCAGGTCACCGGGTCTGGTGATCAGGTTGATGAACGTGTGGTCGACGAACCGCTGGGCATCGAGGTGCTGCTCGCCACGTGCGTGGATGATGTCGACGGCGTCGGCGAACGCTGCGGGGAAGAGGTCTTCGTACGCCCATAGCCGGTAGGCGTTCAGTCGGTCGGCGAGCAGCCGGAGGCGTTGCTGGGCCGACAACGACATCAATCCATGGACGTCGATGTCCACTCACCTTCTCCCATCGCGGTCCGTGCCGGCGCTCGCAGTGTAGGACACCCTTTCACCGCACGATCGGTGTCGGCAGCCAACACCTGAAGGAAGGCGGCACGTTCATCGAACGCGCGGCGGTCCTTGAGGTGCCGGTTTCCGGGGTCGTTGGGTCGGCGCCGGTGGTGGGGGGGGGGGGGGGGGGGGGGGGGGGGGGGGGGGGGGGGGGGGGGGGGGGGAGCGACAACGGGGTGGGAGGACGGGGGAGCGCGAGAGCACTAGC
>NZ_JBWKER010000062.1:26085-45853 GCF_056435345.1 Kitasatospora sp. NPDC043950
GAGTCTGTGCCCGCCTCGCCTTTTCGCCGTTCTTCCCCTCCCCCCTCTCCTTCTCCCCCCCCCCTTTCCCCCCCCCCTCCCCCCCCCCCCCCCCCCCCCCCCCCCCCCCCCCCCCCCCCCAAGCCCCCTTCCCCAGGGGGAAGTCGGCCGCAAAGTGGCGGCGTCAGACCTGGTAGCGGTCCGGGGCGAGGAGGTGCAGGTGTTCGGCGACCCAGTCGGAGGTGTGGCGCAGGCCCTCGTCCAGGCCGACCCGGGGCTGCCAGCCGGCCAGGTCGCGCGCCTTGCGGTTGTCGGAGAGCAGCCGTTCGACCTCGCTGCCGCCGGGGCGCAGCCGGGTCGGGTCGACGACGATGTCGGCGTCCCGGCCGGAGGCGACGATCAGGGCCTTGGCCAGGTCGCCGATGGACACCTCGCTGCCGGTGCCGAGGTTGACGGTCTCGCCGAGCGTGCGGTCGGCGCGGGCGATGGCCAGGAAGCCCTCCGCGGTGTCGGTGGCGTAGGTGAAGTCCCGGGTGGGGGTGGTCGAGCCGAGCCTGATCTCCCGTGCACCGGAGTGGAGTTGGGCCAGGATGGTGGGGATGACGGCGCGGGCGGACTGGCGCGGGCCGTAGGTGTTGAACGGGCGGACGACGGCGACCGGCAGTTCGAAGGCGTGCCAGTAGGAGAGTGCCATCATGTCCGCGCCGATCTTCGAGGCGGAGTACGGGGACTGCGGCTGGAGCGGGTGGTGCTCGTCGATGGGTGCGGTGATCGCGGTCCCGTACACCTCGCTGGTGGACGTGTGCACCAGGCGGGCGCCGTGCCGCAGGCAGGCGGCGGCGACGTTCTGGGTGCCCACGACGTTGGTCTGCACGTAGGCCTCGGGGGCCTGGTAGCTGTAGGGGATGCCGATGAGCGCGGCGAGGTGGAAGACGGTGTCGCAGCCGGCGACGGCGTCCAGGACCCGGCCGGCGTCGCGGACGTCTCCGGCGAGCATCTCGACGGGGCTGTCGGGGTCGGCCAGGTAGTGGGCGAGGTATCCGCGCTCGGCGTACGGCTTGTAGTGGACCAGGGCCCGGACGCGGGCGCCGCGGGCGACCAGCAGGTCGACGAGGGTGCTGCCGATGAAGCCTTCGGCGCCGGTGACCAGGACGGTCCGGCCGGTCCAGTCCTGGTGGGCGGCGGGGGTGTTCGGGTGGGCGGGGCGGTTCATGGTGGTCCTCCGGTGGTTCGGGGCGGGTGGTCGGCGGTCAGCAGTCAGGTGGTCGGCGGTCAGGTGGTCGGCGGTCAGCGGTCGTACGGGCCGGGGAGGGGGGCCGGAACGGCGGGCGGCGCGGGCGCCGGGATCCGGCCGATGACGCGCAGCACCTTGGCGGCCAGCAGGTCGGCGGCGCGCGCGTGGTCGCCCGGGTCGGCGGCCTGCGCCATCGCGGCGAGCCGGGCCGGGTCGGTGAGCAGCGGTTCCACCAGGGCGGCCAGCCGTTCGCCGGTGCACTCGCCGTCCGGCAGCAGCAGGCCGGCGCCGGCATCGGAGAGGACGCGCGCGTTGTGGGTCTGGTGGTCGTGCGGCGCGTGCGGGTAGGGCACCAGCACGGCGGGCATCCGGAGGCTGGAGAGTTCGGCGACGGTGGCCGCGCCGGCCCGGCACACCATGAGGTCGGCGGCCGCGTAGGCGAGGTCCATCCGGTCCAGGTAGGCGACGGCGTGCGCCACCGGGTTGCCGTCCAGCGCGGCCCGGACCTGCGCCAGCGCGGCCGGGCCGGTCTTGATCAGCAGCCGCCGGTCGGTGCGGTGGCGCCAGCGTCCGGCCAGTTCGACGGCGGCCGCGGTGAGGCGGGCGGCGCCGAGGCTGCCGCCGTTGAAGACCAGCAGCCGGACGCCCTCCGGGACGGCGAAGTGCCGACGGGCCTCGGCGCGCAGCGCCGCCCGGTCGAGCTGGGCGACGGCGCCGACCAGCGGCATCCCGACGGTCTGCGCCGAGCGGCCGGCGGGCAGGTGCTCGCGGGTGCGGTCGAAGGCGAGCGCGATGTGCGGGGTGAGCCGGGCGGCGAAGCGGTTGGCCCGCCCGGGCACCGCGTTCGACTCGTGCACCACGCTCGGCAGCCCGGCCATCCTGGCGCCGACGATCACCGGCGCGCTCGGGTAGCCGCCCATGCCGACCGCGACCTGCGCGCCCTGGGCCCGCAGGATCTCCCGGCAGTCCCGGCCGGAGCGCAGCAGCGCCGCGGGCAGCAGGTAGCGGCGCGCGCCGAGGGAGGCGTCGAAGGGGATCATGTCGACGGTGTGCAGCCGGTAGCCGGCCTGCGGGATGAGGGTGGTCTCCAGTCCGCGTTCGGTGCCGACGAAGGAGATCACGGCCCGCGGGTCGGCTCTGCGCAGCGCCTCGGCCAGCGCGAGGCCCGGGTAGATGTGTCCGCCGGTGCCGCCGGCGCCGATCACCACCGACAGGGGGCGGGCCGGATCGTGGTTGGCATGGTTGCCGTGTTCTGTCCGCATGCCGTCGAGCTTGCTGAGGCCGCCTAAGAGACTTCTCAGAGTCGTTCTGCGGGGCGAGGACGACGGACGTGCCCAGGCGCGACCGGCGGCACAGAGGTGGCAACGCCCGGCAGAGGGCCCCGTGGCCGCCGCGAGGACGAGCTAAGAGGCTTCTCAGATTCGTTCTGAGAGGGTTGTCCGCATGAGCAACGGGCAGAGAGTGCTGGTCGTCGACGACGATCCGGAGGTGCGGGCCGCCGTCGAGGACGGGCTGGCCGTCGAGGGCTACCAGGTGCGCGGCGCCGCCGACGGGCTGGCGGCGCTGAACGAGGTGTCCGGCTGGCAGCCCGACGCGATGGTCCTCGACCTGATGATGCCCGTCCTCGACGGGCTGGCCGTCTGCCGCCGGCTGCGGGCCCTGGGCGACCGGCTCCCGATCCTGGTGCTGACCGCGCGCGACTCGGTGAGCGACCGCGTCGACGGCCTCGACGCGGGAGCCGACGACTACCTGGTCAAGCCGTTCGCCCTGGACGAGCTGACCGCCCGGCTGCGCGCCCTGCTGCGGCGCAGCGCCCCGGCCGCCGAGGAGCCCGGCTACCGCTTCGCCGACCTGGAGGTCGACCCGGCCACCCGGACCGGGAGCAGGGCCGGACGGCCGGTGGAGTTCTCGCGCACCGAGTTCGCGCTGCTGGAGGTGCTGCTGCGCCACCCCGGCCAGGTGCTCCCGCGCGAGGTGATCATGGAGCGGGTGTGGGGCGCCGACTTCGGCCCCGACTCCAACTCCCTCGCCGTCTACGTCGGCTACCTGCGCCGCAAGCTGGAGGCCGGCGGCGAACCCCGGCTGGTGCACACGGTGCACGGGGTCGGCTACCGGCTGGACCGGGCTTGAGGGCGCACGCGCGCTGGCGGCGCCGGCGCCCGCTGCGCACCCGGCTGGCCCTCGCCTGCACGGCAGCGGTCGCCGTGGTGGCGCTCGGGATCAGCGCGGCCGCGTTCAGCATCGTCCGCTACGAGCTCAACCACCAGCTCGACCAGCACCTCACCCAGCAGGCCACCCTGGTGCAGCAGCAGCACCGCGACCAGGGGCCGCAGGTCGTCTACGGCGAGTGCAACTTCCTGGCCGCCCCGGCCTGCGCCCAGATCGTCTCCGCCGACCCCGGCAAGGCGCCGAACGAGCCGTACCTGCTGCCCGTCACGCCGACCACCCGCCAGGTCGCCGACCGGCAGCGGGCCGGCTACTTCACCGACCTCACCATCGGCGGCCACCCGGCCCGGATGCTCACCACCCCGATGATCGCGGCGCCGCCCGGCGCCCGGCAGGCCGTCCAGGTCGCGCTGCGCGCCGACAGCGTCCAGGAGGGAGTGCGGCAGGCCGGCACGCTGATGGCGGCCGTCGCGGCGGCGGGCCTGCTGCTGGCCGCCGTACTCGGGCGCACCGTGGCCCGCACCGCCCTCGCCCCGGTCGCCCGGCTGACCCGCACCGCCGAACGGATCGCCGACACCCGGGACGCGGGGCTGCGGATCGAGCTGCCGCCCGGGCGCCGCGAGGACGAACTGACCAGGCTGGCGGGCAGCTTCAACACCATGCTGGGCGAACTGGAGCAGTCCGTGGCCGCCCAGCGCAGACTCGTCGCCGACGCCTCGCACGAGCTGCGCACCCCGCTGACGGCGCTGCGCACCAACGCCGAACTGCTGGCCCGCGCCGACCGGTTGACCGAGGGACAGCGGGAGCGGGCGGCGGCCGCGCTGCACCGCCAGCTGCGCGAGGTGACCGGGATGGTGAACGACCTCATCGAGCTGGCCCGCGACGAGGAGCCGCAGCCGCTGCTCGAACAGGTCGCGGTCGGCCGGCTCGTCGGGCACTGCGTCGACACCGCGCGCGGCCACTGGCCGGCGATCGCCTTCGCCCTCGACGACGACGCGGAGGGTGCCGCGGGCCACGGCGCCGCCGAGCGCACCGTCCCCGGCGTGCCGGCCCGGCTGGCCCGGCTGGTCTCCAACCTCCTCGACAACGCGGCCAAGTTCAGCCCGCCGGGCGCCACGGTCGAGGTCCGGCTCACCGCCGGGCTGGAACTGACCGTCCGCGACCACGGCCCCGGCATCGCGCCCGAGGACCTGCCGTACGTCTTCGACCGCTTCTACCGGGCCTCCGCCGCCCGCGCCCTGCCCGGCTCCGGGCTCGGGCTCGCCATGGCGCGGCAGATCGCCCACGCGCACGGCGCCACCCTCACCGCCGAGGCCGCCCCCGGCGGCGGGGCGCTGTTCCGCCTGCGGCTGCCGGGCTGAGCGGGCCGCGACGGTTCGGCGGCGCGGCGGCCAGGCGGCCCGGAGGAGGAGCGGCGGCGCGGCCCCATCGGCGGCTGGTCCGCGCCGCCGGTCTTAGCGGACCTCCACCGTCACCGGATCCGAGGTCCTCTCGCGAACGGGGTGGCGATCGTCCAGGCCGGTCAGGCCGAACAGCACCGCGCGGTATTCCAGGACGCCGCCGTGTGCTGCCTTGACCTGCGCGGCGACCTCCGCTTCGGTGCCCGTCTCGACCACGGCGCCGCAGGTCATCCGCTCCCACGTCGACCCGCTGCCGCGGCCCTCCAGGCACACCTGCACGTAGGCGGCGCCGTCGTCGTCCCCGTGCCCCGTGACCGTGAAGGTCGTGCCGACCCGCGCCGTGTGCGGAGCCACGACCTCCACCTCGCCCTTGGCGAACGCGGGCCCGGCGGCCAGGGCCACCGAGGCCAGACCCAGCGCACCGATCACGGCGGCCCGGCCGCCCCACGCCTTCGTCCCGGTCCTCTTCGTCCTGCTCATGAACCAACCTCCTCTGGAACTCCCCCACATGGGGGGACCGCGCCTTGCGCAGGCGCCCGGGTGTGCCCACCGATTATCGGGGCCGGCCGCCGCCCCGGCCGGGTTGCGACGCGGCCCGGCGTGGTCGGGACGGGACGGTGGACTGCGGGATCGTCGGGCGGGTCGCTTCGGGAGTGGGCGGCTGCCGGTCCGGCACCACGGAGGGGCTGACCGTGGCCCCGGTTCTGCCCTTTCATCCCTCGTCCAATCGCTCCCGCCGCCCCTAGACTCGGCGGGCGGGGCGGCTGGAAGGACGGGGAGGGCGTGCGCGAGACACGGAGAACCGCGGAGCGGCAGACGACGGCGCCGGCCGCCGCCGAGCGCGGGGCACGCCTCACGGGCCTGGCCGCGCTTCAGCGGCGGGTGGGGAACGCCGCGGTGACACGCCAGGTGCAGCGCCAGAAGGGCGGCCTGGACGAGCACTACGCCACGAGGCCCACCGAGCACCCCGAGTGGGGGCCGTACCAGGAGCTGACGAAGGCCGCGGGCATCCCCCAACCCCAGGCCGACGCCGCCTGGCAACTGCTGCTCGGCGGGGTCGACTCGCAGGGCACGCTGAACGACGAGGCCATGGCGAAGACGAGCGACCGCCAGGAGCAGCGCGAGCTCCGGGCGTCGAACTCCTGGTACCAGGAGTTCGTCAAGCTCGTGGCCGAGCACCTGGAGATCGAGACGCCCACCATGGCCCTGTGGGCGGGCGGCATCGAGACCAGTGACTACGCGTACCGGAAGGGCCACACGCCCCTGGGACGGACCCGGATCGGCAGTGTGCTCAACGTCCTGGAGCTGCACCCGGACTGGAAGCTGACGGGGCCGATGTGGAGCGTCCTGTCCAAGGCCTTCGTGTCCCGCGCGACCGGCCCCGTGCACATCTTCGTACGGGCCTACGCTCCGGAGAGCATCCTCATCAGGCTGGAGGTCCCGGAACTACGGCTGGTCCAGCGGCTGAACCCGGACGTGAAGCTGATCTGGCACCCCGTGTACACCGCTCCCGGCGGGCAGATGAGGGAGATCTCGAAGGACTGCCGACTCGTCGACAACGCGGAGTACGACGGGCGGGACAAGTGCGTGAGCGCCCTCATCCAGTACCTCAGGATGTTCCACGACGACGGCAACACCGAGGCCGCCCCCGCCCACAAGAGCATGGAGCGGCTGCTCGTCGCGAACGGCCACAAGGACGGCGTCTGAGACTGCCTCCCGGGCAGGCGGGCCCTGCCTGCCCGGGCGGTGCGGCTACCGGACGACCACGGTGTCGGGGACGCGGTTCGGCCCGCCGGGGGTGAGGGCACCCGCCGGGGCGAGGGCATGGCGTGGGCGCCCTGCGCGGGTGAGCCGTCAACTGTCCGGCGGACAGGGCCCATCGGTTTCTGGGACAGGATCGGGATACTTCCCGCACCTGCCTGTGAACGACCCCCGCCTACGGTGATCACACCCGGTGAACCTCACCGGTCGAACGACATCGGGAGACCTCATGCGCACGCGCCGCCTCGCCCTCACCGCCGCCGCCGTCGCGGCGCTCGCCGCCACCGCGACGGCCTGCGGGCCGGACAACAGCGACACGGGCTCCACCGCCGCCAGCCCCGCGGCCACCGCCGCCGCGCCCACCAGGGCCGCAACCGCATCCACCGGGGCCTCGCCGACGAAAGCCGCCGCCGCGCCCACGTCGCCCTCGACGCCGAAGTCGTCCTCCACGCCGAAGTCGCCCGACGCGGCCTCCTCCCCCGCCGCCGACAAGACCGGCTACGGCCAGGCCTGCGGCGCCAACGACCTGGTCCTCGGCGCGAAGGCCGAATCCCAGGCCGGCGGCTACCTCCTGATCACGGCCAAGGCCAAGCCGGGCATCACCTGCACGCTCCCCGGCACCCACCCCACCATCGCGTTCGGCTCGCGCGGCATCGAGGCCGCCAACGCCGAGCAGGCCACCGGCGAACCGATCACCCTGAGCGGCGCCAAGGTCGCGTACGCGGGCATCATGACGAAGACCACCAAGGACAACCAGGCGGTCCAGTTCACCGACGTCATCGTGGGCATCGGCAACGCCGACCCCAACCCGGCCAGCATCCCCGTCGGCGACACGCCGGTCGACAAGCCGATCGTCACCAACTGGCACACCGTCGCGAAGGACGCCGTCCCCGGCCTCTGACGGCGATTCACCGACGGGGCGCGGACCGGCCGTACGACGGCGACCGCCGTACGGGCCTGCGCTGGTTCAGCCCAGGAAGTCGACGCGGTCGATGAGGCCTTCGCGCACCCGGTAGGCCACCAGGACGCGGACCGGCTCGTCGGCCAGGCCGTGGGCGACTTCGTGGTCGACCACCCAGTCGCCTTCGCTGAGCCGCCCCACGATCTCCGCCCGGCAGCGGCCCTTGGCGAACTGTCCGGCGTACCTGTCGCGCAGAGCCTGCCGACCCTGAAGTCGGGTGCCGTCGGCCCGGTGGATCGTGACGTCCTCGGCATAGGTGGCGACGAAGGCGTCGATGTCGTGGCTGTTGTAGGCGGCGAGCTGCTGCTCGACCACCTCGCGCGGTTCGGTCATGTGATTGGTCGTCCCTTCCTCGGTGTACGAATTACGTATTACGGGTTCAGCCGGGCTCAGGCCGCGAGACGGCGGGTGGCGAGTTCGGCGTAGAGCGCGGCCCCGTCGGGGAGCACCGCGTCGTCGAACTCCGCGTAGGGCGAGTGGTTGACCGGCAGGTCGTCGGGGTCGGTCCCCTTCGGGGCGGCGCCGAGCCACACGAACGATCCCGGCACGGCGTCCAGGACCCGGGAGAAGTCCTCCGACCCGGTCATCGGGTTCGGCATCGACTGGAAGCGCTCCTCGCCGAAGACCTCCCGGACGGTGTCCGCCAGGAAGTCGGTCTCGGCCCCGTCGGTCACGGTCACCGGGTACTGGGGAAGGTACTCGACCTCGGCCCGCAGGCCGTGGGCGGCCGCGATGGCCCTGACCAGCTCCACCGTGGTGTCGGCGGCCTTGGACTGCGCCTCGGCGGAGAAGGTGCGCACGGTCGCCTCGAAGTAGGCGGTCTCGGGGATGATGTTGCGCTGGGTACCGGCCTGGATCAGCCCGACGGTGACCACCACCGGATCGAACACGTCGAAGCGGCGGGTCACCATGGTCTGCAGGGCGGTGACCATCTCGCAGGCCGCCGGGATGGGGTCCTTGGCCCGGTGCGGTACCGAGCCGTGGCCGCCCGCACCGTGGACGGTGACGTTCAGCGCAGTGGAAGCGGCCATGATCGGCCCGCGCCGGGAGCCGAACTCCCCGTGCCGCATGGCCGACGACACGTGCAGGGCGTAGGCGGCGACCGGGCGCCTGCCTGCCGCGTCGAGGACGCCCTCGGCCAGCATGGCTCCGGCTCCGTCCCACCCCTCCTCGCCCGGCTGGAACATGAAGACCACGTCGCCGTGGAGCTGTTCCCGCCGTGCGGCCAGCAGGTGTGCGGCACCCGCGAGCATGGTGGTGTGCAGATCGTGTCCGCAGGCGTGCATGGCCCCGTTGTCGGCGGCGAACGGCAGCGGGGCCTTCTCGGCGACCGGCAGGCCGTCCATGTCGCCGCGCAGCAGCACCGCCGGCCCCGGTCGGCCGCCGCGCAGCACCGCGGTGACCGAGCTCAGCGCGGAGCCCTGGCTCACCTCCAGCGGCAGTCCGTCCAGGGCCCGCAGCACCCGCTCCTGGGTGCGCGGCAGGGTCAGTCCCAGCTCCGGGAACCGGTGCAGGTCGTGGCGCAGCCGGACCAGGTCCGGGGCCAGAGCGAGAGCGTCGTCGTGCAGGGACACGGGCACCTCCGTCGATCCCGCGCGTGGCGGGAACTTGTGCAGAGCGATCTTGTTCCGTGATTCTGGATCTCTCGGCGGGATTTTCCCGCGATTTCGCAGGATCACGCCACCAGGAGGCCCTTCGATGAACGAATCCACCGGCAGCCGGCCGTGACCGGCGCCGAGGTGACGGTGGACGAGCTGGACCTCGCCCTGGTGAACGCGCTGCAACTGCGGCCCCGCGCACCCTGGTCCCTGCTCGGCCAGACGCTCGGGATCAGCCCGGTCACCGCCGCCCGCCGCTGGCACCGGCTCTCGCAGGCCGGGATCGCCTGGGTGACCGCCTACGGCCTGCCGCACCCCGAGGACCGCGGGTGCGTCGCCTACCTCGACCTCGACTGCGCTCCCGACCGGCTCCGGCAGATCGCCGACGAATTGGCCGAGGACCCGCACGTGATGAGCATCGAGCACCTCGCCCAGGGCTGCGACCTCGTCGTCACCGTGGCCTTCACCGACCTGGCGATGGTCTCCCGGTACACCGCCGAACGGCTCGGCCCACTCCCCGGGGTCAACGCCGTCCGCGTCCACCTGGCGACCGGCTTCTACGCCGAGGGGATCCGCTGGCGACTGGACTCGCTGGACCCCGCCCAGCGCGTGGAACTGCACGACGATCACCCGGCGGGCTACGGGACGCCGTCCGGCGCACGAGCTGAAGTCCGGCAAGAAGACCGGGAGTTGCTCATCAGACTGGGCGTCGACGGCCGCCTCGGCCAAGCCGAGCTGGCCGCCGCCACCGGGCTCAGCCCGTCCACGCTGCGCCGGCGCCTCGACCGGCTGGCCGCCTCCGACGCGATCCGCTTCCGCTGCGAGATCGCCGCCCGCGACGCCGGCCGGCCGGTCCTGGCGACCTTCCGGGCCAACCTCCCCCCGGACCGGCTCGACGAGGTCGGACCCCAGCTCGCCAGACTCCCCGAGGTCCGGCTGTGCGTGTCCGTCACCGGCCCTCACAACCTCCTGCTCTCCGTCTGGCAGCGCTCCCTCGCCGACGTCCAGCGGCTGGAAACCGCTCTCGCCCGCAGGTTCCCCGACCTGCGGGTGGCCGAGCGCCGCGTGTCGCTGCGCACCGTGAAGCGGATGGGCCGGATCCTCGACGCGGACGGACGCGCGGTCCGCGCCGTTCCGCTGGACATCTGGCGGGACCCGGTCCCGGTCTCCTGACGGCCGTTCAGCCGTTCAGCCGTTCAGTCGTTCGGACCGGTCGGCGCCGCAACGCGCCGTCGCCAGGAGCCGCCAGGAGCCGCGGGCCGCCTCGCGCAGGCCCGGCGGCCCGCCCGCGTGTTCCGGCCATTTCCGGGTGTAGGCGCCCGTACCGGTCGCCCTGGTGGGCAGGATGGCCGACGGCCCGCGCCACTGCCCGGCTCCGGGCCCCGCAGACCGATCGGAAGGCAGGGACCAACCATGCCCAGGAGCGCACGGCGACGCACGGCGGCGGCGACCGTCTGCGCCGCACTCATCGGCGCAGTCGGCCTCCTCGCACCATCCGCCCAGGCCCAGGCCCAGGCACGGACCCAGGCACCGGCCCCGGTACAGGCACCGGCGACCGCGTCGTCGACGGCGGACCGGCCCCGGGACACCACCACGCCCCCGGGCACCGAGGGGCAGTCCACCACGGTCACCCGTCCCGACGGCACCCAGGCACGGTTCGCGGTCTTCTCGACCGACTACGCCACCGGACAGACCATCTGGTACCAGACGCAGTCCGCCCCCGGCGGCCCGTTCGGCGCCTGGAGCCAGGTCAACGGCATGAACCTCAACTTCCAGAACCAGGTGCTCACCGCCGCCGCGGACGCCGACGGCGCCCTGGAGGTGTTCACCATCGGGTACCAGTCGTCGGTCCTGGTCCGGATGCACCAGGCCGGCCCGGACGGGCCGTGGTCGGCACCCGAGCCCTTCGGCCCCGCCGGGGCGGGCGTGCCGAGGTTCTTCGGGGCGCCGGTGGCCTTCCAGCGGGCGGACGGCACGCTGGCCTTCTTCGAGGTCTACCAGGGCTCAAGCAGCCCGCAGTTGTACGTCAACGAGCAGAGCGCCCCCGGTGTCTGGGGCTCCTGGACCGCCCTGGGATCCGGTCCGCTGCCGTCCGGGGTCGCCACCCCCTCCTCCGTCACCGAGTCGGCCGACGGGACGTTGACCGTGGTCGCGCACATGTGGAACGCCTCCTCGTGGTTCGCCCAGATCTCCGAGCAGGCCCCGGGCGGCGCCTGGGGCCCCTGGCGCGACTGCCGACCCGGCAACTGCACCACCGGCTGACCTCGCCGCCCACACCCCGGAAGCCCCGCGAGGCGGCCGAGAGGCCGAGCGCACCGCCTGGCGGCGCCACCCCGCCGACCTGCCCGGCGGCCTCGACCACCCCGGGCCCGAGCCGCCCGAGGCGCTGGCGCAGACTGGGAGGCGGACCACACCCGACCGACCGGAGGACGACACCCATGGCCGACCGGCCCCTGACGCTGATGGCAGTGCACGCCCACCCCGACGACGAGGCCACCTCGACCGGCGGCGTCCTCGCCCGCTACGCCGCCGAGGGCATCCGCACCGTCCTCGTCACCTGTACCGACGGCGCCTGCGGCGACGGCCCCGGCGGCGCCAAGCCGGGCGAGGAGGGCCACGACCCCGCCGCCGTCGCCGAACTGCGCCGCCAGGAACTCGAAGCCAGCTGCCGGGTCCTCGGGGTCGACCACCTCGAACTGCTCGGCTACGGCGACTCCGGGATGATGGGCTGGCCCGCCAACGACGCCCCGGGATCGTTCTGGAGCACCCCCGTCGCCGACGGCGCTGCCCGGCTCGCCGACCTGATGCTCCACTACCGGCCCGACGTCGTCGTGACCTACGACGAGAACGGCTTCTACGGCCACCCCGACCACATCCAGGCCAACCGCATCACCATGGCCGCCCTCACCCAGGCCGCCCTGACGCCCAAGGTGTACTGGACCACGGCGCCGCACTCGATGATGCAGCGCTTCGGCGAGCTCATGCGCGAGTTCGGCGCCGACGGGAACGACGGGGGCGACGGGGACAACCCGGAGCCCACCGGGGAGGCCGTGGAGCTGCCCCCGATCGGGCTGCCCGACGAGGAGATCACCACCTGGGTGGACGCCACCGCCTTCGGCGGGCAGAAGTACGACGCGCTGCTCGCGCACGCCAGCCAGGGCGAGAACATCTTCTTCCTGAAGATGGGCCGGGAGCGGTTCACCGAGCTGATGGGCGTGGAGACGTTCGTCCGGGTCCTCGACACCACCGGCGCGGCGCTGCCCGAGAAGGACCTGTTCACCGGCCTGCGCTGAGCCGCAGGCTGAGCCGCAGGGCAGGCCCGGGCCCCGGACGAAACGATGCAGGCCACGCCCGGAAGGGCGTGGCCGCTTCCACTCGGGGGCAGTCGGCAAGGGCCCAGACCTGGACCGGAGCCCTGGCTGCCGGTACCCGTGCCCGCGCCGGTGACCGAACCGGTGCGGGCCGTCGGATCAGCGGGTGGTGTAGCCGCCGTTGGCGAACACGGTCTGCCCGTTGATCCACCAGCCGTCGGTGAGCAGGAACTTCACGAGCGGGGCGATGTCCTCGATCCTGGTGAGCTCCCCGTTCATGGAGGACGACTTGTGGTAGGCGACGGAGTCGTCGGTCTCGGCCGGGTAGAAGAACGAGGTGTCCATCGGGCCGGGGGCGACGTTGTTGACGGAGATGTTGCGGCCGAACAGTTCCTTGGACAGGGCGCGGGTGAAGTGCTCGACGGGGGACTTGCTACCGGCGTAGACGGAGTACAGGCCGGTGTAGGCGGCCAGCAGCGAGGTCACGATCGTGACGATCTTCCCGCCGTCCTCCAGACGCTTGGCCGCCTCGCGCATCATGAAGTACGCCGCCTTGGTGTTGACGGCGAACATCCTGTCGAACTCTTCCTCCGTGGTCTCCGTCATGGGCTTCTTGATGACCATGCCGGCCGTGTTGACCATGCAATCGACCTTGCCGAAGGCACGCACCGCGGTGTCGAACAGCGTCTCCACCTCGGCGACCCCGCTCAGGTCGCCCTGATGGACGATGGCGTCGCCGCCGAGCTTCTTCACGTCGGCCGCCGTCTGCTCGGCTTTGTCGCGGGAGGAATCGCTGTTGTAGTGCACAACGATCCTGGCACCGTCCCGGGCGCACTCCTTGGCGATGAGGCTGCCGAGGTTCTTCGATGCGCCTGCGATGACGACGACCTTGTCCTTGAGCGTATGGCCGGGCATGGAACTCTCCTCATCGGGAGCCGGAGGAAGGGGAGGGAAGGGGGGGAAGCCGGGCAGGCCCGCCGGCCCGGACGGGTGTGCCTGGCGTCTCGCCGCCACCACCACGCTCACGCTATGGCGGCGTGCCAGGGCCCGCATGTCGAGGTCCCGCGGCTTGCGCCCGTGGCGATCGGCACTCACCACCACGCACGGGGGAAAGGCCCACGGCTTGGTACCGGCCCGCATCACGCCACGGGCGGGTGTCCCTGCCACGCCCAGGAACACCGGGGTGCCGCCCCGCCCACCCCTGCTCCCCCAGAGTTAGGAATCACGCCGGGCTGTCCACGAGCATCCGATTCGTCGCCCCCGGCCTCAGCGAAACCGGCGAAAGGCACGACATGACCAGCAGCGCTCCCGGCGGCACCCTCACCCTGGCCCCCGACCTCACCCTCAGCCGGATGGGCTACGGCGCCATGCAGTTGGCCGGCCCCGGCGTCCTCGGTCCCCCCAAGGACCGCGACCAGGCCTTGGCGGTCCTGCGCGAAGCCGTCGAGCTGGGCATCACCCACATCGACACCAGCGACTACTACGGGCCGTTCGTCGTCAACGCACTCATCAAGGAAGCCCTGCACCCCTACCCGGCCGGACTGCACATCGTCACCAAGGTCGGCGCCCGCCGCAACGAGACCGGCGACTGGATCCCCTCGCAGGAACCCGCGGACCTCAAGGCCCAGGTCCACGACAACCTCCGGCACCTCGGCCTGGAGACCCTGGACGTCGTCAACCTGCGCCTGGACTCGGTGGAAAACATCTCCGACGCGCCCATCGCCGAGCGGTTCGGCGCCTTGGCCGACCTGCGCCGTCAGGGGCTGATCCGCCACCTGGGCATCAGCGGCGTCTCCGACGCCCAGCTCACCGAGGCGCAGGCCATCGCCCCGGTCGTCACCGTGCAGAACCTCTACAACCTGGCCAACCGGCAGGACGACACACTCGTGGACCGCTGCGCGGACCAGAACATCGCCTTCGCCTCGTTCTTCCCCTTGGGCGGCTTCAGCCCGCTCCAGTCCCAGGTGCTCAACGATGTCGCCGCCCGCCTCGACGCCTCCCCGCAACAGGTCGCACTGGCCTGGCTGTTGCAGCGCTCGGCCACCACCGTCCTGATCCCCGGCACCTCCTCCATCGCCCACCTGCGCGAGAACACCGCCGCGGCCGACCTGGTGCTGCCCGCCGACGCGGTCGCCGAACTCGACACCATCGGCTCGGCGAGAGCGCGGTAGTCCTCACCGTGGTCCTCAACCTCGACCATTGCCGGGCGCCCGTGTCCTGCGGCGGTTCCCTCACCGCCCGCCCGGATCCGGGTCCCGCCGCGGTTGCGCCCGTCCGGGTGGCCTTCCGCGCTTCCGGCTCCCCTCCGTTCGCATGCGGCGCTAGGTTGCTGGGCGACCCGCTGGCCCGCTTCCCGGAGGACACCGATGGCCATCTCCGCTCTGGACCACTCGACGACCCGCTATTCCCTCCCCCACGCCTACTGGATGGCGCAGGCCGCCGGACTGGCCGTGCTGGACCGGGCCGGCATCGAGGACAAGGCCCACGCCTGGGGCTTCGACGAGGTCCGGCACTTCGAGTCGACGCACCAGATGCCGTTCCTGATCGAGGACACCCAGGCCTACACGATGGCCAGCGACCGCATGATCGTCACCGGTTTCCGGGGCACCGAGGTCCTGAAGATCTACGACTGGCTCACCGACGTCAGCACCCCGCCCGTTCCCGGACCGGCGAACAAGGGCTTCGTCCACTACGGATTCCACCAGGCCCTGCGGTCCGTCTACCCCGAGATCCGCGACACCATCCAGGGACTGCGCACCAACGGGCAGAGCGTCTGGTTCACCGGCCACAGCCTCGGCGGCGCCCTCGCCATGCTGGCCGGCGCCTGCTGGTACTTCGAGGAGCCTCGCCAACTCCCCGACGGCGTCTACACCTTCGGCCAGCCCCGCACCTGTGAACGCCTTCTCGCCGCCGCCCACAACACGGCTTTCCGGGACCGCTGCTACCGCTTCGTCAACAATAACGACATCGTCCCCCAGCTCCCGCCCGAGCCGGCCTTCACCCACGTCAGCGCACTTCGCTACTTCGACGCCGACGGAGGGCTCCACGAGGCCATGCCGCTCATCGCCGGGTTGAAGGACCGGGCGAAGGGCTACCGCCAGGACATGTTCGCCCCCGAGACCGACGGCATCAAGGACCACCACCTGCGCAACTACCTCGCCGCGTTCGAGAAGAACCTCGCCACAACCGCCTGATCGCAGGACACCCCGGGGCCGGCCGGGTGGCCCCGGCGCGACCAGGTGGCTCAACAGCGGTCGCGCCGCTTCACCCTGCTGGGACGTCAAGGAGAAGTTCAACGGCTCCGCCGTACCGGTCGGTGCGGTGCTGACGTTGCCGGAGCTGGATTCCGTCTCCGACACTGCACACCCGGCGCACGCGGATACCGGGGTCACCGCCCGTGCTCCGTCTGGAGCAAGCGGCTGCTGACGGGATCTGCCCGACTCCCCCGCATGGCGGCGTCGATACGGCCGCCGCACCGGTGCCCCGCCACGCCTGTTGACGAGTCAGCCCGCTGTCGTTTTCGGATCAGTAGTCCAGGACGCGCTGGAGATAGGCGGTCCTGGCCGCGATGGCGAGTTGCGAGACGGCCGCCTGCGGCGCGGCGGTGGCGAAGGCGTGCCAGGCTCCCGGCCACACGTGCAATTCGACCGGGACTCCGGACCGGGACAGCCGCGCGGCGTAGTCGATGGTCTCGTCCCGGAAGGTGTCGACCTGGCCGGTGTCGATGTAGGTGGCGGGCAGCCCGCTCAGGTCTGCCGCGCGGGCCGGAGCCGCGTAGGGCGAGACCTCGGGCCCGCCCCTGGCCTGCCCGAGCAGGCAGGTCCATGCCGTCAGGTTGGCCCGGCTGTCCCAGAATCCCTCGCGGTCGAGTTCCTGGCTGGACGCTGTCTGACAGCGGTCGTCGAGCATCGGCGCCTGCAGCATCTGGTGGGCCAGGGCCGGGCCGCCGCGGTCCCGAGCCAGCAGCGCCGTCGCCGCTGCGAGCCCACCGCCCGCGCTCGTGCCCCAGATGATCAGCCGTTCGGGGTCGATGGACAACTCGTCGGCGTTGGCCGCGACCCACGCCAGCCCGGCATAGCAGTCCTCGACGGGTGCGGGATGGGGATGCTCGGGAGCCAGCCGGTACTCCACCGAGATTCCGACGATGCCGAGGACGTCCACCCACTCGGCGAGCACGTGGGAGAGCTCCCACTTGTTGCCGGAGATCATGCCGCCACCGTGGGTGTGGTAGACGCACGGGCGTGAGCCCGCGCCGCGGGTAGGACGCATGATGAGCAGCGAGATCTCCGGTGCCCCGGCGGGGCCGGGCACCGTGCGTTCCTCGATCTCGACGGCCCCGTCCCGGCGCAGCGCGGCCGCGTCGGCCCCGCCGGGCACCGTCGCGTTCATTTCCCGGTAAGCGGGGATATCGGCCGGCCCGAGCCAGCCGAGTTCCCGCACCTCTTGCGGATAGGTGGCCAGGATTGCGGCCAACTCGGGGTCGAACGGTGGTCGGGAGTACATGCTCGGGTCCTTCCTTCAGTGGTTCGCCGCCCCAGTGTCCTGGCCGGTCGCCGCCCGATCCACCGCCGGATGGCTCACGTCATCCGCCATGTGGCGGATATGGTCCAGTGGTGGAAGAACTGCTCCAACGGCTCTCGGCACTGGATCCCGCCGCCGGGGACGCGGTGCGCGCCATCGCCTACTTCGACACCCTCGTCGAGCAGCGGGCCGGCCTCGATGCCTTCGTCAGGGCCGGGGCCATCCTCTCGGGCTGCACGGTGGGGCTGGCCGATCCCGACCGTCACGTCCTGGTGCGCATCCATCCCGACGGCCACCGGCTGGAACCGGCCGCGGACGTTCCCTCCTGGCCCGGCACCGCACTACGCGGTACGACCGCAGGCCGGGTCTGGCTCGAACGCACCGGCATGTCGCTGCCCACCGACGCCATCGTTCTCGAACGCCTCGCGGCCGGGGCGGGCATCGTCCTGGACCGAACCCGCGGCCGGGCCGCCACACACGACCCGGCCAGCGTGGAAGTGCTGCTCTCACCGGAGGCCACACCCGCAGCCCGCGCGCAGGGCGTGCGCAGACTCGCCCTTCCCGCAGCGAGATTCAGGGTCGCGGCCCTGCTGGGAAACCCGGATGATCCAACGATCAACCGGTGGAGCACTCGCCTCGGACGCGTGACCGCCGCCATCGTCGTCGACACCACGACCGAGCCCACCGCGAGCCTTGGACCCGGCATCGGGACCGAGCACGGGCCAAGAGCCGGGCTGGGCCCCGCCGTGGAAGCCGGTGGGCTGCCGCGATCATGGCACGGAGCGCTGACGGCGCTGCGGCTGACAGCCGAGACCCACGGTCCGCGCCACCTCAACTACGACGCGCTGGGCGGCCTGGCCCTCGTGGCCGAGCATGTCTCCCCGCACAACGCGTTGATCGAGGATGTGCGCGCGCTGCGTGCGGCGGAAAGAGCCGGCACCGGCGCGCTGGAAACCCTGGCCGCCCTCGAAGCCCACGGCAGCCTGCGCCAGGCAGCCGCCGCGTTGCATCTGCACCACTCCACATTCCAGGCGCGCCTGCCCAAGCTGACCGCCGCCCTCGGCTTCGCCCCCGACACCCCGCAAGGACGCACACGCCTCCACCTCGCCCTGGCCCTCCACCGACTCAACCTCAACGGTCCCCTTCCCTAGCCCCCTTCCCTAGCCACCGAGCAGCAGTCGCAGTCCTCGGGGGGGGCGGTCACGTCGAAGACCATGAGGGCGCTCTCCGCTAGATCTAGATAAGGAGTACATCGGCCATCTGGCCGACCTGGCCGGCCGGTTCGACCCGCACACCAGCGGCAGGCACTCGCCGCGTCGCTGCCCGCACTCCTCAGGACGGCCCGGCCCGCCACCCGACCGACCGACACGCCGACGGCACCATTTCCTCCTCCCCGGAAAGGAACCACGCCATGACCGCCCCGCACGCCTTCCCCCTGGAACCCGCCCCGATCCACGTGCCCGACGAGGTCCTCGACGACCTGCGCACCCGTCTCACACTGACCCGTGCCCCGCTGGACGAGGGGAACGAGGACTGGTCCTACGGCGTCCCGGACAGCTACCTCCGTGAGCTGGTCGCCTACTGGCGGGACGGCTACGACTGGCGCAAGGCCGAGGCCGCCGTCAACGCCCACGAGCACTACCGGGTGAGCGTCGGCGGTGTCCCGGTGCACTTCATGCGCAAGCCCGGCCGCGGCCCCCGCCCGATCCCGTTGATCCTCACCCACGGCTGGCCGTGGACGTTCTGGCACTGGTCGAAGGTGATCGGCCCGCTCGCCGACCCGGCCGCATACGGCGGCGACCCCGCCGACGCGTTCGACGTCATCGTGCCGTCCCTGCCCGGCTTCGGCTTCCCCGGCCCGCTCACCGGCTTTCCCGACGTCAACTTCTGGAAGGTCTCCGACCTCTGGCACACCCTGATGACCGAGACCCTGGGATACGAGAAGTACGCCGCCGGGGGCTGCGACATCGGCGGGATCGTCTCCAGCCAGCTCGGCCACAAGTACGCCGACGAGCTGTACGGCATCCACATCGGCTCCGGGCTGCCGCTCGACTTCTTCACCGGCCCCCGCGCCTGGGACTTCGCCCGGAACCGGCCCCTCACCGACGACCAGCCCGCCGACGTCCGCGCCCGCACCATCGAGCTGGACCACCGCTTGGCGTCCCACCTCGCCGTGCACACGCTCGACGGCGCCACCCTGGCCCACGGGCTGAGCGACTCCCCCGCCGGGCTGCTCGCCTGGCTGCTGGAGCGCTGGAACGCCTGGAGCGACAACGGCGGAGACGTCGAATCCGTCTTCACCAAGGACGACCTGCTCACCCACGCCACGATCTACTGGGTGAACAACTCCATCGCCACGTCGATGCGTTACTACGCCAATGCCAACCGCTACCCCTGGACCCCCGCCCACGACCGCACCCCGGTCGTCCAGGCCCCGGTCGGCCTCACTCTCGTCACGTACGAGAACCCACCCGGTATCCACACCGCCGACGAACGCGTCCGGGCGTTCAAGACCGGCCCGCAGGCCGGCTGGTTCAACCACGTCAACGTCAACGCCCACGACCGCGGCGGCCACTTCATCCCCTGGGAGAACCCCGACGCCTGGGTGGGCGACCTGCGCCTCACCTTCCACGACCGCAGGCCCTGAACAGCCCTGCCGGCTGGCCCGGCGACAGGCCGGACGAACGCTGCCCGGCGGGGGGGGGGGGGGGGGGGGGGGGGGGGGGGGGGGGGGAGAAAAAACGGAACACAGTCCCCCCGAACCCCCACCAACCCACCACCACCCCGCACACCCCCCCCCACACCAAAACCACCCACCCCCCCACACCCCCCCCCCC
>NZ_JBWKER010000063.1:0-4880 GCF_056435345.1 Kitasatospora sp. NPDC043950
CCTCGAACTCATCATCGCCGCCCCCGGCACCCTCCAGCAGAGCCGCAACATCCTGCGCAACCTCGCCGACAACGACCTCACCCTGAGCATCACCACCCCGACGGATGGGCCAGGCCGCAACCGAACGGCAGCCGGCCCGAACCACACCCGTGCGGCGCTCATCCTCGCCGCCGCCATCATCTGGGCCGCCAGGCACAGAAGATGACCCCGCTCCCGACCACGGCACCTCCGACACGTCCGGATGCGGAGCACGACCCCGGCCAGACCTCCACCGTCACCGGCTCTGCCGCACGACCGAACACGGAAGCGCCGCCAGTGGGACGACGGCGCTCTCGCCGCTGCGCAGGTGTCGTACGCCGGAATCCTGACGATCCCGCGCGGTTCCAGGGCAGGCCGGGTAGCGCCCGGCCGCCGCTTCTCGATCCGGGGCGCCGCCCGGGAGGCTCGCCTCCCGGAGCCGGCCAGACCGGCTTGCGGTCCGAGGAGGTCACTTCCGGCACGGTCACGCGGCCGGGCGAGGGCGGCGAGGGTGCAGGTGCAACGCCGATCGGTGCCGGGGCGGGCTTCCGGGGCGTGGTCGACCTGGCTTCGTCAGGACCTTTGGGGCCTTGGCGCCAAGCCATTCCTGTACAGGGCCTCGGCCTCGGCCCGAGCCGCCGGGGAGAGCGGGAGGTGGTCCTTGCCACGCGGGCAGGGTGGGGCCTCGACACGGGGCGGGCGGACCGGGCGTTCCAACACGATGGCCCTGTCGCGGTCGACCAGCCTCAGCCCAGCACCCTGCGGCGCCAGTGCGTAGCAGGCGATGACCGCTCCGCTCGCGGCGGTGATCGACAGGAACGATTCCCCGAGGCGTCGCCGGACGTGCACTTCCGCGCCGGCCAGATCGGCCGAGACCGCGTAGAAGTTCCCGCGATAGGGCACCAAGCCCTGCGGCATGACAGTGCGGTCGACGCAGCTCTGGAGCGGGTACGGGGTGCCCGGCAGGTCCAGCAGAGCCGTCGCCGGAGCCGACTGGTCCGGGTCGCCGACCGTGCGGCCGCGGCCGTCCAGGGCGGACGCGTACCGGTCGAGGCTCTCCTGGGCACTCCAGAGGGAGCGACCGTCCGGAACGGTGAGCCACCAGTTCTGGACGGTGGCGCGATGGGCCGCGTCCATGGCACTGACCCGGTCGGACCGGCAGACCTTGACCGTCACGCCGTAGTACTTGGCCACCCGCGCGAAGGCCGGCGTCACCCGACCGGTGTCCACGCACCACACGGTCGGCGACCGGCGGAACCGCCAGCATCCGGTGGTACCGCCCAGCCGCCGCAGCACCTGGTCGATCCCCTCGACGAGCTGCGGGAGTTCTCCGCCTTCGACGATCACGGCGCGCCAACGATCCGGCCGGGCGACCGAGCCCAGTAGCAGACGGGCCGGGCTCCTGCCGTCCCACTCCGCCGGTGGCCCGGGAAGCTCCAGCCACTCGAACCGGACCTTCTCGTCCGCCGGACGCGGGGCAACACCGCCGTCACCGAACCCGGCTGAGCCGCAGAACTCGCAGGCAGGCCGGACCCGGTGCTTGCGTACGGCCCGGGTGAAGGTCGAATATCCACCCGGATAGCCCAGCGCCGAGACCTCGTCGAACAGCGTGGATGCCGGCAGGTGCGGATCGTCCGCGAGTCGCTGCCGGCAGTACGGGAGGAAAGCGGAGAGCTGGTCCTGGGCCGAGCTGCGGATCCCCACGGTCCGCTCCCCGCGGAGGTAGAGCCTTACCGTCTTGCGGTCATGCCCCAGGTGCCGGGCGATGGCCGAGATGGACCATCCCTGCAGGTGCAGGTCCCGCACATTCTCGTATTCCTCCTTGGTGAGCATCCGCTGCTCCTCACAACCTGGACTTCACTCGCAGGCGGGGCCCGAATTTGAGCGATCCCCGTACGGCCGCAAATGCTACACGACCACTCCGAACGAATAGAGGGAGGATCGAGCGCCGGGCGTGCGCCCTGGGGAATTTCAGGGAGCGCCGCCATCGAGATGAATTACGCCACGGCCCGCATCTCCGGGGAGGTTTGACGAGCCGCACCGGAAACTCATATGGGACGACGCCCATATTCCACGGTAATCGGCCGGCGGGCAGCGGCTCACTGAACCGACCATTTGCCACCCGGGAGGCAGGTGGAAATCAGGATTCACCGGAAATCCATTTTCCGGCGCCGAAAGTAAAGGGCCGGTCATGTGAGTCCGCAGGTAGCGGCGGTACCAAGGGCGCGGGTCAGGCCGTCACGAACGCGGCAAAGCTCCGGTCGAACATCGAGAACCGGGTCCACTCCGACCACGACACCGCCTTCACCACTGGTGCCGGCACACCTCCCACTGGCCCTTCACGCGCCCGCTCGACCGCCTGGACATCCCCCAGGGGCCCGTCTGCACCAACACAGGAATTTGCGACAGCCCGGGCGGGCCCCGGAACGCAGCCGGGCCTGAACCAGTCCGGGTATTTTCGGAGAGCGCCGGAATGGTGAATATGGAACGACGCCCGGATGCCGGATACGCATCCCGGCAGCCATTTCGTTGATGGGGCATGAGTTCAATGTGCCAACCAATGACTCTGCCGCACCGTCTGCCGAAGGAGCCGGCAACCAGGCTCGGCGAGTGGTTCTTCGTCCCGGATCGGCGGAACCCGGCGGGTGACGTACGGATCGGCTACTTGTCATGCAACGGCGAACGGGTCGTCCTGCACCACTGCTCCAGCTACCTGGCCGACTTCCTGCGGACGCTCCGTCAGCTCGAGGAGGACTTCGCCAGACGCTGTGGCGCGGAGCCGGTCCCGACCGGCGCATGACGACCGAGATGCGCGCCGGACGGGCAACCGTCGCCCGGCGGAGACGGCTAGGACATGGAGGGCGCCGTGTATGACCCGAGAGCCGCTTTCCTCCCCCCGCAGGGTGGCGCCACCCAGTTCGAACCGGAGGACTTGCCCACGTACCCGACCATCGAAGCCTTGGGCACCTGGGACCCGGAGAGTCCCTTCGTCCCGCACCCCCGCGCTCCCGTCAGCGATCCAGGCCTGTCCGGCGCCGACCCCAGACGCCCGATCTCCCGACACCGACGGCGCACGCCCCCCGCTGAGGCCACCTGGTCACAGGTCCTCGGCTCGCTGTTCGTGGCACTCAGCACCATGACCGTCATCGCGGTGTGCGTGCTGGGCTGGTTACTCGCCTACGACCCGCTGCGCAACCTGGCGCTCAATCGAGCGCCGAGCGGACTTCCTCACCTGTGGCCGCTGGTCATCTACGGGCCGTGGCTGGTGGGCTGCCTGTCGGTACTGCACGCCGCGCTGGACGGACGTCGGCCCGTGCACTCGTGGGTCGTGGTGGTCGCCTTCTCCGCCACGGCGGCCGGCCTGTGCGTGGCCGACGCCTCACCGACCATCCCCGATGTGATCGTCGCAGGCCTGCCACCGATCACCGGGGTGGTTTCGCTGCACCAGTTGGTGCGTCAACTCCTCTCCGGAAAACGACCGCAACGCCCCACCTCTCACAAGGCGGGCCCCTCAAGACGGGTGCGGCGATGACAGCCAAGACCCGAGCGGCTTCCTGAAGTGCGGCTCGTCGAGCAGCATTGGCTCGACGTCATCCGCGCGGGTTTCGAGCGGTACGGCTCCTGCTCGGTCGAGACGCCGTCCGTGGAGTCGCTCGACGCGCTGGTGGCGAAGGGCGAGACCTCGCAGGAGGTCTACCCGCTGCGCCGGCTCCAGGAGGACCCGAACGACGCCTCGGACGCCGAGCTGGGCCTGCACTTCGACCAGGACGAGCCGATCAGGCCGTCGGCCGGGAGGGATGCCGGTATATGATCTGTGTCCTTTGCACATCACCGTGCCTCATCCTGTCTGATTCCCGCGAGGAGGATTGTGTCGACCAGGTCTGGTTCCACGCGTGAGCCCATTGCCGATCGCATGTACCGGGTGCTGCTCGATCAGTTCATCGCCGGCGAACGGGTCGCGGGTTCGCCGTTGAACATCGGCGCGCTCTCGCGTGAGCTCGACGTCAGTCAGACGCCCCTACGCGAGGCGCTGGCACGGCTTGAGCACACCGGTCTGGTCCGGCGCGAGGCCCTCAAGGGGTACCGGGTCGCCGACGCGCTGAGCGAGCGGGAGATCGGGAAGCTGTTCGAGGCACGGCTGGTGCTCGAACCCGCGCTCACCCTGGAGGCCGGACTGCGGACCACGCCGGAGTTCCTGGACACCCTGCGCGCCGCCGTCGACGACCTGGACCACTCGGCGTCCAGCGCGGACACCCGTACCGAGGGGTTCCAGCACTACTGGACGGCCGACGACACCTTCCACCGGCTGATCGCCGCGCAGAGCGGCAACCCCTTCCTCGAACAGGCGCTGCTCGCGCTCGGCGGGCATGTGCAGCGTTTCCGGCTGTTCAGCAAGCGCGGGCAGACGAGTGCCGCCCACGCGGCCGGGGAACACCGGATGGTCTATGAGGCCCTGCGACGCCGGGATGCGGAAGGGGCAGCCGAACTGATGCGACGCCACCTCGCGAGCGCGAAGGACCGGATCCAGACGGCTGCCCCCGGCGAGCACTGAGTACCGGGCCGGAGAACACCGACCCGGTTACCGGATCAGTACGTGGTGACCGGGTCGAGCAGGGTGCGCGTGTAGGCCTCGGCGGCGAGCGGCCCGCGCAGGTGGGCGAGCAGCGAGCGGGCCGCGGCGGCTCCGGCCGAGCGGGCGGTGCGGGTGCTGACGATCGCCGAGAACTGGCTGTAGTGCTGCACCTCTTCGGGGAGCGGGGGGGGGGGGGGGGGGGGGGGGGGGGGGGGGGGGGGGGGTCCCCGTGTGGGGGGGCTGGTGGTGGGGGTGTTCGCGACAAGAATAGGAGAAGGGCGTGTTGGGG
>NZ_JBWKER010000063.1:4890-20369 GCF_056435345.1 Kitasatospora sp. NPDC043950
CCTCTTCTTCTCCGGCGGGCGGCGCGGGGGGGGTGCGGCCCCTCCCTGGCACTTTTTTTTCTTCCCCCCCCCCCCCCCGGGGCCCCCCCCCCCCCCCCCCCCGGGGCACGAAGAGGAGTTCGCTCAACTGCTGGATGGCGATGTCGGCGCGGCCGTCGACGACGGCCTCGGCGATGAAGCCCTTCTCGATGACGGTCGCCCTGGCATTGATCTCGTCGGCGATGCCCAGGTCACGCAGCAGCCCGGCGAAGTACAGGCCACTCGCCCCGGTCCGCGAGTAGGCGACGCTGCGAGCGGCGCGCAGGGTCGTGACGAGGGCGTCGCGGGTGCTGATGTCCGGGTGCGCGGTGCCGGGCGGTACGGCGAGTCCCACTCCCGTGCGGGCTATCGCGGTACGCGTGTCGAGGTCGACCAGACCGCGTTCGGCGAGCGGGCGGAAGGAGTCGGTGACACCGATCATCACGTCGAAGGGTGTGCCCGCGTCGATCTGGCGGACGAGCTGGACCGTGGGGTCGAACACGGGAATGACGCTCACCCCGCTGTCCCGGGTGAAGGCGGGCAGGACGACCTCGTCCAGCGCCTTGCGGACGGCCAGGGCGCTGAACAGGGTGAGGGAGTGCCGGGCGGTGGTGTCGGCACTGTTGCTGTCGGACACGATGTCTTCACTCTTTCCTTCTCGGCCGGGCACCGGTTCGATCGGTGCCGCGGCGGGGGTGCGGGGCTCGGCGTCGGGACTACGCGGACGCGCTGAGCGCGGCGCGTTCGGCCCCGGTCAGCGGCCGCGTCGGCAGGCCGCGCAGCAGGAGGAAGAGCCGGGCCGTCTCCTCCAGTTCCTCCAGCGCGTCCATCGTCGTGGCCAGGGCTGCGCCCGCGACGACGGGGCCGTGATTGCTCAGCAGCATGGCGTGCCTGCGCCCGGCGGTCTCCTCCACCACCTCCTCCAGGCCGCGATCGCCCGGGGCGTGGTACGGCAGGACCGGCAGCTGTCCGATGCGCATCGCGAAGTACGCGGTCAGCGGCGGCAACGCGTCCTCGGGGTCGAGGCCGGTGAGGCAGGAGACCGCGGCCGCGTGCGTGGAGTGGGTGTGGACGACGGCCTGGGCGTCGGGCCGGGCGCGGAGCACTGCCGCGTGCAGGAAGGCCTCCTTGGAGGGCGGGGGTCCGTCGACGTGCCGCCCGTACTCGTCGGCCAGGGACAGCTGGTCGACGGTGACCGTGCCCAGACTGGAGCCGGTGGGGGTCACCAGAATCCCTTCCGGGGTGCGGACGGACAGGTTGCCGGTACTGCCGTGGGTGAGGCCGCGGGAGAACAATGAGCGTGCCGTGCGGACCAGTTCCTCGCCTGCCGCGGTCCGGGAGGGCCCGGTCGCGCGGCGCCCCCTGCGGCGGTCCGGGGAGCGCGAGGTCATCGGGCACCCCCTGCGGCGGTGGCGGTGAGCAGCAGGTCCCGCTCGCCGAAGTTCCCGGACTTGAGCAGGATGTCCAGACCGGCGGCGGTGTGGATCCACGGGACCCCGCGCGCCGCCTCGGCGCCGACCTGGCCTCCGTCGACGCCGAGCGCGCTGACGACCGCGCCGGACGTCTCTCCTCCGGCGATGACGAGTCGGGTCACCCCGCGTTCGGCCAGTCCCCGGGCGATGCGACCGAGTGCGGCCTCCAGGATCGACGCGGACCGCTCCAGGCCGAGGGCGTGCTGGACGTCCCGCAGTGCGTGCGGCGGCATCGAGGAGTGGATCAGCGGCCCTGCTTCGGTCGCCCGGCTGCCGAGATCGTCGTACCAGGCGAGTGCCCGGTCGGCGAGGGAGGCCGGTTCCCGGTCGGTCAGCGGGTCGAGGCGGTGGACGGGGCGGCCCGCCGCGCGCATGGCATCGATCTGCTCCAGGGTGCGCCTGGAACAGCTTCCGGCCAGGGCGACCGCGGGACCGTCCGGTCGCACGGGCCGACCTGCCCGGTCGCCGGGTGCGGAGGCGGAGCGCTCGGCGTGCACTCTGGCGAGCGCGCCGGCCAACCCCGCGGCGCCGGCGACCAGCGGCAGGTCCTCGCAGGCTTGGGCGATCGCGTACAGGTCGCCGTCGGTCAGCGCGTCCGCGAGGAGGTAGCGGGTGTGCCCGGCGTGTTGACGGATGGTGGAGCGGATCCGGTCGGCGCCGCCGGAGACGACGGTGTGGTCCAGCACGGCACAGCCGGGGTGGGCCGACTGGGCATCGAGCAGCCTGGGGAGGAAGGAGTCCCGCATGGGTGTCAGGGGGTGGTGCCGCATCGGGGACTCGGCCAGCAGCGTGCCGTCGACGAACAGGTACCCCTGGTACTGGGTGCGGCCGTGCTCGGGCGAGCTCGGTGTGGTGACGACCGGGTCGCCGCCGGTCGCCTGGCCGAGTGCGTCCAGCACCGGGCCGATGTTGCCCTGGGCGGTGGAGTCGAAAGTGGAGCAGTACTTGAAGTAGAGCCGGGTGGCTCCGGCTCGGGACAGCCTTAGCGCGGCGGCCTGACTCTGCTCAACTGCCTTTGCCACCGGGGCGGTTCGGGTCTTCAGCGAGATGACGGCGGCGTCGACGGGCTGCTGCGCCGGGAGTTCGTCGGGGGTGCCGAAGCAGAGCAGGGTGCGCAGGCCCTGACGTCGTAGCGCGGCTGCGACGTCGGTGCCACCGGTGACGTCGTCGGCGATCACACCGATCATGGTGTTTCCTTTCCGTCTGGCTCGGTCGTGGGAGGAGAGGCCCTAGGCCAGGGCGGATATGGCGAGTACACAGCCGAAGCCGAGCAGCGACACGGTGGTCTCGATGACGGTGAAGCTCTTGAACATGTCCGTCAGTGACATGCCGAAGCTCTCCTTGACCTGCCAGGAGGCGGCGTTGTTGATGTGCGGGAAGATGATGGAGCCGCAGCCGAGTGCGAGGACGACCAACGCCGGGTGCAGTCCGGGAGTCTCGGGCACCATGGGGGCGACGATCCCGGAGGCGGTGATGATGGCGACGGTCGCCGAGCCGACCGCCAGCCGGATGAGGGCCGCGATCACCCAGGCCAGGATGAGCGGAGAGACGCCCAGGCCGTGCGTGAGGTGGGCGATCGCCTTGCCGATCCCGGAGTCCAGCATGACCCCGCTCAGGGCGCCGCCTCCCCCGATGATCAGCAGGATGGGGGCGATGGCCGCGATGCTGTCGTCGACCTGGCCCTTCAGCTGCTGCCCGCTGACTCCCCGCGCCCAGCCGAGGCCGATGACCGCGAGGATCACCGCGATCAGCAGCGCCACCACCGGCTGGCCGACGAAGCCGAGCGCACTCGCCCAACCCCCGGTCAGGTGGGCGACGGTGACCACGGACTGGCCCACGACCAGGATCAACGGCAGCACCACCGGGATGACCGACAGGGCGATGCCGGGCGGGGTCCGGTCATCGGCCTTGAGCGTGAACTGTTCGACGAGTCTGGGCGGAGGCACCGGGAAGACGCGGCGGGCGATCGGGCCGGCCAGGAACTGGCCGGAGACCACCATGGTGATGACGGCGACCGGCAGGCCGTAGCCGATGACCGTCCCGACCTCGGTGTGGAGGGCGGTCGCGGCGGCGGTGGGGCCGGGGTGGGGCGGGACCAGCGCATGGATCGAGGCGACGGTGCCCAGTGCCGGGACACCCACGAGCAGGTAGGGCGAAGTCCTCCTGCCCTTCGCGTCGCGGCCCTCACTGTCGAGCATGGTGGTCTCGACCTCCCGCGCGATGCTGAACAGGAGCGGCAGCAGCACCGCGAGGGCGACCTCGAAGAAGAGCGGGAGGGCGACGACGAAGGCCAGCAGGCTCACCATCCAGGGGATGGTGCGCAGGGAACGGCCCCGGGTGAGCACGGTGGCCAGCCGCCGGATGGCTCCGGATTCGGCGAGCACGGTGCCCAGGATGGTGCCCAGGACCAAGATCAGTCCGGTCTGCCCGAGCGTTCCGCCGGCCCCGGAGGTGACGGATTGGACGACCGCCGCGGGCTTCTCCCCGGCGACGAGCCCGATACCCAGAGCGCCGATCACCAGCGCCAGGAAGGGATGGACCTTCAACCGTGTCGTGATCAACAGGACGACGACGACTATGCCGACGAAGCCGGTGACCAGCAGGCCGACCTCAGATGATGGGGCCACGCCAAACCTCTCTGTTCGCGCGGGCGGGGAGTGTCAATCGCGGGAGCTTCTATCGCGGGAGCGTCAGTCGAGGGGGCTGCCCAGGTGGGGGTGCAGCCACGGCGCTCCGCCTATACGAATCACTCAGAAACTCGCTCAGTGCTGGCTTGACTACAGGATTTAGCAGGCGGGTTTCAAGGGCCTGACAGCAACGTGCGCAGGACGCTCGCGGCACTCGCCGGACCGGACACCACCGGCATCTCCAGGGCCGCCGCGAGAGCGCGGGCCGCGGGGGCGAGCGAGTACTGGGCGAGGAAGACCGCGTCGGCGTCCGCGATCGCCGCGGACACGCCCTCCACCAGCACCGACACCAGCCGGTCACGCTCTCCCGCGGCCGTCACCGCCTTGGCCTCCGGCACGACCAGACCCGACACCTCGACCCCCGGTGCCGGTGCGGACGAGGCCAGTACCGTGCGAAGCCGGTCCACCGAGTCCCGCAACGCCGCCTCGAACGAGGCCACCACCAGGACGTGCCGGAGCCCGCCGGCGGCGATCTGCTCGAACGCCGCCTGGTCCGGTGCCAGCACCGGCACGGCGACCCCGCCGGCGGCCTCCTGCGCCACCACCCCGTACAGCGAACAGGTCAGCAGAACCGCGTCGGCGCCCCCGCGCACCGCGTGTTCGATGAGCCGGTGCATCCGCGCCCGCAGCGCCGCGGTCAGACCGCCCTGTTCGTCGGCGTCCGACAGCAGCCGGTCGTCCAGCAGGTGCCAGACCTCGGCCTCGGGGAAGCCCTCACGCAGCGCCTCGGCCGCCGGCGCCATCGCCGTGGGTACGGCACTGATCAGCGCGATCCGGGGCGCGGTCACGCCGCCGCTCCCCGGAACCACCGCACCCAGTCCAGCCCCGCCACGGTCTCACCGGCCGGCGCGTATTCGCAGCCGATCCAGCCCGGGTATCCGGATTCGGCGACGGCCCGCAGCACGGCCCGCCAGCCGATCTCTCCCGTCCCCGGCTCGTGCCGGCCCGGCGGGTCGGCGACCTGAAGGTGCCACACCCGTTCCTGGAAACGCCGGTAGGTGCGGATCAGATCGCCCTCGTCGATCTGCAGATGGTAGAAGTCGAGCAACAACCCGACCTGATCGCCGCCGACCGCCTCCGCCACCGCGGCCGCCTGTTCCTGGGACTGCAGAACGAAGCCGGGGCAGTCCCGCTTGTTCTGCGCCTCCAGAACGATCCGGACTCCGGCCTCCCGGGCCTGTTCCGCGGCCCAGGCGATGTTGGCGACGTAGCGCGCGAACGCCCGATCCCGACCGACCCCGTCGGGCACGATCCCACCGACGACGTGCAGCAGCTCGCAGTCCAGCGCGGTCGCGTATTCCAGACCGCGCTCGACACCGGCCCGGAACTCGCCGTCCAGGCCGGGGATGCAGGCCAGTCCCGACCGGGTCGGCGTTCCGGGCGCGCCCATGGGCGTGTTGATCAGCACCTGGGTCAGCCCCGCGTCACGCAGCCGACGCCGAAGGACGGGAGCGGCGTAGCCGTAGGGCGAGGGGAACTCCACTCCGGCGAAGCCGGCGGCTGCGGCCGCGTCAAAGCGCGCCTCGAACTCCAGCTCGGTGAAAAGCCACTTGAGGTTGGCGTCGAAACGAAACGTCGTCATCTTCCGTCCGCCTCCGGCCGCCGCGTGCGCGCCGCTGCGTGAGCGGCCGACCCCGGGTTGACGGTGTGTTCGGAACGTCCACCCCGTAGCACCGTCACGACCGACCGGGCGGCCATCATCCCGGAGCGGGCACGTGACTCCACCGTGGCGGCTCCGATGTGTGCCGTCACCAGCACGTTGTCGAAGGAGCGCAACGGGCTGTCGGACGGCAGCGGCTCCTTCTCCACGGTGTCCAGCGCGGCGCCGGCCAGCCTGCCGGAGGCGAGCGCGTCCGCGAGGGCGCTCTCGTCGACGACGCCGCCGCGCGCCGTGTTGACCACGAAGGCACCCCGTTTCATCCGGGCGAATGCCTTTGCGTCCAGCAGGTGGTGGGTCTGCCGGCTGAGGAACAGGTGCAGACTGACGAAGTCGGACTCGGCCAGCAACTGCTCCAGGTCGAGCACGCGAATGCCGTGCTCGGTCGCGTAGTCCCGGTCGACGGCCGGGTCGTAGGCGACGACGCGCATGCCGAAGCTCTGCGCCACGCGGGCCACGAGTCTGCCGATCGCGCCCAGACCGACGATGCCGAGCGTGGCACCGGCCAACTCGCGTCCGCCGGCCTGGTCCCACCCGCCCGCACGGACCGATGCGACGTTCTGCGGGATCCTGCGGGCCAGGCTGAGGAGCAGCCCCATGGTGTGCTCGGCCACGGACTGGCGGTTGACTCCCGGGGTCGGGCAGACGGCGACACCGTGTGCGGTCGCCGCCGCCAGGTCGATGTTGTCGTAGCCGACCCCGGTACGCCCGATCACCTTCAACCGGGGCGCCGCCTCGAACAGCTCCGCGCCGAAGGGGTCGGTGCCGGCCACGATCGCGTCGACGGAACCCACCAACTCCGGCAAGGACGCGCCGCCGCGGGCCCGGTCCCCGACCGAACCGTGCACGACGTCGAGCCCGGCCGCGGCGAGGTGGCGGTGCACGGCGTCCCCCGGTCGCAACCAGCCCGTGGTCACCAGGACGCGCCCGTGGAGTGGAGCTGCGTGCTGCGCTGCCCGGTCCGTCACCTCTGTCGGCGCTCCCGGCCCCGTCGGCTCTATGGGCTCTGTCGGCTCTGTCGGCTCTCCGGCCAAGACCGTCCTACCTCTCCGGCCGTTACGGCCTCTCCATCGACCTATCGGGTCGCGACAAATAAAATACTATAGCGATGGGGCCGATACTAGACCCCTGCGTGTGCAGCAGCTTTTCGGCGGTGGTCCTGCCCTCCCCCGCCCAGTCAACGGCCGCGGGCGGCCGGGTCCTGGGCGGTGACGTGCCGGGCGACGGCGTCCACGCCGGGGCGGGCGCACCGCTCCAGGGAGCGGACAGAGGCGTGCCGGGAGCGGGCCGGCAGCATCGGCGTGCTGGTGCCGTTCTCCGCGCACGGTGCCGTACAGGTCGTTGTCGTAGCCGAGCTGGATGACGGCGGTGTCCTCGGCGTCGTACCCGCCGTCGGGCAGCGCGGCGGTCGAGAAGTCGGCCATGATCCGGTTGGGCATCCCGAAGTACCACAGCAGCAGGTCGACGATGTGGTAGCCCATGTCGATGACGCAGCCGCCGCCGGCCTGGCTGACGTCTCCGCGCCAGCCCGCGCCGGGGTCGTCGGTGTGGAAGGTGTACTGGCCGTCGATGAAGAATGGGGTGCCGATCTGGTCCAGGAGCTGAACCACGGACGCGTGGAACGGGTTGAAGCGCCGTTGGAGCGTGACCATCAGCTCCACCTGGGCCTGCTGGCAGATCGAGGCGAACTCGCGCGCCTTGGGCAGGGAGGTCGCGAACGGCTTCTCCTTGAGGACGTGCACGCCTCGGACGGCGCACTCCTCGATCACGGCCCGGCCGGCGTGGTGCGGGACCGCGACGATGACGAAGTCCAGCGCCACGGTGTCCAGCAGGTCGGCGGCCCGGGTGAAGCCCGGGACGTGGTGCGTGTCCTGCTGGGCCCGCAGGGCGTCCGGGTCGCTGTCGCAGACCGCGCGACCAACTCGGCCCGGTTGGAGGCGAGCAGGCCGGGAAGGTGGTCTTCGAGTGCCTGGTGTCCGAGGCCGATGACCGCCGCGCGTCGTTTCATGGGCTGACTCCTTCCGCTTCGTGAGGGAACTTGTCGATGCGTGTCGAGTACAGCGCCAACTCCGGTTTCCTGGACAGGCATTGTCTGTAGTCCCGGGGTTGTCCCGCGCTCGCGCGCAGTAGGCTGTCCGTCACTGTCGATGATGGAATTGGCCCCGTGGACGACCCGATCCGGCACCCCCTCGCCTACGCCCGTGAACTGCGCGGGTGGTCACAGAGCGACCTCGTCGTGTTCCTCGACCGGGCCGCCCGCAAGCACGGGCTCCGCTCCGGCGCGGACAAGACGGCCGTCAGCCGGTGGGAGAACTGGCGCAAGCAGCCGAACCTGCACTCCCAGATCCTGATCGCGGAAGCCTTCGACGTTCCGATCGCCGACATGGAGCTGTTCGGGTGGCCCGATTGGCTGCCCGGCCGCGAGGTTCCGCTGCCACTGGGATCGGCGTACACCGTCCAAGCACTTCGAGATGCACAGAGAGCCGCCATGGACCGCCGCAGCTTCATGACCTTCAGCGCCGTCTCGCTGGCCGGCCTCGCCGCCCAGTGGGCCACGATCGAGCCCGATCGCCTGACTTCCGCCCTCGACGGCAGGACAGCCGTGGACCCCGGGCTCGTGGACTGGCTGGAGCAAACCAGCGCGAAGCTGACGACCCTGCCCACCGAACAGCGCCAGCACACGATCAAGCTGACGGACGCTCATCTCGCGACCGTCACCGACCTGATCGAGGGCGGCGGCCACGCCGAGCCCGTCGCCAAGCGGCTGCACCTCCTGGCCGCGTCACTGGCCACCACCTGCGGCTGGTACCGCTTCGACCAGGGCAAGCACTTCGCCGCGGGAAAGCTCTGGGCAGGAGCCTTGCAAGCCGCCGACGCCGCAGGTGACCGCGACTTCAGCGCCGGTGTGCTCTCCGACTTCGCCTACCAGTCGAACTGGATCGGCCAACCGAACATCTCGGTGGACCAGCTCGGCCACGCACTGTCCGGTACCAAGCACCCCACCGCCCGGTCGCTGCTGTTCCTCCGGCGGGCCAGGGCCCACGCCGCGCTCGGCGAACGCTCCGCGTGCTACCGCGACCTGTCCGACGCCGAGACCGCACTGTCGACGCGGGCTAGCGACCCCGCGCCGGGCTGGTGCGCGTGGATGCGCCCTGCGGACCTCGCGGTCGACTCCGGCCAGTGCCTGCTCGATCTCGGCCGGGCCGACGAGGCGCGGGTCAGGATGGCCGAGGGCCTGGCCCTCCTGCCCAAGGCCCGGGACAAGACGCGTGGCATCTTCCTGACCTACCAGGCCAAGGGCTTCCTGCAATCCAACGACGTCGAGCAGGCTCTCGCCGTCACCACCGAATCCCTCGATCTGGCCACCCGCATCGGCGCCGAGCGGTGTGTCAGCCTGGTCCGCGAGCTCGCGCCGGCGTTCAAGCCGTACCGCCAGGTTGACGGCGTCGCCGATCTCATCGAGCGCGTCCGGGCTGCGTGACGGATGCCCAGATCAGAGTCGCGGTGATCAGCGGCCCGGAGAGGATGATCCCGGAGAGGATGATCCGAGCCGCCGTCGCCAGGAGGCTGCCAAGCGCCAGTCTGCGAAGCCCGGACCCATGCGGGTCGCGGGGCCGGGCTTCGCGCCGATATCAGCGAGAAGTGCTGCTGGGTGGAGGACCAGGTGTGGACGGCTGCGCGGGTGGCCATGCTGATCAGGCGTAAGTTCCACGTCTCGTACAGCGTCTCGGGCGCCACGAGGCCGATGCACAGGCTCGGCTTCAGTCCGCAGGTCCCCGCACGCAGAGTGGCCGAGCGCGACTTCACCGCTCTGGTCGACGGCGTCCACCACCTCGCCAAAGCACCGATCGTGCTGGTCCGGGACCGCCTGAACACCCACATCTCCCACGCCATCGGCGAGTTGATCGCCGAGCGTGACCGGCTGACGGTCTTCCTCCTTCCCGCCCACTCGCCCGACCTCAACCCCGTGGAGTGGGTCTGGGCACACGTCAAGCACAGCCTCGCCAACCTTGCCGTGGTCGCCCTCGACCGACTCGAAACCCTCGTCCGCAACCGACTCAAGCGACTCCAGTACCGACCCGACACACCCGACGGATTCATAGCCGGCACCGGCCTGACCCTCGACACCCCAACATCACCCTGACGAGCCGAAGTCAGTGATCAAGAGTCCTTGGAGGTAGTGCTGTGGAAAGCCTGCGACAGGCGGTGGCCGTCATCGTCCACGACCGGAGTGGCGGCCGGGTCGCGACGATCAACTACGCGACGAACAGCTGGAGCACGACGCCGGTGTGGACGATCCCCGGCGGCAAGGTCGAGGTCGGCGAGCGCCTGGACGAGGCCGCCGCCCGTGAACTGGCGGAGGAGACGGGGCTGGAAGTCGACCCGTGCGACCTGCGACTGGTCCACACGATCCAGGTCCGCCAGGGCTGGGACGGCAAGGGCCCCTTCCTGCTGTCGGTCTTCCTCGCCACCGCCTGGCAGGGCGAGTTGACGAACACCGAGCCCGGTAAACACCTCGCCGTGGTGTGGTCGCCCGAGGGCGGGCTGCCGCTGCCGATGTTCCCGTCCTCCCACGCCGCCCTGTCCGCGTACCTGTCCGGTGGCCGCGGGTTCTCCACCCACGGCTGGGCCGAGGGCGCCGACCCCCGCGACCTGGTCCAGGACTGAGGAAGGCACCGTCACCCTTCCCCACCAACCGGATCCCGTACGCCTACCGCGCCGTGCACCGGCCCGACGGCGGCACCGACCGACACCTCGTCCGCCCCGGCCTCCCCCGACAACCACCCGAGTGACCACCGAACCCCGGAGGCAGTCCCGCATGACCGGATCCCCCGTACGCCCCGCCGGCCCCGAGGACGCCGACGAACTGCTGCGCCTGCGCGTCGCGGTGCTCGACGGCGCCCGGCTGACCGACGACTGGCGCACCACCTTCCGCGACGACATGCGCGAACGGCTCGGCACCGACCCGAACCTGCTCGCCTACGTCGTCCCCGCCGACGACGGCACGCTGGCCTCCTGCGCCATCGGCATCGTCTACCGCGGCTACCGGGGCCCCACCCACCCCACCGGCCGGTGGGCCCGGATCCACACCGTGGCCACCGACCCGGCCCACCGACGCCGCGGGCACGCCCGCGCCGTCACCACCGCCCTGGTCCAGGCACTCCGGCACAGCGGCTGCGGATCGATCGAGCTGCGTGCCACCGAAACCGGAGCCCCGCTCTACCGCACCCTCGGATTCGACCCCGTCGACGGCTACATGGCGCTGCGCCCCGGCTCGGAAGGCTGGACGCGGTGACCGCCTTCGACCTCGACGCCTACAACGAGCGGGCCCGCAAAGGCCCCTGCTTCATCTGCTCGATGCTCGCCGGTGAGCCCGGGTACGAACACCGGATCGTCCTGGACGACGGCGTCCACGTCGCCTTCCTCGACCGCTACCCCACCCTGCCGGGCAAGCTCCTCGTCGCCCCGCGCGCCCACGTCGAGGACACCGTCAGCGGCTTCACCGAGGACCAGTACCTCGCCCTGCAACTGGTCGTGCACCGCGTGGCGACCGCGCTCGCCGCGACCGTCCCCACCGAACGCCTCTACCTGCTGAGCCTGGGCAGCATGCAGGGCAACGCCCACGTCCACTGGCACATCGCCGCCCTACCACCCGGCACCCCCTACGAGCAGCAGCAGTTCCACGCGCTGATGACCGAGGGCGCGGGCCTCCTGCCCGACAACCCCGGCCGGGCCGAACGCCTCGCCGCCGACCTGCGCACCCGGCTAGGCCACCCCGGCCGTCACGACCAGGAAGGAGCCTGACCATGGTCTTCGTCCCGCCCGGGCGGTTCGTCCCCACCCTGCCGCACGGCATCTCCTACGCCGGCGTCTTCCTGACCGACCGCCACGACCGGCCGCTCCTGCTCACCTCCGCCCACCACCCGGGCGAATACCACTACCCCGGCGGCCTCCTCGACAACGACGAGGACCCGTGGACATGCGCCACTGCGCGAGACCGCCGAGGAGATCGGCTTCGTCCCCGCCGCCCTTGACGACGCCCCCGCCCCCTGATGCTCTCCTTCACCCCGCCGGAACCACCGCGGCCCTGGAAGATCGGCGTCACCTTCGACGGCGGCCGCCTCACCGACAAGGAACTCGAACGCATCGCCCCCGACCCCGGCGAACACGACCGCACCCGCCGCCGATGCCACCCGACCACGCACCCGAAACGGAGCAGCCGATGACCACCTGGGACGAGATGTCCGCCGCCGCAGGCGAAGTACGCGACCTCTACGACGAGATCAACCGGCGGAGGCTGGGTCGCACCTGGGGCCTGTCGGACTTCGTCCTCGGTTTCACCGGCGACGTCGGCGACCTCGCGAAACTGGTCATGGCCCACCAGGGCCACCGCGCCGACGTGGCCGCGAGCACCGGGGCCATCGGCCACGAGCTGTCCGACTGCCTGTTCTCGCTCATGGTCATCGCCCAGGAGACCGGCGTCGACCTCGCAGGCCGCTTCACCACCGACATGGCCACCCTCGCCGCCCGCCTCCGCCCCGGGCAGCCGTCACCAGCCGCTCACCCTGCGCCCGCCGAACAAGGAGGACCTGCCATGCCACCCCTGCCGTCCCTGCCGTCCCTGCTCGCCGTGCTCGCACACCCGGACGACGAATCGCTCCTCGTCGGCGGCACCCTCGCCCAGCACGCCGCGTCCGGCGTCCGGACGGCCGTCGTCACCGCCACCTGGGCCGAGGACAGCCACCGCGCCGCCGAACTCGCCGACGCCCTGGACATCCTGGGCGCCGGCGTACCGAGGATGCTCGGCTACGCCGACGCCCGCGTCCCGCAATCCGCTCCCGGTCGGCCGCGGCTGTGCGACGCGCCCGTCGACCACGTGGTCGAGGACATCGTGCGGCACATCCGCGCGGTTCGGCCCGACATCGTGCTGACCCACGACGCCTACGGGCAACTGACCCGCCACCCGGACCACCGGCAGACCCACCGGGCGACCCTGCTGGCCATCGCCGCCTCCGGACTCGAACACCTCTACCCGGACGCCGGGGAGCCCTGGCAGCCCGCCGCCGTCCACATGGCCACCCACCCCCACTCGGCGATCGCCGACCTCGGGCCGCTCCTGAGCCGGGTCGGCAAATCCGTGCTGAGCGTCCCCGACACCCTGGCCGACGTGACATGCGATGTACGCCAGTGGCTGGACCAGAAGTGGGCCGCGATCACGGCCCACCGCAGCCAGGTCGAGGGAGAGCGCCCGCTCCCCGGAATCCTGACCCGCCTGCCCGAGGACGTCAGGTACCGGATCCTCGGAACCGAGCACTACACGTCACTCACCGCGCCACCCCGACACCCCCCGGCTGGATCGGCCTGACGGGCCGACAGGCACCAGGACACAGACCCCGATGCCAGTAACCGACCTCCCCGCCGGACGGACAACACCGGGCCGGCACCGGCAGTCCGGCGCCGGTACGGGCGGTGCCCGCGCTCTGAGCAGGCGAGGCCCGCCGTGGACCCCGCTGCCAGAGGGCCGGTTCGTCACCGCGAGCCGCACCCGGGCGGTTCCCGCCGCGGCGGCCGCGCGCGCACCCGAGGGCCCCGGTGCGGGCGTCGGCCCGGTCAGCCCGGTCCGAACACATGCCATCCTGCGAAGTGCGCAGCGGGAGAGCGATTTTACCGGTGGTTTGTTGACATGGGGTCAGGTCGGCAGTATCGGTGAGGAGAGTCTTTCGGGGGTGCTGCCATGACCGCGCGCGTACCTTGTCCACCGGCTCCCGGGCCCCTCGAGGGGTACGCGGCCAGGTTCGACGACCTCTTCAGCTCACTCGCCCAGCGGCGAGGATTCCGCGAGTACCTGACCGGTCTGCTACTGCCGCGGGACCGGAACAAGACGCTCACGGCCCTGGCCGGGGCCGAGCCGGTGGCCGGGGCTCAGCATCCGGCGGTGCAGCGGCTTCAGTTCTTCCTGTCGGAGTCGACGTGGAAGTTCGAGCAGGTCAACGCCCGTCGGCTCGAGCTGTTGCTGGCCGATCCGGCCACCGCGCCACACGGCCAGGGCGTGTTGGTGATCGACGACTCCGGAAACCGCAAGGACGGCACGGCCACCGCCCATGTCGGGCGGCAGTGGCCGGGCCGGCTCGGGAAGACGGACAACGCCGTCGTCACGGTAACCACGCTCTGGGCGGATGAGCGCCTCTACTATCCGCTACACGCGGTGCCCTACACCCCGGCCCACCACTTCCCGAGGAAGCGCAACGACCCCGACTTTCACACCAAGCCGCAGCTCGCCACCGACCTTGCCGGCCAGGCCCAGCGGGCCGGGGTCACGTTCCGGGCGGTGGTGGCGGACTGCGGCTACGGCGACCACGACGAGTTCCGACACACCCTGCGCGAGGCCGGCCTGCCGTTCGTCATGGCCCTCAAGCCCCGCCGCGGTACCTGAGCCTACAGGGACCAAGCGCACACCCCGGTCGAAGCGGCACACGCCCTGACCTGGACAGATCCCGAGCACCCAGGCGAGTGGACGCCGGTTGTCCGCACCTTCCGCGACGGGCACACCGAGACCTGGTGGGCCGCCGACGCCCGCCTCGGAGCATGGGGACCCGACGGGTGGACCCGCCTGGTGGTGGCCACCGCAGACCCAGGCACCCTGCCGGACAAAGCCACCTGGTATCTGGCCACCGACCTGCCCCGACCCGGCTCACCCCGCACCGCCGACAGTCCCCACCCGCCCGCCGGCCTGGCCGAGCTCGTCCGGCTCTACGGCCTGCGGCACTGGATCGAGCAAAGCCACAAGCAGGTCAAGGACGAACTAGGCCGGGCCGACTTCCAGGTCCGCTCCGACACAGCGATCCGCCGCCACCAGACCCTCGTGAACTGCGCATTCTCCTTCTGCTGGGACGCCTGGTTCGCCGAAGAAACCACAGCACAGGACCAGGCCCAGCCAGCCGAAACCGCAGACTGGCCAGAGAGGGGGCACACCCGTGTCCCACCAGCCCCAGCAACCCAGTTGGCCCCGGGCCATCCGAGCAATCCGGGCCTGGCTCGACCCCTGGCACACCCTCCAACGCTACTGGCACGCCTGGTCGCAAACGCCCCCGCCACCCGAACTCCAAGCCCTCATCACCTCGTTGGCCACTGGCCGAGCCCTTGATCTCTACTTACGGGTTTAACAAACCACCGGTAAGCCACCCGGCGCCAGCACCAAACCCGCTGCCGCGAGGAAGTCCTCAAGGCTGATGACACCGCCGTCGGTGCCGTCGTCCCATTCGACGAGGAGCCCCGAGAGGCCCTCGTTCCAAGAGTCCGGCGTGTCGGCATCATCCTCAGGCCCAGGATGCCACTCGACGCAGCCCTCACCATGCCGGTATCGGAGATACAGGTACTGGCCGTCTGCCGTCCAGGCATCCCACTGCGACGGGTAGGCAGAACATGGCTGCGTAGTTGCGGACCGAGAGCACCTGTTGGTGCGAGATGGCAGCACAAGGCGATGGTTGGAGCCCCGAGTGTCGATGAGAAGTGGCAGCGGTTCTGGCGCGTCGGGGGCGCGAGAATGTCCCAACGTGGGGGGGGGGGGGGGGGGGGGGGGGGGGGGAAGAAAGGGGGGGGGGGGGGGGGGGGGGGGGGGGGGGGGGGGGGGGGGGGGGGGGGGGG
>NZ_JBWKER010000063.1:20379-44152 GCF_056435345.1 Kitasatospora sp. NPDC043950
GCATGCTTCCAAGAAGCGGTGAGAGTTTTTTTGGTGCGGGGGGATAAAAACACTCCCCCCCCCCCCCCCCCCCCCCCCGCCCCCCCCCCCCCACCCCAGTCAGGACGGATCGTCCTCCGTGGCCGTGGTGATGACGGTGGGCGGGATGCTGTCGGGCAGTGGTGTCCGTTCGCCTCCGTCCTCCTCGGTGAAGGCGCGCACGCCGGCCCCGCCGGGGAACTCGCCGGTCACGTAGTGGTCGGTGCGGAAGCCGAGCGAGGCCCGGGGGCCGAGTTCGGTGCCGTCCGCGCGGACCGGGACGAGTTGGTGGTGCTCCATCCACAGGCAACCGGAACTGCGCGGCGGCACGGCCAGCCCGTACGTCCTGGTCACCTCGTTCATCACGGTCACGCTCCGGCGCCTCTCGTAGCCCAGTTCGACGGTCGCCGACACCGAGTACGTGGTGGTTCCGGAGACGCCCATGCCGAAGGGCTTCGCGGACACCTCGATGCCGACCGCCACGCCAACGGTGATGCCGGTGGTGATGTTGAAGGCGGTGCTGTCCTCCCGGCTGACACCGGTGGTGACGGCCTCCGACTGCTCCTGCTGCACCGTCCCGTTGCGGTTGTCGCGGAACAGGGCGACGTCGAAGCGCCGGAGGCGGCGGATCCGGTAGAACGGCGAGTTGCGGATCTGCCAGTGCGCGTCGCGGACCGGGTCCTCGACCATGAAGTACGGCACGGTGACCGTGCGGTCGGTCACCGTCGTCTGCGCGGGCGGCCGGTCGAACGAGGTCAGGCGTGGCACACCCGGCCCGGGACGCCTCTCCACGACCGCCGGCAGGTCCAGCACCCAACCGGTCGGCGTCGACGACGGCCGGTCGGCCGTGAACACCGCCGTGAATCCCCCAGGCGGCACCAACAGCCGCTCCTCGGTGTCCTGGTTCGACTGCTGTGGCGCCACGACCGACCACAGCCGCATGTTCCCGCTCTCCAGCAACCTGTCGCCGAACTCGCCCCGTCGGACGTACAAGCGCCCGTTGTGCTCCCGTTTGACGCACACCACCGGGAAAGAACCAAAATCGGGATGTGGAGCGTTGGTGGCGACGATGTCGCCGAGGGCGATGTAGCCGTCCGGGGGGACGGGCCGCCAGATCCCGACGGAGACATCCTGGGGCAGGTCGCCGATCCGGTCGTAGCGCACGGGTGGCCGGAGCATGCTCCGGTCCGCCGAAAGGTCCCGCAGGAGCAGTGCGGCACCGTCCCGGGGGAGGCCGCCGGCGGTGAGGGGCGGCCCGAAGTGGTGCGCAGCGCGACCCCAGCCGTCGCGCATGGGCTCGTTCGCGGCGTAGATCGCGGAGTCGTGCCGGACGCCAGGCATGACGTTGGGCCAGACCCGGCGGATGTCCGGAGTGAAGCGCAGTTCTAGATCACCGTAGCGTTGGGTGGTCACACGGACCTCTCTCCTCGCTCAGAACCGTCACCTGACCCTAGGCCCTCCCTCCCGCCCTTCAGGAAGGGAAGAACAGGCCATGTGCGAGTCGGCCACCGGCCGTCTCCCGGCCCGCCGCCGCTGGGGGCGGCGTACCCAGGAACCCGACGCGGTACTTGCGCTGCAACGCGCGGCCGGACAGGCCCGCGCGAGCATCACGGCGGATCGCCGCGTACAGATCGACCTTGGACTTCGGCAGCACCAGGGACCCCTCGTCGTGCAGAGCACAACCATGGCCCCGAGGCAAGCACCCGAGTGCTCTCAAAACTCGGTACTCACGTACAAAGCCACAGAACACGTCTGCACAACCCGAATCAGCTTCCGAACCTCATCCGTATCCATCCGACGATGGTCGCGCAGCAGCAGATCTCTGGCAATCGGCTTCAGGCCGCCGCCACAGGCGCCCCAAGCAGCAGCCAGAGCACGCCATCAATGATCGGCCGGACAGCTCCTAGAGGGCGGGCTGTCACTCGCCAGTGTCGTACGGGTCGCGCAGAGGCCGTCGGGCGTTGAACAGCACAAGGGCGTGGAGGATCAGGCCCAGGGCCCCGATCTGGTCCTCCACGCCGTCTCAAGTCCACCGTGGTGGACTTGAGACGGAAGCCGACGAAGCGGGTGGAGGGCCTGGCCAGCTACCGGGGCAGCTTCGCGGTGCGCTCCGGGTAAGCGGTTCCGACGTAGCGCATGGCGGTGTCTTCGGTGATGCCGAAGAGCCGCATGAGCTTGAGCGGGTCGCCGGTGGCGAAGGCTTCGTCGAGGATCCGGTCCTGCCGGAGCCTGTCGAGGGTCTGCCCCTTGGGCAGGACCCCCTGCATGGTGATCCGGTGCACGGCCGGGTGGTCCGGATCGAGGGCGGTCTTCTGGGTGACCAGCAGGTGGGGATTGACGCTGGTGGGCCAGCGCTGGTGGCGGTAGGTCAGCCAGTCGGCGGCAAGGCGGTGGTGAGCCCCTCCAGGTAGAGGGTGTGCCGCCGCAGGCCGCGGCGCAGTTCGAGGGTGCTGCGGGCGAGGTTGAGGTCGGCGGTGAGTGCGGTGCGGATCTCTGAGGCGGGGACTGCGTGGATGGCGGCCAGGGCGATGGCGAGGCGTGCGAACGGGGTGGCGGCCTGGTCGAGCACGCCAGCCAGCAGGTCGGAGGGGACCGGACGTGGAAGGCCGGTCACGTCGCCCACGGGCAGGTGGCGGGCCAGGTCGCGGAAGACCAATCGCTCGCGCTTGAGCGCCCGGAACAGGCTGCGCAGTGCGATGGCGAGCTGGCGTCGGGCGGTACCGCCGAGGCTGTCCAGCGCGTCCTGGAGGTGGTCCGCGGTGACTTCCCGAAGGGTCGTCATGCCGCCCGCCGTCCACGCGGTGAGGACCGGCCGCAGGTAGCCCCGGTAGCTGCGGATGCTCTCCCAGCTACGCGGTTCGTTCTCCCGGGGACCCCGGCCGCGCAGCACCTGCGCCCATGCGCCGACCTCCTCAGCGACGGGTCGCGGCAGTGTGGCCAGCACCCTCTCGATCCAGACCAGGTCGCGGTCGCGGTGCATCCCGGGATCGTCGACGAGCAGGCCGCGAGCGCGCAGGAACTGGCAGACGGGCTTGGCCGCGAGGTGCTCGTCCAGGCGGGCCAGGTCGTGGACGTCCCGCTCGTGGAAGGCGTTCTCGACTCCGAGCCAGTAGGCCAGGATCGTGAGGGTGCGGATGTTCTTGCGGAAGCCCGACTCCTTCTGGTCGCGGCGAAGCTCGGCGAAGTCCTCCACCAGCGCGGTGGCCGCACCGGTCAGCGGCAGTTCGCCCCAGGGCCGACTGCGCAGCCGGGCCAGCACCGGGGACCAGTCGCGGCGCATCGTGAACAGGGCCTCCTGCCCCCGGCAGAGCGTCGTCGCGGGCGTCGCGTCCACGGGCACCGGCCAGTGCTCGCCGGCCTTCGGCTGCGGGCCCGGTCCGCCCGGGCCGGTAGGCAGGTGGATCACCAACTGCGTGGCGGCAGGCACGCTCAGGTCGTCGCGGTGAGGGTGGCAGGCGCGGCAGTGGCCGGCGCCCAGCGCAAGCCCTTCGCGGCGGCAGCGCGCGCACTGTCCCGGCTGCCGGTGGCGGCGTCTGCTCCAGTTCCGGCACGGGTCGCAGCGAAATGCCGCGTGCTCGCCCCCGGGCATCCAGGTGTTGCAGTCGCGGCACGAGCGCGGTGCGAGCCGCGGGTCGGGAAGGGACTCGTCGGCCAGCAGGCCGGCGCCCAGGAGGACCAGGCAGACCACGTCGGCGAACTTCGGCAGCTCCCTCAGCAGCCGCCCTGAGGTGGGCTTGGCGCCTTCGGCCTCGCGCACCGCCAGGGCGAGCCGGACCATCTCGGCGACCTGGCAGCGCCAGGCGTTGCTCATGCGGCGCTCGGCCACCAACGCCAGCAGCGCCGGTTCGGCCCGGTCCCAGCCGGACAACTGCCGGACGGCGATGGCGCGGGCCGTATCGCGAGTGAGGGTGCGCGCCATGGTGAACAGGGGAATCTGGCCCCACGCCTGCGGCTCCAGCACGGCCGACTGGTCGGGCCCGACCGTGCGCTGCCTGTTCAGCTTGCGCTTCCACCCGGAGTTCACCCAGCGCCCGCCGCCCTCAAAGCGCACGATCTTGCGGGCCTGGGCCGCGTAGCGGTGTGTGCCGACGATGAGCTGGAGCGGGCGCGGCCGGGCACCCGGGACGCCCAGGGCCCAGGGATGAGAGCTGCCATGGCACCGTGCCGTAGTACTCGCAGACCTCGATCACCGGCTTGATCAGCCCGTCCAGGGTCTTCGGCTCCAGGCCGGCCGCGTCGCGTGCCCACTGGTACTCGGACAGGGTGTCGAGGAAGAAGCTCTCCTCGTCCTGCACCGAGATCCGGGCCTGGCGCCGCCGCTGGAGCGTGACAACGTCCGCCAGGCCGGACTCGACCGAGACCGCCGCCGGGTCGACCGGGACGGCCGAGTCCGGGGCGGGCCGCACGAGCGTCAGCACGCGAGTTTCGGAATCTGCCACGAGCCAGCAAATTACGGGACACACTGACAGATTCTGCGAGTTACCGCTGGAATCTCACACGATCGAGCGACGCCCCGGTAACCCCGCCCCTACCTGCTGAGATGCCGCGATGGTGCTCGCGAGCAGCCAGCGGGAACCCGCTCGTACTCCACTAGGCCTGCACCTCGGCGGTCGCTTCTCCCTAGACGGCGACGACTCCCCAATCCCGGACTACTACCGCGGCTCCAGCACGAGCGTCCTCAAGCAGCTCGCCACCCTCCTCGGCACCGGCGGGCCCGGCCTTTCCGACGAGGCCCTGCCGCGCGTGCAGGCGTGGTGGACCTGGCGTCTGGCCGCCGTGACGAGCGCGACCGAGCCGGACGGGCGCACCGAGCTGATCGACACCCTCCCGGCCCTAGCCGCCAGCGGCCGCTTCCCAGACGAGTGGATCCTCCAGCAGTTCCACGTCCTGCTGGACGCCAGCGGCTAAGAAGTCATCTCATTTGGGGATCCTCCGGAGGCAAATGAGGGCTGCGGCGATGCTGGCGAAGGCGGCGAAGTGGTCGGCCTTGCGTTCGTAGCGGCGGTGCAGTCGACGGAAGCCGCCGAGCCAGGCGACGGTGCGCTCGATGACCCAACGGTGGCGGCCGAGGCTTTGGGAGGACTCGACGCCTCGGCGGGCGATGCGGGCGGGGATCTGGCGTCGTCGCAGGTAGGAGCGGATGAAGCGGTGGTCATAGGCTTTGTCGCCGTGCAGCTTGCCGGGCCTGCGTCGCCTCGGTCCGCGCCGCGAGCGGATCGGCGGGATCGCATCGACGAGCGGGATCAGGGCCTGGCTGTCATGGACGTTGGCTCCGGAGATCGCCAGCGACAGAGGCAAACCGGTATGTTCCGTCATCAAGTGGATCTTCGACCTGTACTTGCCCCGATCGACAGGATTCGGACCCGTCAACTCCCCTTTTTCAGAGCCCGCATGTTCACCGAGTCGACGGCGCACCGCGACCAGTCCAACTCGCCCCGCGCGCCGAGCTCGTCCAGGACGACCCGGTGGAGCTTGGCCCACACTCGAGCCCTGCTCCACTCGGTGAAGCGGCGATGGGCGGTGGGCCCGGACGGACCGAAGCAGGGCGGAAGTTAAGCCCAGGTGCATCCCGAGGTGGCCACGAACACGATCGCCGCCAGCACTTCGCGGTCCCCGTATCGGCGTCGGCCACCGCCCTGCGGCCGACTCGGCGCCGCCGGCACCACCAACTGGAACAGCTCCCACAGCTCATCCGGCACCAAGCGCTCCACGATCGTCACGCGAGCAGCCTACAAGGCCAAATGAGATCACTTCTAACTGCGCACCGACTCCACGACGTTCACCTACCTCACTCGCGCCGCCGACGCCCACACCGAGCAGGTCCTGCTCCTCCTCAAAGACTGGATCATGACCCTCGGCCCCTACGACCAGACGCCCCGCTACCGGGAAGCCGACATCCGCACTCTACTGCGCACCGGTCTGGCCGATCCGAAGTGGGCCCAGTTGGCGGAAGAGATCATCAACCGCGCAGCGACCCGAGGGCACAGCCAGTTCCGCGGGCTCCTCCAGGCATCTGGAGACGCCAGCGAGTAGGCCGCTGAACCTGAGCGGGAGGACGGTTGAGACCGGCGGTCGGGCCAAGCCAGTACCCACGGCGGTGCGAGCGTGGTCTCGACGTCGACCTGGATGTCGCCTGGGAGCACACGCTCACCGTGATCCCGTAAGGACCGAGTTCCCGCCCCGGATCTGGCTGAACGGTCGGGGCTGCGAGCCCCGGGCGTACCTCGCCTGGGCGCGCAGGACGCCGGGCGGCCTACGCGGCATCGCCCTTTCTGAGGGAGGTCATGGGCTCACCCTGCCACGCCGCGTGCCGACGCGCTCCCGGGTTTCCCGGCCGGGAAACCCGGGAGCGTGGACTGCGGACTACGGACTACGGGCTACGGGTTGGGGATGCTGCAGTTGCTGTCCTGTGGGCCCGCCAGGGAGGCGCCGTTGGAGTAGTCGTGCTGGGTGCTGTAGGCGGGGCAGATCTGGTCGAGCGACGCGATGGCCGTCCAGATGTCCGGGGAAGTGGCGTGGATGTTGACGTAGCCGTAGACGTCCTTGCTGCTCTGGTCCCCGATGGTCGCCTGACCGGTGTAGCCGTTGCTCGCCATCAGGTACACCTTGACCTGGGAGCCGTTTCCCTGGAAGCCGCCGGACCACTGAAAGTGGGCGATCGCCGTCCGGCTACAGCTGTCGTACTGCTGCTCGACCTGGCCGACGTAGACGCCATTGTTGTAGATGTTGCCCGGGAGGCCTTGGTCGCTCACCCCGCAGGCGAGACGCGGGGCCGGGGCGGCCGAGGCGTCGGTGCTCATCGTGAGCGCGACGGTCGTCGCGAGGGTGACCGTGGCGACGGCGTGGCGAATACGCATTGGGTGTTCCCCCTGGAGTCGGTCCCACGGCCGGAGCGGCCGGGGTTCGAGGGGAGCGTAGGCAGGCGCCGAGGAGGCGACGTAGGCACGTTCAGGCCAAAGCCCTTAGTTGGGGCGCTAGTTGAGAGGGATTTACCACTCCGCTGGCGGACGGATGACGGGAGTTGGGATCCCGGCCACCCGCCCGTCGTGTAGCCCTACGCCCCGGCGGGGCGGGTGAAGCCGTAGGAGCGCTCGACCTTGGCAACGCGGAGGGAGCAGGCGGGCCCGGACGGCCTGGGCCTGGCGTGGGAGCGGCGCTGGCGATCGTTCCCGCGGCTGCTGGTGGTCCTGGCCGGCGTGGCGGCGGCCGGGGTTCGCGGCGCGGTGGCGGACCTGTGGCTGACCGCCGAGGAGAACCCGGCCACCGCCGAGCTGCTCACCGCCGAGCCGCCGCAGCGCGCGAGGTCGAGGTGGGAGCCGCAGCAGGGACTGCTGCGGTCCGGTCAAGGTCGTAGCGCACGGCGCGGGTGCGCAGAGCGGGCCTCGTGATGCCGCGCAGGGCGTCATGGTAGGCGTGCTCGATGAAATGCCAGCCGCGGAGGACGAGGCGGTGGTCGAGTTCGCGGTGGCGCTGGAGGAACTACTGGTAGAAGACACTGTTCCGGGAAGAGACGGTCATGGTGACCTGTTGTCCGTCGACGACACGCAGGCCGCCGTAGACCCGGGTCTTCTCCGGGCCGCGGCTGCAGTCCAGCTCAGCCTTACGGGACCTTCGTCACCGCGACGCCGTTGACGAACACCGTGACGTCCTGCAGCGCCCGGCGCAGGATCTGCAGGACGTCGGGGGGCATCGGCCCGGACCAGGTGACGGAGACGACTTGGTGCTCCTCGTCGACGGTGACAGGCGGAGCCGGGCCGGTCTGGTGGTGCTCGTGGGCGAGTTGCCGGACGAAGTCGCCGAAAGGCACAACGGGGGGCGGGTCGGGCAGGGTGAGCGGCTGGTGGGTGTTGTGGACGACGATCTGGCCAGGGAAGGCCTCCTCGAAGGCATGCTGGGCCCTGGCCTGGTCGCCGATGACGCCCGCGCGCACCCGGTGGTCGGGCATCTGGTCGACCATGTAGACGGTGAAACCGTCGCCCCGGACGGTGCGGGCGTAGCGGTCGGCTCCGGGGTGCGCACGGTTGCCTTGTTCGATGCCGGGATCGAGGTGACAGGTGTGGAGGGTGACGTGGCGTCCGGTGGCTTTCTGGAGTTCGCGGCTGGCCTTCTGGTGGTCGCCGATGATGTCCGCGTCCAGGCCTTCGGCGGTGAGGCCGATGTTGCAGACGTGGTAAGTGTTGCCGCCCATGCGGGAGGCCAGGGTGAGGATTTCGTCGTCGCCGGGGTGGGTGGTGGCGGCGGCGAGCATGGTGATGGTGGCGCCGATGCCGACGGCGACCGCGGTGGCGGTGGCGGTGAACAGGGTTCTGGTGGTACGCCTCATGCGAGTGAGATCCCGAACTTGTTGGTGATGGCGCCGATCGGCGCGTAGGAGACCCCCGAGTAGCAGGTCGGCTTCCAGCCGGCGGCGGTGTCGGTGCCCCACTTGCAGGCGACGGGCTCTCCGGCGGATCCGACGATGATGCCCTTGGCGGCCGAACAGCGTCGCCCACCGGGTAGGGGGCAAGGACAATCGGTGTCGGCACTCCGGCCGACCGACTGACGGATCGCCACAAACACGCTCTGTCAAACGGGTTCGGCACCCGACGCCGCCGCGGTGGACGTCTCCGGCCAGGAGGCGTCCACCGCGGGCGGCGGGGCAGGACCAGCGCGACGATCTCCTCCCTGGGGCCGGCTGCCACGGACGAGACGACGTCACCCAGGAGCGCGCTGCCTCCGCTGCCGCCACACTGCGGTGGACGCCGTCCGGCCGGAACACGATCACCGCTTCGGCCGGACGGCGCGCGGGAAGCCGGGCGTAGTACGCCAGTTGTAGATCGCGACCTTGCCCATTGGCGGCCCCCAAGGGCCAGTCGGGACACCAAGCTGCCCGTCCCGTTGGTGACAGGGCGAAGCCATTCTGCGGGGTGCCCCGTACCAGCAGGACGGTGATCACCGGCGCGGGGCGAGGACGACTCCCCCGGACGAACGCCGTGCCGACGGGGTTCGCGGTAGGTAGATGCTCCGTATCCGGACCCGCCCGTACCGCGCCGATGCTCCGCCGCGCACAGCCGGGCGGACGACAACCGGCCTGCTCGCAGGATCGTCCGGAGTCCGGCCGGGCTCGGCGCGGACAACCTCGGATCCCGCTCTTCCCCCTCTGTTGTCCGCGGCCACCTCGGGTTGTCCGCCACTCACCTGGGCCTTCACGCCCTCCTGTAGACGGACAATCACTGCGGATCCCACGCTGGAGATTCCACCGGCTCTCAGAAGGGAGTTCCTTTGACACACAGCCTCGACCCGGCCGACATCGTCGTCGTGCGCGCTCCGGACGTGGAAACGGCCATCACGCCCGATGACATCAGCTTCGGGCCCGCGGACGACAACAACAACAACGACTCCGGTCATAAGGACTTTTTCATCGACGACACCGACTGACCTCGCCTGAGCAGAGCCCGCCCGAGAAGTCTCACGGGCCGGGGAGGGGCCGCGCTCCCGGCGCGCCCCCTCCCCGAAGGACAGCAAGAACGCCAAGGAAGACATGGCTGCCGGTCACCGCGTCAGCAGAGCCGGCCGACCTCTGTTAGGAGACACGAGATCTCGATGACTTCTCTGACGGACCGGGTGGGGGCCGAGCCCGAAGACGGGCCTTCCTCCGGCCTCTCCCGCCTTCTCCACCCGGTCTCCCTTCCGACGTTCCGCGACGAGTACTGGGAGCGGCGGCCACTGCACATCCCGAGGAACGACCCCGAGCACTTCGCGGATCTCCTGACGCTCGACGACGTGGACCGGGTGCTGGGCCAGTCCGGTCCGGACTTCGGGAACGTCCGGGTCATCCGCGAGGGCAAGGAGACCCCGGTGTCCGAGCTGGGCGCCCCCGGCCGCAACATGACCGCCAGCCGGCTGGAGGCGCTGTACGAGCGGTACCGGTCCGGCTCGACCGTCATCCTGAACGCCCTCGAACGCCGCTGGGAGCCGTTGGCGCGCTTCACCTCGATGCTGAGCGCCGAGGTCAACGCCAGGTTCCAGGTGAACGTGTACCTCACCCCCGGCGGGCAGGCCCGCGGATTCGACCCGCACTACGACAGCCACGACGTGATCGTGATGCAGGCGTACGGCAGCAAGCGCTGGCGGCTGTACGGGGCACCGTACGCGCTGCCGTTGGAGGGTCAGAGGTACGACCACTCCGGCGAGGTGCCGGAGGTCGAGGAGGAGTTCGACCTCCAGCCGGGCAGCCTCCTCTACCTGCCCCGTGGCACCATCCACGCCGCGACGTCCAACGACGCCGCGTCGATGCACCTCACCTTCGGTGTCCACCCGGTCCTTATACCCGCGCTGATCAGCGACGCGGTCCGGGAGGTCTTCGAGGGGGACGAGCGGTTCCGCAGGAGCATGCCCATCGGATTCGCCAACGACAAGCACCTCCAGGAGCAGGCCGAGGACGTCTTCGCCGAGCTGATCGATGCGCTCGCCGCCCGGCTCTCGCCCCAGGAGATGACGGCCAGGGCCGTGAAGCAGACGACCTCGCTCGCTCCGGTGACGCTCCGCGGTCACCTGGGCGACCTGGAGAGCCTGCCGCGGCTGAACCTCGACACCCGGGTGCGGCGTCGTCCGGGTCTGCGGTGGAGCGTGGCACTCGGCGAGGAGGTCGTCGAGCTCGAGTTCCACAGCAAGACCATCCAGCTGCCGGTCCACGTGGCCGATGAAGTCAGGTTCGTGACGGAGAGCGACGGTCAGGGGTTCACCGCCGGCTCGATCCCCGGCGGCCTGGACCAGCCGGGCTGCCTGCTGCTCGTGCGCACGCTGGTCCGCGAAGGATTCCTCACCCTGTCCTGACGGACGGACGGACGGACGGGTGCCGGGCCGGGCCGGGCGGCGTCGGCCGGTCCGGCATGACGACTCACGCAGATCCTCCCGGTGCCCCGGCCCGCGGGCCGGGGCACCTGACGGACGCGTCCGACGGAGAGAAGGGAGGAGCCCCGTGGCCGGAGAACGGAAGAACAGGCGGCACGCTCCACTGGTCAGAGCCATGGGCCTGTTCGTGCCGCACCGGCTCCGGCTCGGCGCCGTGCTGCTGCTGGTCGCGGCCGGATCGCTGGCCGCGATCGCACCGCCGTTCATGCTGCGGCAGATCTTCGACGTCGCGCTGCCCCAGGGCCGGCTCGGACTGCTGACCGGGCTGGCCGCCGGGATGCTCGCCCTGGTGGTGGCCAGCACGTCCGCCGGAGTGCTCCAGGCCTACCTGTTGGTCACGCTGGGGCAGCGGGTGATGGACGACCTGCGCACCGCGGTCTACACGCATCTGCAGCGGATGTCCCTGTCCTTCTTCACGGCGACCCGCACGGGCGAGGTGCAGTCCCGGATCGCCAATGACATCGGAGCCATGCAGTCGACGGTGACCGGCGCGGCCGCCACGATCGTCGCCAGTGCCACCACGGTGGTGGCCACGTTGCTGGCGATGCTCTCCCTGAACTGGCAGTTGACGGCGGTGTCCCTGGGGGTGCTCCCGTTCTTCGTCGGGATCAGCCGCAGGGTCGGCGCGGAGCGGCGCGGGATCGTCGAGCAGCAACAGAGCCTGCTCGCCGTGATGTTCAGCCTGATCGAGGAGTCGCTGTCGGTCAGCGGCTTCCTGTTGGGCCGCACGATGGGGCGCACCGACACGCTCGTCAAGGAGTTCGCTGGGCGGTCGCGGGACCTCGCCGATCTGACCGTCCGGTCCTCGATGGCCGGACGATGGCGCCAGTCCATCATCTCGATCATCGTGGCCGCGATGCCGATAGCGTTCTACTGGACGGCCGGAATCGTCGGTGGGTACGGTGGCCCGACCATATCCGTGGGTACCGTCGTCGCGTTCACCGCTCTCCAACAGGGCCTCTTCGGGCCGGTCATGACCCTGTTGCAGACCGGCATCGGCATCCAGAGCTCCATGGTCCTGTTCGACCGGGTCTTCGAGTACCTGGACCTCGAGGTCGACGTCGCGGAGCCCAGGGATCCCGTTCCGCTCACCGGGCGCCACGGACACGTCCGCTTCGAGCAGGTGAGCTTCTCCTACCCGGCTTCGGGGCCCGTCCTCCGGGGGGTCGACTTCGATCTGCCGGCCGGTGAGAAGCTGGCGGTCATCGGCGCCACCGGCGCGGGCAAGACCACCCTCGGCCATCTGGTTCCGCGTCTCTACGACGTCACGGGCGGACGGATCACCATCGACGGCGTCGACATCCGTGACCTCAGCTTCGCCACCCTTGCCGAGACGGTCGGCATCGTCCTGCAGGACACCCACCTCTTCCACACGACCGTGGCCGACAACCTGCGGTTCGCCAAGCCCGGAGCGACCGCGAGTGAGCTGGCGGCCGCCGCCGAAGCCGCTCAGATCCATGAACTGATCGAGAGCCTGCCGAAGGGGTACGAGACGATCGTGGGCGAGCGCGGGTACCGGTTCTCCGGCGGCGAGAAACAGCGCCTGGCGATCGCCCGGACCATGCTGAGGAATCCGCCGGTCCTCGTCCTGGACGAGGCCACCAGCGCACTGGACACGATCACCGAGAAGGCGGTCCAGCGAGCACTGGAGGCGCTCTCCGCGGGCCGTACCACGATCACGATCGCCCACCGGTTGTCCACGGTCCGGCATGCCGACCGGATCATCGTTCTGGACGGCGGCCGGGTCGTCGAGTCGGGCACGCACGCGGACCTTCTCGCCCGCGCCGGACGGTACGCGGAGCTCTGCCGGGCGAGCGGCTCCCTCGGCCCGAAGCCCTGAAGGACGGAAGTCGCCTACGCCAGACGCCCGCTCAGAGCCGCAGGTCCATCCGCTGCTCGACCGTGTCCAGGCCGAACTTGCGGGCGGAACGGGAGACGGTGAGCTCGAAACCGGCCTTCGCGTACAGGTGGTGGGCGGCGTCGAGGCCCGCGATGGTCCAGAGCAGCACGCCCTCGTACGCACGGGCGCGGGCCTCGTCCAGGGCGGTCTCCAGCAGCCGGCCGCCCAGGCCCCGGCCCCGGGCGACCGGGTCGAGGAGCACCCACCGCAGCTGGCCCCAGCCCGGGCGTTCGTCCGCCCGGACGAGGCCGGTGGCGCCGACCACGCGGCCGTCGAGCTCGGCGACCCACAGACGACCGGGCGCCGCACCGCCCTCGCGGGCCCGGGCGAGGACCAACTCGGCCATCCCGGAGGCGACATAGGCCTCCATGGTCTCGTCCGTGCCGTACTCGCGGGCGTAGAGGACACCGTGCAGGGCGGCGACGGTGCCGAGGTCTCCGGGGCAGACGGCCTCGCGGACGGTCGCGAATCCGGGTGCGGTGGCGGCCATGGTGGCATCCCTTCCAGGAGGGCACTTCCACTGAAACAGTCGTTTCAGTGGAACGATAGACCACGTGTCCACCCCCACCCCCGCAGATGCGCGCTCCCGCCCGTCGCGGCGCCGCGAGGAGATCCTCGCCGCGACCGTCCGCTACGTCGCCGAGCACAACGTGTCCGACCTCTCGCTGCGCCCGCTGGCGGCCGAGATCGGCTCCAGCCCGCGGGTGCTGCTGTACCTGTTCGGGTCGAAGGAGCAGTTGGTCCGGGAGGTCCTGGCGGTCGGCCGGGCCGAGCAACTCGCGCTGCTGGAGCGCTCCGAGACCGAGGGCGGCGACGCCCGCGAGACCCTCGAACTGCTCTGGGAGTGGCTGACGAAGCCCGAGCACCGGGGCGCGCTACGCCTGTTCTTCGAGGGGTACGTCCGCGCCTTCGGCCGCTCCGGGCCCTGGCTGGACTTCGGCACCGTCTCGCTGGACGAGTGGCTGCCGCCCCTGGAACGCGCCCTGGACGGCACCGGCGCGAATCCCACCGTGGTGCTGGCCGTCCTCCGCGGCCTGCTGCTGGACCTCCTCGCCAACGGCGACGGCGACGGCGACGGGAGCGAGGACGGGAGCGAGGACGGCAACGACGGTGGCGGGAACCACGCCGGCCGCGTCCACGCCGCCTGGCACGCCTTCCTCGACGCCGCCCTCGGCTGACGCCCGGCAGTCAGCCCGCGCCGCACCCGAAGGCCGGGTGCTCGCCACCTGCCAGCGGCGCCTGAGGACCTGGCGCCTGGTCGCCACTCACGCGGACAGGCCGAAGAGGACACCGGCGGAGTCCAGGCAGGGGCCTGCGTCATGGACAAGGGCGACGCCTCGTGTTCGTGTGCCGGCGCCCGCGTCCTGGCGGTGCCCTGCCCATGTGCAGGCGGGGGTCTGGCGGTCGCGCTTTCCGCGGTGCCGTGGTTGCCGGGCACGACTACTGTGCCGTTCATGTCTGACGATCTGCGGGACTTCCACCCGCGTGCTGAATCCGCCGCGGCCGTTGGGCGGTTGGCCGATCCGGGGTTCCTGGTGAACGCGGACCCGGGATCGGTGCTGGCGTTGCTGGATGCGGCGTCGGGTCCGGTGGCGCGATTGGCCGCGTCGGTGTACCGGGCCTCGACACACCTGCATCGTGACGTCACCGCGGGGGTACGCCGGCAACTGCTGGCGCTGGACGCGGCCCGTCACGGGGACCGGGAGCTGTCGGCGCGGATCACCGCGGTACCGGTGGAGGACGAACCCGCCGCACCGTGGGGCGTCGAGTGGGCCACCGGCTCCCAGCTCGACCGGTCCGTGCGTCGTATTCCGACCGCCCACACCGACGCGTTGCTGGCGGTGGCGACGGCGGTGGTCGACGGCCGCCCCGTCGCGGTCACCGGCGGTACTGACCGGAGCGTGCGGGTGTGGGACCTGACCACCGGCCGACAGATCGGCCAACCTCTCGCCGGCCACACCGGCCAGGTGTGCTCGGTGGCGACGGCGGTGGTCGACGGCCGCCCCGTGGCGCTCATCGGCAGTGGTGACCGGACCGTGCGGGTGTGGGACCTGACCACGTGCGAGCAGATCGGCCAACCCCTCACCGGCCACACAGCTGCGGTGTCGGCGGTGGCGACGGCGGTGCTCGACGGCCGCCCCGTCGCGGTCACCGGCAGCGGCGACGTGCGGGTGTGGGACCTGACCACGCGCGAGCAGATCGGCGAGCCGCTCACCGGCCACACCCATGCTGTGTGCGCGGTGGCGACGGCGGTGCTCGACGGCCGTCCCGTCGCGGTCACCGGCAGCCACGACGAGACCGTGCGAGTGTGGGACCTGACCACGCGCGAGCAGATCGGCGAGCCGCTCACCGGCCACGAGGAGGCGGTGCGAGCGGTGGCGACGGGGGTGGTCGACGGCCGCCCCGTGGCGGTCACCGGCAGCGAGGACGAGACCGTGCGGGTATGGGACCTGACCACCGGCCGGCCGATCGGCCGACCTCTCACCGGTCACGACGGCTGGGTGCTGTCGGTGCTCACGACAACGATCGACGGCCGCCCCTGCATCGTCAGCGGAGGCGAGGACTGGACGCTCCAGGTGTGGGATCTGACCACCGGCAAGCAGATCGGCGAGCCGGTGAACGGCAACACCGACAAGGTCCGGGCGATGGCGACCGCGGTGCTGGACGGCCGTCCCCACGTGATCGCCGGCAGTCAGGACGGGATGGTGCGGGTGTGGGACCTGACCTCGGGCGGCCAGGTTGGTGAGCCGCCCACCGGCCACACCGGCGACGTGAACGCGGTGGCGACGACAGTGGTCGACGGCCGCCCCGTGGCGATCACCGGCGGCGACGGCACGGTGCGGGTCTGGGACCTGACCACCGGCCGGCAGCTCGGCCTGCACCTCACCGGCCAGGACGACTGGGTGGGGGCGGTGGCGACGGCGGTGGTCGACGGCCGTCCCGTCGCGGTCGCCGGCAGCCACGTGCAGGTATGGGACCTGACCACGTGTGAGCAGATCAGCGAGCCGCTCACCGGCCACGAGGAGGGGGTGAACGCGGTGGCGACGGCAGTGGTCGACGGCCGCCCCGTCGCGGTCACCGGCAGCTGGGATGACGTACGGGTCTGGGATCTGACTGCGGGTCAGCAGGTCGGCGAGCCCCTGACGGGCCACACCGGCGAAGTGAACGCGGTGGCGACGGCAGTGGTCGATGGCCGCCCCGTCGCGGTCACCGGCGGCGACGACGGCACGGTGCGGGTCTGGGACCTGACCACCGTCCAGCCGATCGGCGAGCCCCTGACCGGCCACACCGGCGACGTGAACACGGTGGCGACGGCGGTGGTCGACGGCCGCCCCCTGGCGGTCACCGGCGGCGACGACGGCACGGTGCGGACCTGGGACCTGACCACCGTCCAGCCGATCGGCCAACCCCTCACCGGCCACACCGGCGACGTGAACGCGGTGGCGACGGCAGTGGTCGACGGCCGCCCCGTCGCGGTCACCGGCGGCGACGACGGCACGGCGCGGACCTGGGACCTGACCACCGGCGACCAGGTCGGGCCGGAGCTGGTGTTCCCGCTGCCGGTCCACACGGTGGCCGTGGTGCCGGATGGCCGGTTGGTGGTGGGCTTCGGCTGGGAGGTCGCGGTGTTGTCCCGCCGTTGACCGGGCCCCGCACGAACGTCTCGCCGCCGGACGGCGGTGGCGGCCCGCGGTCAGTCCGCGCCGGGCGGGAGCCAGTGCAGGGCGAACCAGAGCTCCATCCGGACCTCCGCGTCGCCGAGGTCGACGGCGAGCAACTCGCCGACCCGGGCGATGCGTTGGCGCACGGTGTTGCGGTGGAGCTGGAGCGCCGCCGCGGTGCGGTCCCAGCTGCCGTGCAGGGCGAGCCAGGTGCGCAGGGTCTCCCGGAGCACGGCCGGCCCGGGGGTGCCCGCGGCGGCCAGCGGGGCGAAGGTGCTGCGGGCGAGGGCGGCGGCGTCCTCGGGGGCGACCAGGGTGTGGACGCTCGGCCCGACGGCCTCGCGGTGGTGGACGGCGGCGGCACCGGTGGCCAGCGCGTGACGCAGGGCCCGGTCGGCCTGGGCGTCGGCGGTCCTCAGTTCCGCCGTGGGGGCGGGCGCGCTGACGCCGAGCGTCCAGCCGAGCCGGGCGGCGGATTCGGTGTCCACGACCCGGTCCGGAGCCGCCGAGCCGGGCAGCAGCGCCCGCAGCCGGGTCCCGTCCAGGTTCAGGTGCGGTGTGCCGAGGGCGGTGCCGAGGGCGGCGAGTTGGACGGCCTCCCCGCCGCCGCCCGCCCGGCCGGTCAGCCGGCCGTGCACGACCACCCAGGCCCCGTCGGGCGGCAGCAGGGCGGCCGCCGCCTCCTCCGGTGCGGCGCCGAGCAGCAGCCGCACCAGGGCTCCCGCGCTGCGGGCGTCCGTGCCGAGCGCGTGCCGCGGGCTGGTGAGCAGCGAGAGCAGCACCACGGCCACCCCGGCCACGGACCGGTGGACGGCGGTCGGCGGCTCCTCGGCGGCGGTGACGAGCGTGAGCGGGCCGCCGGAACCGTCCGAACCGGGCAGGGTCCGCACGGTCAGGTGCCGCCCGGCGTAGTGCTGGGCGGCGGCGGTCGGCGGCTGGGCGCGGCCCGCTGCGCGCGCGGTGGTCCGTTCCGCGAGGGCGCGCAGTTCAGCCGGGACCGGTACGGGCGGGCGCACTCCGGCGCTGAACAGTTCGACGCCGCGTCCGTCCAGCAGTGCCGTCCAACCGCCCAGGTGCACGGCGAGTTGCTGGACGACCGCGCGCAGCGCGTCGGGGCGGGCGGCCGCGGAGGCGAGTGCGGACTGGGCTTCGGAGATCTGCCGCAGGCCGCGGTGGGCGGCTTCGGCCATCGCCGAGTAGGCGGCCCGGCCGACGGCGACGAACGGGGTGCCGTCGGGCACCCGTAGCAGGGGCAGGTCGTGCCGGTCGCAGGCGGCGACCAGGTCGGCCGGCACCTCGTCGTAGACCGGTGCGACGCCGAAGCCGAGTGCGGCGGCGCCCGCTTCGACGACGCAGCGTACGTAGGCGTCGATGCCCTCGGCGTCCTTCGGGAGGCGGACTCCGGCGGTGAGCAGCAGTTCCCCGCCCAGCAGGTAGGGGCCGGGGTTCTCGACCTCGGTGGTGCCGACGGTGCCGATCAGCCGGTCGTCGAACGGTCCGGCGATCTGGCGCAGTCCGAGCGCGGGGTCGGCGAGCAGGACGGTCAACGGGACGGCGGGGCTGCCGGAGGCGGGAGCGGGGGCTGGGTTGGGCACGCCGGCGGCCTTTCGTCGGAGGTTTTGCACATCTGACCCCACGATATTGGATGAAACCGATACTTCTGCAGGCCAGGTGGGGCGGTTTAGGTTCAGCGCACGGCGTTTTCCTTCGGGCGCCCCCGGCTCGTCCCCCCGCTCCCCGCCTTTCCTGTGAGCCCTGCCAGTCCCGCCCGTCGCCTGCCTGTTCCCCCACCCACAGCCCTGGCCCGGCCCGCTCCCCCCAGCGCGTCCGGCCGGATCGGAGGACCCCCCATGACCCTCGACTACGTCGTGATGATCGGCTATCTGTTGGGCATCGTCGGCGTCGGCTGGTGGGGCAAGCGGCGCGCCTCCTCGAAGGCGGACTTCCTCGTCGCGGGCCGCCGTCTGGGCCCGGTGCTGTACACGGGGACGATGGCCGCCGTCGTCCTCGGCGGCGCGTCCACCATCGGCGGCGTGCGGCTCGGCTACTCCTACGGCCTGTCGGGCGCCTGGATGGTGTTCGCGATCGGGCTCGGCCTGCTGGCGCTGAGCATCCTCTTCTCCGCCCGGATCGCCCGGCTGCGGGTGTACACCGTGGCCGAGATGCTGTCGCTGCGCTACGGCGGGGCGGCGAGCGTGATCTCCGGCGTGGTCATGTGGGTCTACACCCTGATGCTGGCGGTGACCTCGACGATCGCCTACGCCAGCGTCTTCGACGTGCTGTTCGACGTGCCCCGCTGGGCGGCCGTGGTGATCGGCGGCACCATCGTGGTCGGCTACTCGGCGCTCGGAGGCATGTGGTCGATCACCCTCACCGACATGGTGCAGTTCGTGGTGAAGAGCATCGGGGTCCTGTTCCTGCTGCTGCCGGTCGCCGTCGTGAAGGCCGGCGGCCTCGCCCGGCTGAAGGCCGAACTGCCGTCCGGCTACTTCTCGTTCGGCTCGATCGGCGGCGACACCATCTTCACCTACGTGCTGATCTACACCTTCGGCATGCTGATCGGCCAGGACATCTGGCAGCGGGTGTTCACCGCCCGCACCGACCGGGTGGCCACGTACGGCGGCACGGTGGCCGGAGCCTACTGCCTGGCGTACGCCGTCGCCGGCGCGGTGATCGGGATGGCCACCAAGGCGCTCTACCCCCAACTGGCCAGCCCCGACAGCGCGTTCGCGACCATCGTGAAGAGCACGCTGCCGGCCGGGGTGCGCGGCCTGGTCCTGGCGGCGGCGCTGTCGGCGATGATGTCGACCGCGAGCGGCGCGCTGATCGCCTCCGCCACCGTGGCCAACAACGACATCTGGGCCCGGGTACGCACGCTCGTCGGCCGGGGAGGGCCAGGCGCCGCGGCCACGGACCATGACGAGGTGCGGTCCAACCGGCTGGCGATCGTGGCCCTCGGCGTGCTGTCGATCGGCGTCGCCTGCGTACTGGACGACGTGATCTCGGCGCTCACCGTCGCGTACAACCTGTTGGTCGGCGGTCTGCTGGTGCCGATCCTGGGCGGGCTGGTCTGGCGGCGCGGCAACCTGCCGGGCGCGCTCGCCGCGATGATCGCGGGCGGCGGCACCGTGATCGCGTTGATGGCCGCCAAGGGTGTCCTCGCCAACGAGCCGATCTACTTCGGCCTCGCCGTGAGCCTGGTCGCCTACCTGGCCGTCAGCCTGGCCACCCGCCCGACCGATGCCACCGTGCTGGAGCACTGGCGCGGCCGGCTCGCCGGGCAGGCAGCGACCCCGGCCGCTCCCGCCGCCACCGCCCCGGCCGCCGCGCTCTGAGAGGAAGCCTCATGGGCCTGCCCACCGCACCGACCGTCCCGACCGCACCGACCGTCACGTCCGGACCACCCGCCCCGCTCGGACCGTCCGGACCGTCCGGACCGACGGTGCCGCCCGCACCGACCGAGGCCCGGTTGCGCCGCGAACTCGCCGCCGTGTACCGGCTGGTCGCCCACTTCCGGATGACCGACCTGATCTTCACCCACATCTCGGTCCGCGTCCCCGGCCCCGAGCAGCACTTCCTGATCAACCCGTACGGCCTGCTGTTCGAGGAGATCACCGCCTCCGACCTGGTCAAGATCGACCTGGCCGGGAACCCGGTGGAGCCGACCCCCCATCCGGTCAACCCGGCCGGCTTCGTGATCCACAGCGCCGTCCACGCGGCCCGCCAGGACGCCCACTGCGTGCTGCACACGCACACCCGGGCGGGCTGCGCGGTCGCCGCCCAGCGGGACGGGCTGCTGCCCCTCAACCAGATCTCGATGGAGTTCCACGACCGGGTCGGCTACCACGACTACGAGGGCGTCGCGCTCAACCTGGCCGAGCAGGAGCGACTGGTCGCCGACCTCGGCGGGCACCCGGCACTGATCCTGCGCAACCACGGCCTGCTGACCGTCGGCCGCACCCCGGGCGAGGCCTTCCTGCGGATGTACTACCTGGACAAGGCGTGCGAGATCCAGATCGCCGCCCAGGCCGGCGGCGGCCCGCTCGTCCTGCCGTCCCGCGAGACCGCCGAGCTCACCGCCCGCCAGCTGACCGGCCAGGAGCACGGATCCGACCTCCAGGACGACCGGGCCGCCGAACTGGCCTGGGCCGCCCTCCTGCGCCTCGCCGACCGGATCGCCCCCGACCACGCGAACTGACCCCGTCGACCCGGCGCAACCCCCGCCCGCCGACGCCCCGACGCCGACGCCCCGCCCGCGGCTCCCCGACGCCGACTCCCCGACAACGCCCCGACAGCGCCCCGCCCGACCGACTCCAGGAGCTGCCATGAGCACCGCCCCCGACCCCCACGCCCCCCACAGCCCCCTCGGCCCCACCGACTCCTCCCGCGTACCGCGCTACGCCGGGCCCGCCACCTTCGCCCGCCTGCCCCGGATCGACCAGGTCCCGCGCGCGGACATCGCGGTCGTCGGCGTGCCCTTCGACACCGGCGTCTCCTACCGGCCCGGCGCCCGCTTCGGCGGCAACGCGATCCGCGAGGCCAGCCGGCTGCTGCGCCCCTACAACCCGGCCCAGGGCGCCTCGCCGTTCGCACTCGCGCAGGTCGCCGACGCCGGGGACATCGCCGCCAATCCGTTCGACATCCACGAGGCGGTCGACACCGTCGAGGCAGCCGCCGGCGAACTGCTGGACACCGGCGCCCGGCTGATGACCCTCGGCGGCGACCACACCATCGCGCTCCCGCTGCTGCGCGCCGTGGCCCGTCGACACGGGCCGGTCGCGCTGCTGCACTTCGACGCCCACCTGGACACCTGGGACACCTACTTCGGCGCCGAGTACACCCACGGCACACCGTTCCGCCGGGCCGTCGAGGAGGGAATCCTGGACACCTCCGCCCTCTCCCACGTCGGCACCCGCGGGCCGCTCTACGGCAAGCAGGACCTCACCGACGACGAGAAGCTCGGCTTCGGCATCGTCACCTCCGCCGACGTCCTGCGGCGCGGCGTGGACGAGGTCGCCCAGCAACTGCGCGAGCGGGTCGGCGACCGCCCCCTGTACATCTCCATCGACATCGACGTGCTCGACCCGGCGCACGCCCCCGGCACCGGCACCCCCGAGGCCGGCGGACTCACCTCGCGCGAGCTGCTGGAGATCCTGCGCGGCCTGAGCGGCTGCCACCTGGTCTCCGCCGACGTGGTCGAGGTCGCACCCGCCTACGACCACGCCGAGATCACCGCCGTGGCCGCCTCGCACACCGCCTACGAGCTGACGACGTTGATGGCCCGCCAGATCGCGAGCGAACGGACGGAGCAGGATCCGCGAGCCGGTGCGGGCGGCCGCACCGACGGACGCCCGGCCAGCCGCGCCGACGCCCGTACCGACGCCCGTACGGAGTCCCACGACGCCACCGGCGAGGTGCGCGCATGACGCACCTCCGCAACGGCGGCGACCTGGTGGTCGAGTCACTCGCCACCCTCGGCGCCCGCTGCGTCTTCGGCCTGCCCGGCCAGCACGCCCTCGGCCTGTTCGACGCGCTGCGCCGCTCCGACCTGCGTTACGTGGGACTGCGGGTGGAGAACAACGCCGGCTTCGCCGCCGACGGCTACGCCCGCACCGCCGGGACGGTCGCCCCGCTGTTCCTGTCCACCGGGCCCGGCGCGCTCACCTCGCTGGCCGCGCTCCAGGAGGCCGCCGCCGCCTCGGTGCCGGTGCTCGCCGTCTCCAGCCAGATCCCCTCGGCCGGACTGGGTGGACGGCGGCGCGGCTACCTGCACGAACTCGTCGACCAGCAGGCCAGCTTCCGCGACGTGGTGAAGTCCGTGCACACCGCCCGCACCCCCGCACAGATCCCCTCCGCGCTGGCCGCCGCCTGGGAGTCGGCGCTGAGCGCGCCGTACGGGCCGGTGTGGGTGGAGATCCCGCAGGACGTCCTGCTCGCGCCGGTGACCGTACCCCCGGTCACCGGGCTGCGCGCCGAACCCCGGCCGCCGGTCCCCCGCCCGGAGCTGGTCGCCGAGGCCGCGGTGCTGCTGGCCGAGGCCGAACGCCCGGTGATCCTGGCCGGAGGCGGCGTGGTCCGGGCCGGAGCCAGTGACGAACTGCTGCGGCTGGCCGAGCTGTTGCGGGCCCCGGTGGCCTGCACCTTCGGCGCCAAGGGGGCCTTCCCCTGGGAGCACCCGCTGTCGCTGCGGTCCTGGCTGGAGGACCGCCACACCACCGACCTGCTGGAGGACGCCGACGTCCTGCTCGTCGTCGGCTCCGGCCTGGGCGAACTGTCCAGCAACTACCACACCCTGGCGCCGCGCGGCCGGATCATCCAGATCGAGGCCGACGCGGGCAAGCTGGAGGCCAACCACCCGGCCTTCGGCATCCACGCCGACGCCCGCCTCGCCCTGGCCGCCCTCTCCGACTCGGTACCGGCCGCCACAGCGGACGGACGGGCCGAGGCGGTGACCGCCGAACTGCTCAAGCGCGTCCAGGAGCGGATCGACGGCCAGGGGCTGGAACTCGAACAGGACTTGCTGGCATCCGTTCGCCACGCGCTACCGGACGACTCCCCGGTCTTCTTCGACATGACGATCCTCGGCTACTGGGCCTGGTCCGCCTTCGACGCCCGCCGCCCCGGAGCGATGCACTCCGCCCAGGGCGCCGGCGGCCTCGGCTACGGCTACCCCGCCGCACTGGGCGCCGCCGTGGCCACGGGCGGCCGCCCGGTCCTCGCCGTCTCCGGCGACGGCGGCGCGATGTACTCGCTCGCCGAACTCGCCACCGCCCGCCAACTCGGCCTCAACGTCACCTGGCTGATCATCGACGACGGCGGCTACGGCATCCTGCGCGAGTACATGACGGGCGCCTTCGGCGAGGCCACCGCCACCGAACTGGCCCGCCCGGACTTCGTCCGCCTGGCCGAGTCCTTCGGCGTCCCGGCCGCCTTCACCACGCCCGACGACCTCGCACGGGACCTGGCCGCCGCACTCGCCGCCCCGGGCCCCAACGTGCTGGTCCTGCCCGCCCTGCTGCGGATGTTCGCACCCACCCACCTGGACGCCTGAACCACGGGGGGAGCGCGACGGCCCGGCCTTGCCCGCGCCCGGCGCGCTCCCCCCCGTCGACCTGATCGCACACCACCACGCGCCCCGGCCGTCCGACGCCGTTGCGCCGCCCCTTGGATAGGCTGCCGCAATGGCCCTCGACTCCCCCCGGCTACTGCGCGCCGACGCCGCCCGCAACGCGGAAAAGATCATCCGGGCCGCCCGGGAGGTCTTCACCGAACAAGGCCCCGACGCCCACCTCGACGACGT
>NZ_JBWKER010000064.1:0-41926 GCF_056435345.1 Kitasatospora sp. NPDC043950
GCGGCCAGGGCCGGCGGCGGGACAAAGCGCAGTACGGTCCACAGTCCCCGGCCGCCGGCCGGTACGGGCCCGCCGCCCCGGCGGAGCACGAACAGCGCCGCTCCCGCTTCCGGTTCGGCGTCCGCGGCCCGCGGGTCGGGGGCCTCGGCGGCCCCGGCCAGGGTCACGGCGGCGCGGCCCGCGGCCAGTTCGAGGGCGGCCAGGTGCAGGGCCTCGACGCCGGCCACCCGCGGCGAGGTCACGGTCAGGTTGAAGCCCTTGAGCACGTGCTCGGTCGACAGGCGGCCTGCGACGAGGTTCACCGCGAAGTACGGCACGCTCATCGGGCTCAGCGCGGAGGCCCCCTCGCGGCGGACGGTCTCGTCGATGGCCGCGTGCAGGGCCGCCACGGCGCTGTTGGTGCCGACGACGGCGCCGCGCAGCTCCGGGGCCGCGGCGAGCGGGTCCGCCTCCGGGCCGCAGTCCTCCAGGGCCGTCCGGGCCGCCGCGAGCAGGTACTGGCAGGCGGGCGGCAGGTACTTGTACCCGCGGCCGAGCCGTGCCCGGTGGTCGAACCACGACTCCGCCGGGCCGGTCCCCTCCGGCGGCAGGACCAGTCCCGCACCGTGGACGACGGACTCGGCCACCACGACACGAACCGTCACCGCGACCCGCCCCCGAACACCATCGTGAAGTTGCTGCCGCCGAACGCGTACGCGTTGACCAGTACGTTCGGCTGCCGCAGCGCGGTCGGTCCGTCCTGCGGCAGCCAGACCGGGCACTCCGGGTCCTGCCGCGCGAGCGCGATGTTCGCCGGGATCTCCCCGTGCCGGACCATCAGCGCCGCGGACACGGCGGCGAATGCGGCCGCGGCGCCGGCGGTGTGGCCGATGAAGGCCTTCAGGCTGAACAGCGGGGTGTGCGCGGCGCGGTCGCCGAGGACCTCCCGCAGGACCTGGTACTCGACCACGTCGTTCTGCCGGGTGCCGGTGCCGTGCGGGACGACGCACCCGACGTCGCCGGGGCCGCGCCCGGCCTCCTCCAGGGCCGCGCGGGCCACCCGTACCAGCTGCTCGCCGCCGGGGTCGGGCGCGGTGGGGTGGTGGGCGTCGCAGCTCCACGCGGTCCCCAGCACCCTGCCGTAGACGGGTCGGCCGGCCGCGGCCCGGGCGGACTGCAGGACCAGTACGGCGGCCCCCTCACCGAAGACGGTCCCCCGGCGGCCGGCGTCGAAGGGCCGGCAGGTCTCGGGGTCGGCCGCGCCCAGCCGGCTGAAGCTGGCCAGGGGCACCCGGGCGATGCCCTCCGCACCCCCGAGCAGCACGGTGTCGGCCTCGCCGCGGCGGATCAGGTCCACGGCGACGGACAGCGCGTAGCCGCTCGCGGCGCAGGCGTTGCTCACGCTGATGTTCGGCCCGAAGGTGGCGAGTTCGGCGCCGACCGCGGACGCGACGGAGAACATGGGCTCCCAGGACGCCGCCGCCGGTTCAGGGGTCCCGTCCCCGGCGCCCTCGCCGTCGTGGCCGCCCTCGCGCCCCCCGCTCTCGCCGACGGCGGTTCCGATCACCACGGCGGCTTCCGCGACCTCGTGCGCGCCCAGGCCGGCGTCGGTGACCGCCTCACGGGCGGCGGTCAGCGCGAAGCGCGCGGCACGGCCCAGGGCGCCGGGCGACGCGTCCGCCGCGGCGGTCCCGTCGGCGGGCACCTGGTAGGCGAGTACGTCGGGCACGTGCTCGGTCAGGCCCGGTACGGGGGTGGGCCGCGAGGCGGCGGCCTTCAGCCCGGTCCAGAACGCGTCCGCGGTGGCGCCGAGGCAGCTGACGGCGCCGATTCCGGTCACGAAGACGTCGGGGGTGGCAGAGGGGCGCAAGGGTCAACTCACTCTCGTGGGAGCCGCATACGGCTGCGCGGCCGACCCGGCGATCAGCCGGCGGACGGCGTCCGGGCCCTCGGTGACCAGGGTGCGCACGGCCTCCTCGTCACAGATCCCGGCGCCGGCCACCAGGGTGTCGTCCAGGTGCTGCTCGGGGGTGTCGCCCTCGCCCAGGGCGGCCGCGATGCCGCCCTGGGCCCAGCGGGTGGAGCCGTCGTCCAGCATCGCCTTGGTGACCACCATGGTCCGCAGGCCGGCCTTGCGGGCGTTGAGGGCGACGGTGAGGCCGGCCACCCCGGAGCCGACCACGACCACGTCGGTGGTGGCGGTCCAGCCGGGAGCCGGGGCGGTGAGGCGGTGCGTGGCGGACATGGCGTCAGTGGCTCCTTCAGCGCGCGGCGGTCGGGGCCGCGCCGTTGCCGTCACCGTACGCCCCGTCGCCGCGGAGCAGTCCGGTGCCCTCCGGGGCCTCGGCGGGGTCGCCGCCCAGGCCGGTGATCCGGTTCCGCTCGTCCACGAAGACGATGCTCGGTTCGTAGCCCTTGGCCTCGGCCGTGTCCATCTGCCCGTAGGCGATGAGTATGACCAGGTCGCCGGGGTGGACCAGGCGAGCGGCGGCGCCGTTGATGCCGATCACGCCGGAGCCGCGCGGGCCGGCGATGGTGTAGGTCTCCAGCCGGGCCCCGTTGTCGATGTCGACGATGTGGACCAGCTCGCCGGGGAGCAGGTCGGCGGCGTCGAGCAGGTCCTCGTCCACCGTGACGGAGCCGACGTAGTGCAGGTCGGCCTGGGTCACGGTGGCCCGGTGGATCTTGGACTTGAGCATGGTGCGGAGCATTGCGGGTCACGCCTCCTGTGAGTGCATGCCTGAAAGGGGAGCTCTTGCCGAACGGTTCCGTGCCGGGTGGCCGGTTGCCTAGCGGCAGATGACGTGGACGTTGTCGATCAGGCGGGTGGAACCCACCTTCGCGGCGACGGCCAGCACCGCCGCGCCCTGGAAGTCGTCCGCCGCTTCGCTGAAGTCGTGCGGGTCGATCAGGGCGAGGTAGTCGAGGGTGATGCCTTCGGCCGCGTCCAGGACGGCCGAGGCGGCCTCGCGGACGGCCTTCGGGCCCTGGGCGGCGGCGTCCCGGCCGGCGAACAGCGCCTTGGAGAGGGCGAGGGCCTGCTCGCGCTCGTCGGTGGAGAGGTAGCGGTTGCGCGAGGAGCGCGCCAGCCCGTCCTCCTCGCGGGCGGTCGGCACCCCGACCACCTCGACGTCGAAGTCCAGGTCGGCGACCATCCGCTGGATGATCGCGAGCTGCTGCGCGTCCTTCTCGCCGAAGAACGCGAAGTCCGGGTCGGTGATGTGCAGCAGCTTGGCGACGACGGTCAGCACGCCGTCGAAGTGGCCGGGGCGGGTGGCGCCCTCGAAGCGCTCGCCCATCGGGCCGGCCGACAGGCGCACCTGCGGCCGGCCGTTCGGGTACACCTCGTCGACGGAGGGCGCGAACACCACGTCGGCGCCGTTCTCCTCGGCCAGCTTCACGTCCTCGTCCAGGCTGCGCGGGTAGCGCTCCAGGTCCTCGGCCGGGCCGAACTGCAGCGGGTTGACGAAGACCGTCACCGCCACCCGGCCCTCCTGGCCGACCTGCTTGCGGGCGGCCCGGATCAGCGCGGCGTGGCCCTCGTGCAGCGCGCCCATGGTCATCACGACGGCGTTGTCGACCGGGCGCTCGTCCGGCCAGAACGCGGCCTCGAAGTCGTCCACGGTGCGGGTGACGACGGCCCGGTGGACCTTCGGCGCCCGCTGGGTCCTGACCGGCTGCTTTCCGCGTGCCATTAGCGATTCTCCTCGTTCAGTACGTCCAGCAGCGCCGCCGCCGACGCTTCGTCGATCGTCCCGTTGGCGAGCGCCCGCTGCGCGGTGGCGCGGGCCATCGCCCGGTAGGCCGCCGGGATGTCCGGGGACACCGTACTGAGCTGCGCCAGGTGGCGCCGCACGGTGCCCGCGTCGCCCCGGGCGACCGGGCCGGTGAGGGCCGCGTCGCCGGAGCGCAGGCTGTTGTCCAGGGCGGCGCCGAGCAGCGGGCCGAGCAGCCGGCCGGGCTCGGCGACGCCGGCCGTGCGCAGCAGGTCCATCGCCTGCGCGACCAGGGTGACCAGGTGGTTCGCGCCGTGCGCGAGGGCCGTGTGGTAGAGCGGGCGGACCTGCTCCGGCACCCACTCCGGCTCGCCGCCCATCTCCACCACCAGCGCCTCGGCGACCGGCCGCAGCTCCTCGGGGGCGGTCACCCCGAACGGGCAGCCGGCCAGCCGGTCCAGGTCGACGGAGGTGCCGGTGAAGGTCATCGCCGGGTGCAGCGCCAGCGGCAGTGCCCCGGCCAGGGTGGCGGGCTCCAGGATGCCGACGCCGTGCGCGCCGGAGGTGTGCACCAGCAGCTGCCCGGGGCGGACGGCGCCGGTCGCGACGAGGCCGGCCACCAGGTCGGCCAGCGTGTCGTCCGGCACGGTGAGCAGCACCAGGTCGGCGGCGGCCAGCACCTGCGGCGGGGTGACGATCCGCACCCCCGGCAGCAGCGCCTCGGCGCGGCGGCGGGAGGTGGCGGACACCCCGGAGGCGGCGACCACGGTGTGCCCGGCGAGCTGCAGGGCGGCGCCCAGCGCCGGGCCGACCCGGCCGGTGCCGACCACGCCGACGGCCAGCCGGGCCGGGCGGTTGCCGGGGTCGGTCGGGTCGTCGGCGTAGCCCGGGTAGCTCGGGTCGTTCAGGTGGCTCGGATCGCCGAAGCCGTCGGCGAGCGGGGCGAACCCGCCGTCGGCGGCGTGGTCGGCACTGTCGGACGTGTTCACGGCCCGGCCCTCGTCCTTAGCTCCTCGTTCCGGTCCTCTTCGGGTACCGGACGTACCGGCCCATTCTACGGGCGCTCAGCCGGTCCTCCACGGGGTGCTCCACGGGATGCCCGGGGATGCCCGGGGATGCCCGGGGGCGCTCAGTCCGTCGCCCCGGCCCGGATCAGCCCGGCCTCGTAGGCGAGCACCACGGCCTGGACCCGGTCGCGCAGGCCGAGCTTGGCGAGGATCCGGCCGACGTGGGTCTTCACGGTGGCCTCGGAGAGCACCAGCCGGGCCGCGATCTCGCCGTTCGACAGCCCCTGGGCGACCAGCAGGAACACCTCCCGCTCCCGCTCGGTCAGCGGCCCGAGGGCGTCCGCGCCGGGCGCGCTCTGCGGAGTCGGCAGCACCTCGGCGAAGCGGTCGATCATGCGGCGGGTGGTGGTCGGCGCGACCACCGCGTCCCCGCCGTGCACGGCGCGGATCGCGGCCACCAGCTCGGTCGGCGGGACGTCCTTGAGCAGGAAGCCGCTGGCGCCGGCCTTGAGCGCGGCGAAGGCGTACTCGTCCAGGTCGAAGGTGGTCAGGATGAGCACGTGCGGGGCGTTGGGCACGGGGCTGCCGTCCTCGGCCAGGCAGATCCGGCGGGTGGTCTGCACCCCGTCCAGGCGCGGCATCCGCACGTCCATCAGGATCACGTCCACCTCGGTGTGCCGCAGCTGCTCCAGGGCCCGGGCGCCGTCGCCGGCCTCGGCGACGATCTCGATGTCGCCCTGCGACTGCAGGATCATCCGGAAACCGGTGCGCAGCAGTTCCTGGTCGTCGACCAGCATCACGCGGATGGTCAAGGTGGCTCCTTCAGGGGGCGTCGGGGGGACCGGGGGGTTAGTGGGCCGCCTTGAGCGGCAGGATGGCGCGGATCCGGAAGCCGCCGCCGGGGCGGGGGCCCACGTCGAGGCTGCCGCTGACCATGCCGACCCGCTCGCGCATGCCGATCAGGCCGTGGCCGAGGCCGTCCGTGCCGCCGGTGGCCAGTTGCTCGTCGGTGCTGCCGCGGCCGTCGTCCTCGACGAGGACGGCCAGCTCGCGCTCGCCGAAGTCGACCGCGACCCGGGCGTGCACGTCGGGGCCGCCGTGCTTGCGGACGTTGGTCAGCGCCTCCTGGACGATCCGGTAGACCGTCAGCTCGACGCCGCGCGGCAGCTCGCGCGGATGCCCGGAGGTCGCGTAGTCCACCTGAAGCCCGGCCGTGCGGACCTGCTCCAGCAGCTCCGGCAGTTCCTCGACGCCCGGCTGCGGCACGTACTCCTCGGCGGTGTCGGCGGTGCGCAGCACGCCCAGCAGGCGGCGCATCTCGACCAGCGCCTGCCGGCCGGTGGACGCGATCGTGCCGAGCGCCTCCTTCGCCTGCTGCGGCGAGTTGTCGAGCACGTACGCGGCGCCGTCGGCCTGGACGATCATCACCGAGACGTTGTGCGCGACCACGTCGTGCAGCTCGCGGGCGATCCGGGCACGCTCGGCGGCCACCGCCACCTTGGACTGGGCGTCCCGCTCGCGCTCCAGCCGGGCGGCACGGTCCTCCAGCTCGGTCAGGTAGGCCCGGCGCACCCTGGTCAGCCGCCCCCACGCCCAGCACAGGATGAACGGGGTGCTCATCAGCAGCGTGATCAGCGCCGCCTCGCCGAAGGAGTACGGGCGGGTGTGGAAGTCCCCGGCGCCGTTGGAGACCGTCTTCAGCGGGTGGAGCTGCCAGAACACCAGGGGCCCGGCGGCCAGCCCGGCGACCAGCGCCAGCCGGGACGTCCACTTCTGGCCGAAGGCGGCGCCGGTGTACGCGAACACCAGGTAGGCGATGGAGGAGGCGGCCGGGAGGACGTCGGCGGCCACCTGGCCGAGGCCCAGGCCGGTGGCGGCGGCCACGGTGACGTCGGGGAAGCGTCGGCGGAAGACCATGAGCGCGGGCAGCAGCACCGCGATCAGGATCTGTGCGTCGAAGCGCCAGCCGTCGCTGGAACTGTCGTTCGGCAGCAGGCTGGCGAAGAGCACCATCGCAGCCCAGGCGGCGTCGACCACCACGGGGTGACGGCGGAGCCAGGCGTTGAGTCGATGCACGTCTCCAGCCTAGGCAGTCACCTGGCGTGTTCAGGTCCGCCGGTAGGGCGATCCGTCCTACTCCGTAGGTCGGAGACGCACCGTACCGGTGGGGAGGGCGCGCCCGGCTCCGGGTAGCGTCCCGCGCTATGACTTGGATGCGGTGGGCGCCCGCCATGGAGCAGGCCCTGTACGACCCGGACGGCGGCTTCTACCGCAGGCCGGAGGGCCCCGCCGGGCACTTCCGCACCTCGGTGCACGCCTCGCCGAGGTTCGCCCGCGCGGTGGCCCGGCTGCTACTGGAGGTTGACGCCGCCCTGGGCCGTCCGGAGGAGCTGGCCCTCGTCGACGTCGGGGCCGGACGCGGCGAACTGCTCACCGGGGTGCTGGCCGAACTGCCCGGCGAGGTGCTGGCGCGGCTGCGCCCGTACGGCGTGGAGATCGCGCGGCGCCCGGCGGGCCTGCCGTCCACAGCCCTGTGGACGGACGAGGTGCCGCGCGGCCTCACCGGGCTGCTGTTCGCCAACGAATGGCTGGACAACGTGCCGCTGGACGTCGGCGAGGTCGACGAGGACGGGGTGCTGCGCTATCGGGAGGTGGACACCGCGACCGGCGGGGAACGGCTCGGCGGGCCCGCCTCGGCGGCCGACGCGGCCTGGGCCGAGCGCTGGTGGCCGGTCGGGCGCCCCGGGGACTTCGTGGAGTTCGGCGGCCCCCGGGACGCCGCCTGGGCGCGGGCCGTCGCCGGGCTGGAGTGCGGCCTGGCCGTCGCGGTCGACTACGGGCACACCGCCGACCGGCGCCCGCTGTTCGGCACCCTCACCGGCTTCCGGGGCGGCCGTGAGGTGTCGCCGGTGCCGGACGGCTCCTGCGACGTCACCGCGCACGTCGCCCTGGACTCCGCGGCGGCGCCCGGCCTCCACAGCCTGTGGACAACCCAGCGGGACGCCCTGCGCGCCCTCGGCGTGAGCGGCGCCCGGCCGCCGCTCGCGCTCGCCTCCACCGACCCGGCCGGCTACCTGCGGGCGCTCGGCGGGGCCGGCGAGGGCGCCGAACTGACCGACCCGGCCGGGCTCGGCGCCTTCGGCTGGCTCGCCCAGGCCGTCCGCATGCCGGTACCGGAGGCCCTGGCCGCCCTGCCGGGGTGGCAGACTCTGACCTCATGAGGGAGACCACGGTCGGCATCGGGGCGGGAGCCGAGAACTTCACCGGCGAGGCGGGCACCACCGACATGGTGCTCAACATCGGCCCGCAGCACCCCGCCACGCACGGCGTGCTGCGACTGCGGCTGGTGCTCGACGGCGAGCGGATCATCACCGCCGAGCCGGTGATCGGCTACATGCACCGGGGCGCGGAGAAGCTGTTCGAGGCCCGCGACTACCGGCAGATCATCATGCTGGCCAACCGGCACGACTGGCTCTCCGCCTTCGGCAACGAGCTCGGCGTCGTCCTCGGCGTCGAGCGGATGCTCGGCATGGAGGTGCCCGAGCGGGCGGTGTGGATCCGCACCCTGCTCGCCGAACTCAACCGGGTGCTCAACCACCTGATGTTCCTCGGCTCCTACCCGCTGGAACTCGGCGGCATCACCCCGATCTTCCACGCCTTCACCGCCCGCGAGGACCTCCAGCACGTCCTGGAGGAGGCCTCCGGCGGGCGCATGCACTACATGTTCAACCGGGTCGGCGGCCTCAAGGAGGACATCCCGGCCGGCTGGCTCGGCCGCGTCCGCACCGCCGTCGCCACCGTCCGCTCCCAGCTGCCGGTCTTCGAGGACCTCGTCCTCGGCAACGAGATCTTCCGTGCCCGCACCGCCGGCGTCGGCGCCCTCACCCGGGCCCAGGCCGAGGCGTACGGCGTCAGCGGGCCGATCGCCCGCGCCAGCGGCCTCGATTTCGACCTGCGCCGCGACGAGCCCTACCTCGCGTACGGCTCCGACGAACTGCGGCAGGTGCTCACCGTGGTCACCCGCGAGGAGGGCGACTGCCTGGCCCGGTTCGAGTGCCTGCTGGAGCAGACCCTCAACTCGCTGGACCTCGCCGACGCCTGCCTCGACAAGATCGCCACCCTGCCGCCCGGCCCGGTCAACCAGCGGCTGCCCAAGGTGCTCAAGGCCCCCGAGGGCAGCACCTACTCCTGGACCGAGAACCCGCTCGGCATCAACGGCTACTACCTGGTCTCGCGCGGCGACAAGACGCCGTGGCGGCTCAAGCTGCGCTCGGCGTCCTTCAACAACGTCCAGGCGCTGACCGAGCTGCTGCCCGGGACGCTGGTCGCGGACATGGTGGCGATCCTCGGGTCGATGTTCTTCGTCGTCGGGGACATCGACAAGTAGGGCCCGGCCCTTCGCGGGCCGGGCCCGCGCGGGCCCGGTGCTTCCCGGGCTCAGCCCTTCTTCGGCCGCTTGGCCGGGTCGGCCGGGTGCGGGGCCACCTTGCGGTCGCCCTTGGTGGCGATCCGCTCCGCGCACAGGCCGGCCAGCACGTCGTACGCCGCCCTGCCCATCAGCTCGGTCAGCTCGGGGCGGTAGCTGACGTACACCGGGTCCGGCCCCTGGTGCGCCGCCGGGCTGCCCGTGCACCACCAGTGCAGGTCGTGGCCGCCCGGGCCCCAGCCGCGGCGGTCGTACTCGCCGATCGAGACCTGGAGGTAGCGGGTGTCGTCCGGCCGGTCGATCCAGTCGTAGGTGCGGCGGACCGGCAGCTGCCAGCAGACGTCCGGCTTCGTCTCCAGCGGCTCCCGGCCCTCCTTGAGCGCCAGCGCGTGCAGCGCGCAGCCGGCGCCGCCCGCGAAGCCGGGGCTGTTCACGAAGATGCAGGCCCCGTTCACCCGGCGGGTCTGGCGGTCGCCGTCCTCGTCGAGCATGGTGACGCCGCCGTCGGACGTGATCCGGCCCGCGGCGTCGGTGCCGTGCGCGAAGTTCTCCCACAGCTCGGGCGTCAGCCGCTTCGCGTGGCCGAGGACGCGCTTCTCGTCGTCCTCGTCCGAGTAGTGCGCGCCCAGCGTGCAGCAGCCGTCCGACTCGCCGCGGCCCTCGCGGATGCCGTGGCAGCCCTGGCCGAAGACGCAACCCCAGCGGGAGGTCAGCCAGGTGAGGTCGCAGCGGAACACCTGCTCCTCGTCGTCGGGGTCGGCGAACTCGACCCAGGCGCGCGGGAAGTCGAGCGGGACCTCGTCACGGGGGATCCCGCCGAGCGGGGCCTCGCCGCGCAGGGTCGGCATCGCCAGGTCGACGGGGGCGGGGGAGGCCTTGGACTTCTTCTTGGACGTTTCTGCTGGTGCCACCCGGCAAGGGTAGAGCCTTCGGGGCGGCCTGCCCGGACCCGTCCGGGTGATCCGGGGTGCGCCGCGGCGCCGGTGGCGGCCGGCCGACCGCAGGCTGGAGGGAACCGGGCGGCACTGTCGGGTTGTCAGATCAGTTTGATGATCTCGCGTTGACCCGTATTGGATGCCCTGGAACACCCCGGATCACCACTGGAGCACCGAGCCGTGACCGCCTCGCCCCGCGCCGCCCAGACGGCCGTCCTCGCCGCCCTCGCGGTCCTGGCCGCCGGGTGCGCCTCCGCGCCCGCGCTGCGGGCCCGGTCGGCCGCCGCCGCTCCGCTGTACGACGCCCCGGTGGTGATCGGCCACCGGGGCGCCCCGCGCAACGCCCCCGAGAACACCATGGCCTCCTTCGAGACCGCCCTCGACCAGGGCGCCGACTGGCTGGAGACCGACGTCCAGACCACCAGGGACGGCGTCCCGGTGCTGATGCACGACCCCACGGTGGACCGCACCACCAACGGCAAGGGCGCCATCGCCGACCTGACCGCCGCCCAGATCGCCGCCCTGCGGGTGACCGTCGGCCCCGGCCCCACCGAGCCCGTCCCCACCCTCCAGGAACTGCTCAAGCGCCTCTCCGACAGCAACGCCACCCTGCTGATGGAGATCAAGTGGCAGCGCGCCGAGGACGTCACCCGGATCGCCCGGATCGCCGCAGCCAGCGGTGCCCGGGTCGTCCTCTACTCGTTCTCGGCGGAGCACCTGCGCCAGGCCCACGCCGCCGCGCCCGCCCTGCCGGTCGTGCTGATCCAGGGCTCCGCCATCGCCGAGGACCCGGGTGACCTGCCGCTGCGCGGCATCGCCCTGGACGCGGCGCTGGCCAGCGCCTCCCGGATCGCCGCCGAGCGCAAGGCGGGCCGCGAGGTGTACGTCTGGACGCTCGACGACGAGGAGTCCTGGCAGCTGATGTCGGCCCGGGACGCCGACGGCCTGATCACCGACACCCCGGGCCGGGCCCGCCGCTGGGTGGACACCAACTGCCGCCCCGAGCGCCGGGCCGGACCGCGCGGCCACTGATGCGTCCGGTCGCCGGAGGCGGCCTGACGCGTCCGGTCGCCGGAGGCGGGGTACGGCCGGGACCGGTGTGAAGACGGTCGAGACCGGTTTCGCCCGGGGCCGGATCGCGTAGCGTGGAGAGTTATGCGACTCGGTGTACTCGACGTAGGTTCCAACACCGTCCACTTCCTCGTGGTGGACGCCCATCCGGGTGCCGCCCCGCTGCCCGCGTACTCGCACAAGGCCGAACTGCGGCTGGCCGAACTGCTCGACGGCGACGGCGCGATAAGCGAGGCAGGCGTCGAGCGGCTGGTCGGCCACATCGCCTCGTCGCTGCGGGTCGCGGAGGACAAGGGGGTCGTCGACATCCTGCCGTTCGCCACCTCCGCCGTCCGGGAGGCCGCCAACGGCGAGGAGGTGCTGCGCCGGGTCGCCACGGAGACCGGGGTGGAGCTGCGGGTGCTGTCCGGGCAGGACGAGGCCCGGCTCACGTTCCTGGCCGTCCGGCGCTGGTTCGGCTGGTCCTCGGGCCGACTGCTCAACCTGGACATCGGCGGCGGCTCGCTGGAGATCGCCTGCGGCCTGGACGAGCAGCCCGACGTCGCCTGCTCGCTGCCGCTGGGCGCCGGCCGGCTCACCGCCCGCTGGCTGCCCGGCGACGTCGCCGACCCGGACGGGCTGCGCGGGCTGAGACGCCACATCCGGGCCGAGATGGCCACCGTCGCGGGCGAGGTCGCCCGGCTCGGCGCGCCGCAGCACGCCGTCGCCACCTCCAAGACCTTCAAGCAGCTGGCCCGGATGACCGGCGCCGCCCCCGCCGACGCCGGCCCGTACGCCGACCGTCGGCTCACCCGCAGCGGGCTGTCCGCCTGGCTGCCGCGACTGTCCTCGATGACCGTCGAGGAGCGGGCGCGGATCCCCGGCGTCTCCGAGGGCCGCGCCAAGCAGTTGCTGGCCGGGGCGCTGGTCGCGGACGCCGCGATGGACCTGTTCGGCCTCGACGAGCTGGACGTCTGCCCGTGGGCGCTGCGCGAGGGCATCATCCTGCGCCGCCTGGACGCCATGGACGGCTCCGCCGACCGCCGCCGCCCGGCCCTCACCCCGTAGGGCCCCCGCGCCGCAGGGCTCCACACCGTCGGCCCCATGGCCCGTCCGGCGGCTCCCGCCGGGGCCGGCCGGGGATCCGGTCCCGTTCGGAGCGCGGTCCGCTTACGCTGTCTCCCGTGGCGCAACCAGCGGGCGAGGACGGGACGCGGGAGGGCCGCGCTCCTGGGGACGGGCAGCCGCGGCCGGACGGCCCGCGCCGCAAACTCGGCAAGGCCGTCAAGGGCGCCACCGGGGCGCAGGCCGCGAAGGCCGTCGAGGCGGCCCGGCGCACCGGGCGCAAGAGCGCCGCGCGCAAGGCCACCGAGAAGCCGTCCGCGCCCGAGGCGAAGCAGCCCGCGGGAGGCGCGTCCGAGGCGAAGACGCCCGCCGGGACGAAGTCTGTCGGGACGAAGTCCGAAGTGAGCAAGCCCGCCGGGACGAAGCCCGCGGGGACGAAGCCCGAAGCGAGGAAGTCCGGAACGCGGAAGGCCGCCGCGACCGCTGCCCCCCGGGAGACCCGCACCGCCCGGGCCGCCGGCGCCGCCAAGGCCGCCGTCCAGTCGGTGCGCTCGGTCAAGGCCGCCCGCCGCGACGCCGCCCGCCCGCCGCTGCTGCGCACCACCGACCGGCTGGTGCTGCCCTCGCACCCGGCCCTGCACATCCCCGACACCAAGGTGGTCCTGTCCACCGCGTCGGTGTACCCGGCGGGCACCGCCGTCGCCTTCGAGCTGGCCGCCAAGCTCGGCTACGACGGGGTCGAGGTGATGGTCTGGAACGACCCGGTCAGCCAGGACATCGAGGCCCTGCGCCGTCTCTCCGACGCCCACCAGCTGCCGATCCTGGCCGTGCACGCGCCGTGCCTGCTGATCACCCAGCGGGTGTGGACCACCGACCCGTGGACCAAGCTGGTCCGGGCCCGGGCGGCGGCCGAGAAGCTCGGTGCGAGCGCCGTCGTGGTCCACCCGCCGTTCCGCTGGCAGCGCCAGTACGCCCGGGACTTCGTGACGGGCATCAACCGGATGGCGGGCGAGACCGACGTCCGCTTCGCGGTGGAGAACATGTACCCGTGGCGCTACCGCGACCGCGAGGTGCTGGCCTACGCCCCGGGCTGGGACGTCACCGACGAGGAGTACCGGCACTTCACCATCGACCTCTCGCACGTCGCCACCTCCCGGATCGACGCGTTCGCCATGGTCGAGCGGATGGGCGACCGGCTCGCCCACATCCACCTCGCCGACGGCAGCGGCTCCGGCAAGGACGAGCACCTGATCCCGGGCCGCGGCAAGCAGCCCTGCGCCGAACTGCTGGAGCACCTGGCCCGTACCGGTTTCGACGGCCACGTGGTGCTGGAGGTCAACACCCGCCGCTCCGCGTCCCCCGCCGAACGCGAGGCCGACCTGGCCGAGGCGCTCGCCTTCACCCGCTTGCACCTGGCCACCCCCTCGCGCGTACGCTGAGGAACCGCGCCCGGCTGGGTGCGAACTTCCTTGCTTAAGGGGAGAGATGACGGACCAACAGGACTTCCGGGAGATCGCCGAGAGCTTCGGCGGGGTCGCCGCCGAGTACGACCGGGCCCGCCCCGGCTACCCGGACGGGCTGTTCGAGGCGCTGGAGCGGCTGTCCGGTCGCAGCCTCAAGGGGGCCCGGGTGCTGGACGTCGGCGCCGGCACCGGCATCGCCACCCGGCTGCTGGCCGCGCGCGGCGCCGACGTCGTCGCGGTGGAGCCCAACGCGGGCATGGCCGCCCAGTTCCTGGCCTCCTCGGCGGGCCTGCCGCTGGTCAGGGCCGGCGGTGACGAACTGCCGTTCCACGACGACTCCGCGGATCTGATCAGCTACGCCCAGTCCTTCCACTGGACCCGCACCGAACGGGCCATCCCCGAGGCGATCCGGGTGCTGCGGCCCGGCGGCGCCCTCGCCGTCTGGTGGAACGTGCACGACGAGACCGTGCCCTGGGTCCGGGCCCGGGTGGAGCGGCTGAGCGCCGCGCTGCCCAACTACCACGGCTACGGCCGGATCGCCGAGTTCACCGCCCTGCTGGCCCCGGCCGGGCTGAGGGTCGAACGCGCGGTGCTGCGCTGGGAGCGGCGGATCACCGTCGACCACGTGCTCGACGACCTGGTCTCCCGCTCGTTCATGGCCGCGCTCTCCCCCGCCGAGCGCGAACCGGTGCTGGCCGTCGAGCGGCAGGCGATGATCGCCGAGTTCCCGGACGGCCGGGTGGTCGAGCCCTACGTCCTGGAACTGGCGGTGGGGATCACCCCGGCCTGACCCGCGCCCGGACGGCCCGCGCCCCGCCTGACCCGCACCCCGCCTGACCCGCACCCCGGCCCGACCCGCGCCCGGACGGCCCGCCCGCGTGACCGCATCGCGGACGGACCGTCCGCCGCCTGGACGGCGGGCGTAGGCTCGGTAGCCACAGCGGCCCCCGCATCCTCCTACCGGCGGGGCGCCGGCGAGAGCCCCGAAGGAGTGGAGCACAGTGCCCGAGCTGAAGTCCCGTACGGTCACCCACGGTCGCAACATGGCAGGCGCCCGGGCGCTTCTCCGGGCCGCCGGCGTAGCCCGCGAGGACTTCGGCAAGCCGATCATCGCGGTCGCCAACTCCTTCACCGAGTTCGTCCCGGGCCACACCCACCTCCAGCCGGTCGGCCGGATCGTCTCCGAGGCGATCAAGCAGGCGGGCGGCATTCCGCGCGAGTTCAACACCATCGCCGTGGACGACGGCATCGCGATGGGCCACGGCGGCATGCTCTACTCGCTGCCCTCGCGCGACCTGATCGCCGACTCGGTCGAGTACATGGTCAACGCGCACTGCGCCGACGCGCTGATCTGCATCTCCAACTGCGACAAGATCACCCCGGGCATGCTGATGGCCGCGCTGCGCCTGAACATCCCGACCGTCTTCGTCTCCGGCGGCCCGATGGAGGCCGGCAAGGCCACCCTCGTCGACGGCACCGTGCGCAGGCTCGACCTGATCGACGCGATCTCCGAGGCGGCCAACGAGAACGTCTCCGACGAGGACATCGCGATCATCGAGGAGAACGCCTGCCCCACCTGCGGCTCGTGCTCCGGCATGTTCACCGCCAACTCGATGAACTGCCTCACCGAGGCCATCGGCCTCTCGCTGCCCGGCAACGGCTCCGTCCTCGCCACCCACACCGCCCGCAAGGCCCTGTACGAGCGGGCCGGGCGGACGGTCGTCGAGATCGCCGACCGCCACTACGGCCAGGACGACGCCTCGGTGCTGCCCCGCGCGATCGCCACCCGCGCCGCCTTCGAGAACGCCATGGCCCTGGACATCGCCATGGGCGGCTCGACCAACACCATCCTGCACCTGCTCGCCGCCGCCCAGGAGGCCGAGCTGGACTTCGACCTGCGGGCCATCGACGCCGTCTCCCGCCGGGTCCCCTGCCTGTCCAAGGTCGCGCCCAACGGCTCGTACTACATGGAGGACGTGCACCGGGCCGGCGGCATCCCCGCCATCCTCGGCGAGCTGTACCGCGGCGGAATGCTCAACGAGGACGTCCACACCGTCCACTCCGACTCGCTCGCCGAGTGGCTCAAGACCTGGGACGTGCGCGGCGGTTCGCCCTCCGCCGAGGCCGTCGAACTGTGGCACGCCGCCCCCGGCTGCGTCCGCTCCGCCGAGGCCTTCTCCCAGTCGGAGCGCTGGGAGTCGCTGGACACCGACGCCGCCGGGGGCTGCATCCGCAGCGTCGAGCACGCCTACTCGATCGAGGGCGGCCTCGCCGTCCTGCACGGCAACCTCGCCGAGGACGGCTGCATCGTGAAGACCGCCGGCGTCGACGAGTCGATCTGGACCTTCAGCGGCCCGGCCGTGGTCGTCGAGTCCCAGGACGACGCCGTCGAGGCGATCCTCGCCAAGCGGGTCAAGGAGGGCGACGTCGTCGTCATCCGCTACGAGGGCCCCAAGGGCGGCCCGGGCATGCAGGAGATGCTCTACCCGACGTCCTTCCTCAAGGGCCGCGGCCTCGGCAAGGCCTGCGCGCTGGTCACCGACGGCCGCTTCTCCGGCGGCACCTCCGGCCTGTCCATCGGCCACGCCTCCCCGGAGGCCGCCTCCGGCGGCACCATCGCCCTGGTCGAGGACGGCGACACCATCGCCATCGACATCCCGGGCCGGAGCATCTCCCTGGAGGTGCCCGACGAGGTCCTGGCCGAGCGCCGCCGCGCCCTGGAGGCCGCGGGCGGCTACCGCCCGAAGAACCGCGACCGCCAGGTCAGCCAGGCCCTGCGCGCGTACGCCGCGATGGCCACCTCCGCCGACAAGGGCGCCGTCCGCGACGTCACCAAGCTCGGCTGAGTCCCGCAGCACCGCAGGAGCCGTCCCGCAGGCCGGGGCGGCTCCTCGCGCGTTGGGTGATAATCGACCCCGTGAGCGAGCAGCCCCCCACCCCCGCACCCAAGCCCGCCGGCGCCCCCGAGCCGGAGCCGATCCGCTGGTTCGGCACCAGCTGGGTGAACCGGGACAACGGCTACTGGCTGCGCCGCGTCGCCGTGTCGGCCGGCGCGCTGGTCACGACCGCCGCCGCCGTCCTGCTGCTGCGCTTCGGCGTCGAGGGCGTCGCCCTCTCCGACGGCGGCGGCTTCCTGAACGGGCTGCTGACGGCCGCGATCGCGGTCTGCTCGATGATGTGCGTCATGCGCACCTGGAAGGTCCTCACCGAGGGCAAGGACCAGTTGAGCGGCTGGATGGCCGAGGACAAGTCGCTCGGCGCGGTCTGGCTTATCGGCGGCGCCGGCAGCCTGGCCGCCTACTTCGCCCGCAGCCTGGTCGAGGCCCCCGGTGAGGCGGTCAGGCGCTCCTCGTACGAGCGGGCCGTCGCCCAGTACGAGAAGCGCCAGGCGGGCCGCAGCGGCCGGCCCGGCGCCAAGGCGCCGGGCCGGGGCAAGCGCCGGGGCTGAGCCTCAGAGGCGGCTGGCCGCGCCGCACTCGTCGGCGGTCGACAGGTCCTTGCGGCGGTCGTACGGGTCCGTGGTGGGGCCGGTCGGACGGCTGCCCGGGGCGTCCGGCGACTGCGCCGCGAACTGGTCGAACTGCGGGTGGTAGTAGCCGTCGTAGACGTCGCAGGACGAGTTGGCGGACTCCGAACCGCCGCCCTCGCCGAACACGAGCTTCTTCGGGTTGGTCCGGTAGCGGGCCGGGTCGTAGAAGCGGAAGTTCTCGACCCGGCGCACGATCGTGCGCGTGGTCCAGGTGTCCCCGGTCACGTCGGCCGCTGGCACCAGCAGACCCACCGGCTTGGCCGTGCCGTCCTTCGGCGCGGCCGGCTTCGTCGGCGGTTGTCCGCCCGTCGGCGGCTGGGGTGACGCGGCGCGCTTGGTGGCGTCCGGGCCGGGGCGCATCGCGTACACGTAGCTGAAGTCGGCGTGGACGAGGAGGCCCTTGTCCCCGTCGCCCTCGAAGGTGATCCGGCCCTGCACCTTGACCGCGTCGCCCACCTGGACGGCCTCGCGCTGGTCGAAGCGGCTGAACCAGGTGGTCGGGTCGGTGTCCTTGGAGGGTTTCGCCAGCGCGTTGATCGCGCGGTCCCGGTCCTCCCGGTCCAGCAGCGCCAGGGCGGCTTCCGGCCGGCCGCCCGCGATCACCTGCGGGTCCAGGTTGGCGGCGGTCAGGTAGTCCTTGACCAACTGCAGCTGGGCGCCCACCTGTTCGGCGGAGAACACGCCGGTGGCCCGGGCGTCGGGCAGGACGAAGGCCTCGGCGCCGTTCGGCCAGCCCTCGGCGATGGAACCGGCCCACGGGTGGTCCACGGTCGGCTGCTGCTCGTCGACCTTCGGCGGTGCGGCGGTCGGCTTGGCCGTCTCCGGGGCGACGGTGGGCGCGGGGGCGTGGGCCGTCGAGGAGTCGCCGCCGTAGTGGTCGGAGTACCAGCTGCGCAGCCCGTCGAGGTTCAGGGCCGCGAGCAGCACCGCGATGGTCAGCACGACGTACAGCGGCGCGCGCCAGTCCAGCCGGCGGCGGCGCGGGCGCGGGTTGCCCCACGGGTCGGTCACCGGGGGCTTCGGCGTGCGGCCGAACCGGCGGCCGGCCTTGGCCGGGCCGTCGTCGACCGAGCGGCGGCCGCCCGGGTCGACCGGCGGGGTGTGCTTCCACCGGGCGGCCAGCATCCGGGTGCGCCCGGACTGCTCGGTGACGGCGGCCCCCTTGACGAACTCCTCGTCCAGGACGAGGTCTGCGAACGGGTCCTTCCCGCCCGCTCCGGACGGGTCGGACCCGCCCGGCTCGCGGCCCTCGGCGGGGCGCGGTTGTGGATCTTCGGCTGTCGGCATCGCGCCAGTATGCCGACGGGGTGTGACGATTCGTCGATCGGGGGCACACCTTGTGGTGAACTCGTGTGCGGGCGCGGTGATCCGTCCCGGTCTGTTCCGTTCCGGCCGTTTCCGGCGCGCTCTGCGGGGGCGTCAGTCCTTGGTGCGGGCCTGCTTCACCGATCCCACGATCCCGGCGACGGCCAGCAGGATGCCGGCCGGCAGCAGCGCCAGGAAGAACGCGCCGAACAGGCCCGCGTCCCCGAGCAGCAGTTGCGCCAGCATGTCCAGCACCAGCAGCCCGCCGGCCGCCGGGAGGGCCGACTGCCACGGGTGGTCGTTCGCCCAGCGGCGCAGCCGCCGTTCGGAGGTGTCGCGGCGCAGCTGCCCGCCGACGGTGCCGACCAGGAAGAAGAAGAACAGGGCCCAGCCGGCCGGCCCGGCCAGCATGCCCAGGGACCAGTGCCCGGAGATCGCGTCGATCCCCAGGGCGGTCGCACCCACCACCGCACCGACCCCCGCGGCCGTCCGCCACGGTCCCACGGTCGCCGAGGCGACGGCGAGTTGCCGGTTCTCACGTCGGGACATTTCGTCGTGTGCCATGACTCCACGGTGCTCCCGTGCGGCGCCGGAGGCCATAGGGGAAACCCCCGAGATTCTCCCTAGGGACGAGGTGGGGCAACCCGTCGCCGACCACGGGCTGGACGGTCCCTGCGGGTGCCCCCGTGCGGTGCGAGGATGGCCGCAGTACCGAGGTAAGGAGCGGCCATGGGCGCCAGCGCAGCACACGGACAGAAGATCGCCTTCCTGGGCACGGGCAAGATCGGCGAGGCCCTGCTCTCCGGCCTGCTGCGGGCCGGCAAGGACCCGGCGGACGTCCTGGTGACCGCCCGCCGCCCCGAGCGCGCCGCCGAACTCGCCGCCCGCTACGGCGTGGTGGCCGCCTCCAACGCCGAGGCCGCCAAACTCGCCGACACCCTGATCCTCGCCGTCAAGCCGCAGGACATGGGCACCCTGCTGGAGGAGCTGGCCCCGCACGTTGGCGCGGACCGGCTGGTGATCTCGGCCGCGGCCGGCATCCCCACCGCCTGGTTCGAGGAGCGGCTGGCGGCCGGCACCCCGGTGGTCCGGGTGATGCCCAACACGCCGGTCCTGGTGGACGAGGGGATGAGCGTCATCTCCGGCGGCTCGCACGCCACCGAGGAGCACCTGGAGCGGGCCGAGGAGATCTTCAGCTCGGTCGGCAAGGCGCTGCGGCTGCCCGAGGCCCAGCAGGACGCGGCCACCGCGCTCTCCGGCTCCGGCCCGGCCTACTTCTACTTCCTGGTCGAGGCGATGACGGACGCGGGCATCCTGCTCGGCCTGCCCCGGCAGGTGGCGCACGACCTGATCGTGCAGTCCGCGATCGGCGCCTCGGTGATGCTGCGCGACTCCGGCGAGCACCCGGTGAAACTGCGCGAGGCCGTCACCTCCCCGGCCGGCACCACCATCGCGGCCATCCGCGAGCTGGAGAACCACGGGGTGCGGGCCGCGCTGCTGGGCGCCCTGGAGGCGGCGCGGGACCGCTCCCGGGAGCTCGCCTCCGGGGGGAAGTAGCCGGCTGGGTAGGCTCGACGGCATGGCCTACGACCTGGTGATCTTCGACAACGACGGTGTCCTGGTGGACAGCGAGCCGCTCTCCAACCGGGTGCTGGCCGCGTACCTGACCGAACTCGGCTACCCGACCACGGTCGAGGACTCCTACCGGGACTTCATGGGCTGCGCCGCCCACCGCATCCACGACGTGATCGCCGAGCGGTACGACGCCGCGACGCTGCCGGAGGGCTTCGACGAGCTGTTCCACGGCCGGGTCTTCGACGCGTTCGGCACCGAGCTGACGGCCGTCCGGGGTGCGGAGCAGCTGCTGAAGGAACTGCGGCAGCGCTCCGTCCCCTACTGCCTGGCCTCCTCGGCGCACCACGTGTGGATCCGCACCGCGCTGGACGTCACCGGCCTGCGCGGGTACGTCGCCGAGGAGCGGATCTTCAGCGCCCAGGACGTCGGCGTGGGCAAGCCCGCGCCGGACCTCTTCCTGCACGCCGCCCGCACCCTCGGCGTCGACCCGGCCCGCTGCCTGGTCGTCGAGGACAGCCCCAACGGCGTGCTGGCGGCCCGGGCCGCGGGCATGGACGTGTACGGCTACACCGCGCTCACCGACCCGGCGAAGCTGACCGCCGCCGGGGCCACCGGGCTGATCGCCGACCTCTCCGAGGTCACCGCCCTGCTCTGACCCGCCCTGCTCTGACCCGCCCTGCTCCGACCCGCCCTGCTCCGACCGGTTCCGCCCGGCCCTTCCGTCCGGCTGCGGAAAGTCCCTGCGCGACCCCTCCCGCAATCGCGGTCCACCGCCTACGCTCTCGCCAACATCGTCGTACCGGCCAGTAGCGAGGTTCGCCATGAGTGCCGCGTCACCCGCGATCCCGCCCGGCCTGCGCGCCGGGCGGGCCGCGCTCGCCGTCAGCTTCCTGCTCCAGGGCACCACCTTCGCGCTGCTGGTCACCTGCATTCCGGAGATCCAGCACCGGTACGGGCTGAGCGACGCGCTGCTGCCGCTGTTCCTGGCCGCGGTGCCGATCCTCGCCGGGGTCGGCTCGATCACCTCCGAACAGCTGGTGAAGCGCACCGGCGCGCGGGCCGTGCTGCGGGTCGTCCAGCCGCTGGTCTGCCTCAGCCTCGCGGGCGCCGGCCTCGGCGACACGCTCTGGCAACTCGCCGTCGCGCTCGGGGCGTTCGGCCTGCTGGTGGGCGCGCTCGACGCGAGCATGAACATGCTGGGGGTGGGCCTGCAACACCGCTACGGCCGCTCGATCATGATCGGCTTCCACGCCGCGTTCAGCCTCGGCGGCATCCTCGGGGCGGCCCTCGCCGGCCTCGGCTCGCACTACGGGCTCGGCCTGCCGGTGCTGTTCGGCACGGTCGCGGCGGTGATCGCCCCGCTGGCCCTGCTGACCGGCACCCGATTCGCCGGACCGGCCGAACTCGGGGACGCCGTCCGGGAGGCCGCCGAGGCCGCCGCGCGGTCCATCCCCTGGCGGCCGCTGCTGCCGCTGTGCCTGGCGATGGCCTTCGCGTACATCGCGGACGCCTCGGTCTCCAACTACAGCGTCAAGTACCTCACCGACGGCCTGGGCAGCGCCGCGGACGTCGCCAAGCTGTCCTACCTCGGCTACATGGTCGCGATGCTGCTGGGCCGCGCGCTGGGCGACCGCGCGGTGCAGCGCTGGGGCGCCGTCCCGGTGGTCCGGGCCGGTGCCGGGCTGGCCGCGCTCGGCTTCGCGCTGGCCGCCGCCGCGCCCGCCGCCTGGGTGGGGATCGCCGGGTTCACCGTGCTCGGCTTCGGCATCTGCGCCATCATCCCGCAGGTGTTCGCGGCCGGGGGCCGGCTGTTCCCGGCCGACTCGGACGCCGCGGTGGCCCGGCTGAACCTCTTCAACTACGTGGGCTTCCTAGTCGGTTCGCCGCTGGTCGGGACGATCGCCGACGCGAGTTCGTACCGCTGGGCGCTGCTCGCCCCGATGCTGCTGGTGCTCGCCGTCCTGCCGCTGGCCGAGCGCTTCGCCCCGGCCCCGGCGCTCGCCCCCGCCACGGTGTGACGGGGGCGGGGGCGGGGGCGAGCGGGGGCGGGAAGGGAGGTCAGCCGATCACGGTGGCCAGCTCGGGCAGGCCGTTGGCCCACAGCTGGTCCTTGATGCCACCACCCGACTGGTAGTACTCGTAGTAGACGTACGGTGCCCAGTTCAGGGTGTACGGCCCGGTCCAGGTCGGGGCCGAGGTGATCTGGACGGTGACCGCGACGGTGCGGGTCTCGCCCGGGGCGATCGGCGCCCGGAAGTGGAAGTTCGCGTTGTTCCCGTTGACGGCGCAGTCGGTGGAGTCGCCGGAACACCCGGTGACCGTGAACGCGCCGGCCTCCTGGTTGGCCGGCCAGATCGGCTGGATGAACTCGTAGGCGAAGTAGATGTCGGTGGTCTCGGTGTTGGTGAGCGAGAGCGTCAGGGTCAGCTGGTCGCCCGCCGCCGCCGTCTTCTTGTCGACGGCGAACGAGCTGCCGCTGACCGCGGCGGAGGCCGGCTGGGCGGCAAAGAGCAGGCCAAGTCCCAGTAATGCAGCGAGAATTACCCCAAGGCGTTGCGCGCTGAATGGCTTCATGGCGGAGAGGATATGAAGTCGTGAAGGTTTTGTCTGTAGGGCCTCCGCGGGGGCCCTGAGCCCCGCCCCCGGCGCGCCCTGGACAAGGCCCGGCCACCCCCACCCGCTACGGTGGAGGCCATGCCCGACGCCGAGCGTGACACCCCCTGCGGCCTGCACCTCTTCTGGGACGAGGCCGTCACCGCCTACGACTTCGGCCCCGGCCACCCGATGGACCCGACCCGGCTGGCGCTCACCATGCGCCTGGTCGAGGCCCTCGGACTGGACGCCGGGCCCGGGGTGACGGTGCGGGCCGCACCGCCCGCCGGCGAGTCCACCCTGCGGCTGGTGCACACCCGGGAGTACGTCGAGGCGGTCAAATACGCCGCCGCCCACCCCGACGAGTCGGATGCCCGGCACGGGCTCGGCACCGACGACAACTGGTCCTTTCCCGCTGTGCATTCGGCCTCCGCGCTGATCGCCGGTCAGTCCGTGGCCGCCGCCGAGGCGGTCTGGCGCGGGGAGACCCCGCACGCCGTGAACTTCGCCGGCGGGCTGCACCACGCGATGCCCGCCAAGGCCTCCGGCTTCTGCGTCTACAACGACCCGGCGCTGGCCGTCGCCCGGCTGCTCGAACTCGGCGCCGAGCGGGTCGCCTACGTCGACGTGGACGTCCACCACGGCGACGGCGTCCAGCAGGCCTTCTGGAACGACCCCCGGGTGCTCACGATCTCGCTCCACGAGCACCCCGCCACGCTCTTCCCGCAGACCGGCTGGCCCACCGAGACCGGCGGCCCGGACGCCCCCGGCTCCGCCGCCAACCTGCCGCTGCCGGCCGGCACCGGCGACGCCGGCTGGCTGCGCGCCTTCCACGCCGTGGTGCCCGAACTGCTCACCGCCTTCCACCCGCAGGTCCTGGTCACCCAGCACGGTGCCGACACCCACCTGGAGGACCCGCTCGCCCACCTCGCCGTCACGCTGGACGCCCAGCGGATGATCGCCGAGGAACTGCACGACCTCGCCCACCGGCTCACCGGCGGCCGCTGGATCGCCACCGGCGGGGGCGGCTACGCCGTCGTGGACGTCGTCCCGCGCACCTGGACCCACCTGGTCGCCACCGCCGCCGGACGGCCCGTCGACCCGGCCACCGAGACCCCCGAGTCCTGGCGCGCCGAGGTCTACCGCCGCACCCGCCGGCCCGCCCCGCTGCGGATGACCGACGGCGCCCGACCGGTCTGGCGCGACTTCGACGCGGGTTACGATCCGGCCGACCGACTCGATCAGGCCATCCTCGCCAGCCGCCGCGCGGTGTTCCCCCACCTCGGCCTCCTGGCCTGAGACCGGCCTCCCCGCCCAGGTGCGGGTGGGCCGTGCGTACGCCCACTCCCGCGTTCCGCCGAGTGACTACGTACTGCAACAGTCCTATCTCTCACCGTACGAGGACCGCACCTCCCCTCTTCCCACTGGTACCACCCATAACTACTCTGGGGATACACGTGTGCCGGTGGAGTCACCGGAGGGGAAGCCGGTGCCTTGCACACGGGTGAAGGGTCGGGTGATGGTCATGAGTTCCGGCGAACGCCCCTTGCAGGAAGTCGTCTTCCTGACCGTGGCGGAGGTTGCCTCGGTCATGCGGGTGTCGAAGATGACGGTGTACCGGTTGGTGCACAGCGGAGAGCTGCCGGCCATCAGGGTCGGGCGGTCCTTCCGGGTGCCCCAGCAGGCGGTGCACGAGTACCTCAAGGAGTCCTACGTGAGGCTTGAGAGCGCGTAGTTCCGGGTGGGCGGGGGTGGGGCCGCAGCTGCGGATCCCACCCCCGTTCGCCGGGGATTCCCCGCGAGTTTCCCGGTCACCGGGAGCACGATTACGGCCCTGGGCCCGTGGACGGTAGGCTAGGCCGTCCGTCAGTCGTATGGACTCCGTCTCTCACGGGCGAGAGTCTCAGTGAGCGAGGGTTGTTCCGTGGGCTCTGTCATCAAGAAGCGTCGCAAGCGTATGGCCAAGAAGAAGCACCGCAAGCTTCTGAAGAGGACCCGCGTTCAGCGTCGCAACAAGAAGTAAGCGCCCCCGGCCGCGCTCAGCGCGCCCGGCGCTTCCACCGCCCGCCCAGGCCTCGGCCTGGGCGGGCGGTGTCGTTTCACGGCCCGGCAGGGCGGCACGGTACGGTGCACGCAGGCCGCTCGGGCCGAGGGAATGGGGTGCACACCGTGGGCGTGGTCGTGCTCGTCACCGGCGTGGCACGCCATCTCGGTGCCCGCTTCGCCGCCGAGGTCCGCCGTCGTCCGGGTGTGGACCTGGTGGTCGGCGTGGACGTGCAGCCGCCCCGGCTGCCGGTCGAGGAGCCGGAGGGACCGGCCGCCGAGTACCGCTTCCACCAGCTCGACCTGCGCCGCCCGGCGGTCTCCCGGGTGATCGCCGAGCACCGGGTCGACACCGTGGTCCACCTCAGCGTCAGCGCCACCGGCCTGGGCTCCACCAACCGCTCCGCGGTGAAGGAGTCCAACGTCATCGGCACCATGCAACTGCTCGGCGCCTGCCAGAAGGCGCCCGGGGTGCGCCGGTTGGTGGTGAAGTCGACCACCGGCGTCTACGGCTCCGCGCCCCGCGACCCGGCGGTGTTCACCGAGCGGATCCAGCCGAAGAACCCGCCCGGCGGCGGCTTCGCCAAGGACGCGGCGGAGGTCGAGGGCTACGTCCGCGGCTTCGCCCGGCGCCGCCCGGACGTCGCGGTGACGGTCCTGCGCTTCGCCAACATCGTCGGCCCCGGCGCGGACACCCCGCTCAGCGAGTACTTCGCGCTGCCCGTGCTGCCGACCGTCCTCGGCTACGACCCCCGGCTCCAGTTCGTGCACGAGGACGACGCCGTCGCGGTGCTCTGCCGGGCCGCCGCCGAGGCCGAGCCGGGCACCGTCAACACCGGGACCTTCAACGTGGCCGGGGAGGGCGTCCTGCTGCTCTCCCAGTGCGCCCGCCGGCTCGGCCGGCCGACCGTGCCGCTGCTGCTGCCCGCGGTCAGCTGGATGGCCGGGCTGGCCCGGCAGACCCGGCTGCTGGACGTCTCGCCGGAGCAGCTGCGGCTGCTCACCCACGGCCGGGTGGTGGACACCGCGCGACTGCGCGAGACGCTCGGCTACCGCCCGGCGTTCACCACCCCGGAGGCCTTCGCCGACTTCGCCGCCGCGCAGGGGCCCGGCCTGCTGCCGCCCGAGCGGCTGGCCGCCGTCACCGACCGGCTGGCCGCCCTGCTCGGCCCGGTGCGGGCCCCGGCCGCCGGCGTCCCCACCGTCCGTACCGACCGCCCCCGCCGACCCAGGAGCTGAACCCGCGATGAGTGCCGCAGCCGAGAACGCGCCGGGCGAGGCCAGGGTCATCCCGATCGAGTCCGCCCCCAGCTGGACCTCGCCCGACGACCCCGGGCCCGCCGACCGGCTCGCCGACGCCGTCGGCGGGGCGTTGTCCGGGCAGCTCGGTTCGGCGGCCACCAGACTGTTCGGCAAGGGCTGGGAGGGCCGGGCCGCGGACGGGCTGGCCTTCCTGCGCCGCCGGATCACCGGCGACTACGAGGTGGACGAGTTCGGCTTCGACCGGGAGCTCACCGAGGAGGTGCTGCTCGCCCTGCTGCGCCCGCTGGCCGAGAAGTACTTCCGGATCGAGGTCCAGGGAGTCGAGAACATCCCGGCCGAGGGCGGCGCGCTGATCGTCGCCAACCACTCCGGGACGATCCCGCTGGACGCCCTGATGACCCAGGTCGCCATCCACGACCACCACCCGCACCACCGGCACCTGCGGATGCTCGCCGCCGACCTGGTGTTCGTGCTGCCGGGCGTCAACGAGCTGGCCCGCAAGGCCGGCCACACGCTGGCCTGCAACGAGGACGCCCAGGCGCTGCTGGAGCGCGGCGAGGTGGTCGGGGTCTGGCCGGAGGGCTTCAAGGGCATCGGCAAGCCGTTCGCCGAGCGGTACAAGCTCCAGCGCTTCGGGCGCGGCGGCTTCGTCTCCTCGGCGCTGCGCGCGAAGGTGCCGATCGTGCCGTGCTCGATCGTCGGCGCCGAGGAGACCTACCCGATGATCGGCAACGTGAAGACGCTGGCCCGGCTGCTGGGCCTGCCGTACGTGCCGATCACGCCGACCTTCCCGTGGCTGGGGCCGCTGGGCGTGCTGCCGCTGCCGACCAAGTGGACCATCCGGTTCGGGGAGCCGATCGCCACCGACGGGTACCCGGCGGAGGCGGCGGACGACCCGATGCTGGTCTTCGACCTGGCCGACGAGGTGCGCGAGACGATCCAGCACACGCTCTACAAGCTGCTGGTGCAGCGGCGGTCGGTGTTCTTCTAGGTTTCCCGCGACCTTCGGGGGCCTCCCGTGGCCTCCGAGGCACGGCCGAGGGCCCCGGCGATCCCTGGAACTCCAGGGATCGCCGGGGCCCCGCGTCGTCCGGTCAGCCGCCGAGGAGCCGCAGCCCGGGCAGCAGGCCCGGGATCAGCGGGGGCACCTCGACGCCCTGCGGCTGGCCGGCGGCCGGGGCGCTGGGCGTGCCGGAGGGCGGCTGCGGTGCCTGCGGCGGGGCCGGGGCGGCGCTCGGCGAGGTCCTGCCGCCGGTGAGCCCGCTGGTGAGGTCCCCGACGAGCCCGTTGACGGCGTCCGGCGCGCTGCTGGGCAGGGTGCTCGGCAGGCCGCCGCCCTTGGCGCCGGTGCCGCCGGGCGTGCTGGCGCCGGTGCTGGCGGGGGCCCGCTCGGTGCCGCCGGGGCGGTTGTTGCCGCCGCTGGTCGCGCCGGTGGCACCGCCCTGGGCCGGGCCGTCGCCGGGCGCGGGGCCGGAGCCGTTCGCCGGGGTGTCGGCGGGGGCGCCGCCGGTGGCCGGGCCGGCCGTGTCGCCGCCCGCTCCGGTGCCGGCCGGGCCACCGCTCTTGGCGGCGGGCTGGGCCAGGCGCAGGGGCGCGACGTCCTCGCTTATGTCGTCGAAGAGCTGGTCGACCAGGTGGGCCTGCTGGGTGAGCTGGACGGGCAGCTGGCCCGCCAGTTCGGTCCAGCGGCCGTCCTCGCCCTGGGCGAAGCCGGCCAGGGCGCGCATCGGGCCGAGCGAGCCGTTGCTGCGGTAGACCGAGCGGAGCAGCTCGCGGCCCTTGATGGCGTCGGCGTGCATGTCGTCCAGCGCGCGGCGGACCCGTTCGACGGTGCCCGGGCTGAGCCCGGTGGCCGGGCCGGGGTGGCCGACCAGGGTCTTGGCCTCGCCGAGCCTGGTGGCGGCGTTGTCGAGCAGCAGTTCGCCGCGCTCGGAGTCGGTGTCCGCCAGGTCGAGCCTGAGCCCTTCGAGGCCGCGCTTCATGCCGTACAGCGTGTCCCCGGGGAGGGCGTTGGAGCTGGCGGCGGCGGCGCCGGCGAGGCTGCCGACGGCCAGTCCGGCGACCAGCCCGCCGATCGCGAACCGGCGGCTCCAGCGGCCGCGCGGCGCCGTCCGGATGGCCCGGTGCCGGCGTTGGCGGGGCACCGTGGCGCCCGGTCCGCCGGCGAAGGCCTGCTCGAACGCGGCCATCAGCTGGGCGCGTTGGACGGTCCGTACCTCCGGGTCCAGCGCCGGTCCGGGCATCGCGCCCAGTGCGTCGGTCAGGCCGACCAGTTGGGCCATCGCGACCGGACCGGCGCCGGTGGCAGCGGTGTTCGCCGATTCGGCGTCCGCTGCGCCGCGCTGCTCCGCCCGGTGGGCCTCCAGCGCCTCGGCGAAGGCCTTCGCCCGTCGGTGCTCCAGCACGTTTGCCGTCACGGGCCACACCTCCCTTCGTCGTTGTCGACACCCCGGCCTGCCGGACGGTTGCCTCGGCGGGCCAAAGCCACTCCATCGGGTGACAGGTCGCAATTCGGCTTGACCGTACGCCTGGTGGGGACTTGCATGCTGGCCAACGAGTGGTGCGGGCGGTGGGTTACGCACGGCTGATCATCGGATCGACCGTTCACCCGGACGTGTCGGTCGGGTGCGGACGGTGACGGCCCGTCGGGCCGCCCGCCGGCTATGCCGCCCCCGGTCACCGCGGCCTCACCGGGCGTCCGGCGGCAGCAGTCGGGCCAGGGTGCGGACGGCGCGGTACTGGAGGGTCTTGATGGCACCCTCGTTCTTGCCCATGATCCGCGCGGTCTCGGCCACCGAGAGCCCCTGGAGGAAGCGGAGCGTCACGCACTCCTGCTGCTGCGGGTTGAGCCGGTGCACCGCGTCCAGCAGGGCGGCGTTGGAGAGCGACTCCAGCACCGACTCCTCCGGGCTGCGCTCGCACTCGTTGGAGTCGAGCATCTCGCCGGTGGTCACCTCCAGCCGGAAGCGGCTGGACTTGAAGTGGTCGGCGACCAGGTTGCGGGCGATGGTCACCAGCCAGGCGCCGAAGTCCCGGCCCTGCCAGGTGAAGGTGCCGATCCGGCGCAGCGCGCGCAGGAACGTCTCGCTGGTGAGGTCCTCGGCGGTGGCCCGGCTGCCGACCCGGTAGTAGATGTAGCGGTAGACGGTGTCCGAGTAGTGGTCGTAGAGCCGGCCGAAGGCCTCGCTCTCGCCGGCCTGGGCCCGCTCGACCAGCTCCATGATCGGGTTGTGCTCGGTCTCGTAGCCGGGGCTCGGCGCGGTCCGGGCGCGGCCGCGGCCGACGCCGGTGCTGCCGGTGCGGCCGCGCGAGCCGGTGCCGGTGGAGCCGGCGGCGGTGGTGCGCAGCGCCAGGCCGGAGCCGTGCGGGTGTCCGAACGGGGCTCCGGCGGGCACGAGTTGGGGCGAGGCGGCGAGCTGGCTGCGGAGCAGGTTGCGCAGCAGGTCCAGGCCGGTGGAGATCTGCCGGTCGGCGACGGGGCGGCCGCGGAGGCCGGTGCGGGGGCGCAGGGGCGCGGACGACGGGCGGGAGGGTGCAGGCGCGTCGTTCCGGACGGGTGGGTACACGGGACTCCCAGAGGCAGAACTGTGGACGGATCACCTCCGCCTGCGCGGAGAGCACTCCCGCGCCGCCCGTTCGAGCGGGGCGCGTGGGTGACGTGCATCCAGGAGAGAATAACGCTTTGTGCAATGACAGCTACACCGTGTGGTCGAAGTGGTCGTTTGGGATCCATTTATCGCGCATATTCGGCTGACACTGACCGGACCTGTCATCGTTCATCCGGCTCAACGTGACCGTTCGGGCGCCCAGGGTGACCAATTCGGCGGTCAGGCCGGTGGTTTCCCAGTCTTGAGGCCCGGCAACCCCCGACTTTCCCGGTCTGGCGAACGATCAGAACCAGTCGCCGGGTGACAGGTTCGTTCATTGGGCCGGAAAGCCGTACCGGAAACGGGAGTTCGCCCGTACGAGGGGCCAGGTCAGAGGCCTGGTTGACGGCCGGTCGCCCGCGCGGGGAGGCCGCGGGAAGGTCGTGGGCAGGCCTGTCGGCTGGGGGCGCGACCGGGGGTGGCGGAAGCCCGTCAGGCACAGCGGCGGCGGCGGTTCAGGGCCACCCCGGCGGCCGCCGCACCCGCGAGCACCCCGAGCGCGGCCGCGGCCGGCAGTCCCACCCGGGCCGCCTTCCGGCCGGTCCGGAAGTCCCGCACCCGCCAGCCCTGGGCCCGGGCGTGGCGGCGCAGCGCGCCGTCCGGGTTCACCACGTACGGGTGGCCGACCAGCGAGAGCATCGGGATGTCGTTGGCCGAGTCGCTGTACGCGGCGCAGCGGTCGAGGTCCAGCCGCTCGTGCCGGGCCAGCGCGTGCACCGCGGCCGCCTTGGCCGGGCCGTGCAGCAGCTCGCCGACCAGCCGGCCGGTGTACCGGCCGCCGTCGGCCTCGGCGACGGTGCCCAGGGCGCCGGTCATGCCGAGCCGGCGGGCGATCACCCGGGCCACCTCCAGCGGGGCGGCGGTGACCAGCCAGACCCGCTGGCCGGCGTCCAGGTGCATCTGGACCAGGGCGCGGGTGCCGGGCCAGATCTTGTCGGCCACGACCTGCTCGAAGACCTCCTCGCAGATCGCCTCCAGGTCGGCGGTGCTCTTCCCGGCGACCAGGCCGAGCGCGGTGTGCTGGGCGTCCGAGATGTGCTCCGGGTCCTCGGCGCCGTTCAGCCGGAACCAGGCCTGCTGCCAGGCGAACCGGGCGATGTCGCGGCGGGTGAGGAAGCCGCGCCGGTAGAGGCCGACCCCGAGGTAGAAGATCGCGGCCCCGCGCAGGATGGTGTTGTCGCAGTCGAAGAACGCGGCGGCGCGCGGGTCGCCCGGCTCGGGGGTGTGGTTCTCGGCCGGGGCCTTGGGCGCCTTGCCGGGCCTGCCCGCGGCGGGCGCGGCGCTCCCGGAGCTCTCGGCGCTCTCGGCGGCGACCTCGGCCGGAGCGGTGCTCCCGGCGGGCGCGGTGCTCTCCGCGGGGGCGGTGGCCGACTCCGGCTCGGCCTGCAGCGCAGCTGCCGCCGCCTCGGCGGCAGCCTCGCCCGCCAGGGCGCTCCGCTCGGTGGTGGAACGCTTCGCCTGGGTGAGCCTTCGGAGCACGGCCATGTCATCGAGCATAGCCAGCCGGGCGCGCGGCGGCCGTGACGGCGGCGTGCCCGCGCGGTGAACACCGGGCGGTCCCGGGCCCCGGCGGGGCGGCCGCCGGGCGGGCGGACAATGGCCGGGTGAGCCCACTGCTGCGACGTGACAAGAGCCCGAAGCCCGCGCCGGCCGACCGCACCGTGACCCTGGTCGGCAAGCCCGGCTGCCATCTGTGCGACGACGCCCGGGAGGTGATCGTCCGGGTGGCGGGCGAGCTGGGCGCGACCTTCGAGGAGAGGGACATCACCCAGGACGAGGAGTTGTACCGGCGCTACTGGGAGCAGATCCCGGTGACCCTGATCGACGGCCGCCAGCACGACTTCTGGCGGGTCGACGAGCGCCGCCTGCGCGCCGCCCTCGGCGGCTGACCGCTCCCGCGCACCGCCGCTGCCGCCCCGCCACTCGGCGGGGGCGGTTCGCCGAATCGTTGTCAAAGACACCCCGGTCCGGCTTGGGCCGGGGCCGGTTGGTCGGCTTACGATCGAACGCGTTTGCGCCCGAGGGGGGCTGAGCACGCGAGGAGTGCCGCCATGCTTCCCGGCCCGACCCCTGGGACGCCCGAAGCCCCGCCGGGCGCCAGGGGCTTCGCCGTGGTGGACGTGGAGGCGACCGGCCGCAGCCCGTGGCGGCACCGGGTGGTCGAGATCGCGGTGGTCCTGCTGGACGAGCGGCTGCGCCCGGAGGGGGAGTTCGCCACCCTGCTCGACCCGCTGGGCCCGGTCGGTCCGACCCACGTGCACCGGATACACCAGGCGGACGTCGAGGGCGCCCCGCGTTTCCGGGAGATCGCCCCGCGGCTGCTGGAGCTGCTGGCCGGCCGGGTGCTGGTGGGTCACCACGTCAGCTGTGACCACAAATTCCTGGATCGCGAGTTCGCCCGGATCGGGGTCGCGCTGCCGCCCGTGCCGCTGCTGTGCACGATGCGGCTGGCCCGCGCCCACCTGCCGCAGGCCCGCGGCCACGGCCTGGCGGCCTGCGTGGAGGCGGCGGGCCTGGGCTGGTACCCGGCGCACACCGCGCTGGGTGACGCCCGGGTGACCGCCGAGCTGCTGCGGCACTGCGTCGGCGTCCCGTCCTGCCCGCCGGACGACTGGGCGGGCCCGCTGCGCGAGGCGGCCCGGGTGCCCTGGCCGCGGCTGGGCCGGGCCCGCTCCCGCCCGTTCGGCACGCCCGTCCCGCTGGTGCGCCGGGAGGCGCCGTACGGCCCGTGGCTGCCCACCGCGCCCGCCCCGGCCGTCCTCCTGGCGGAGCGCGGTGCTATGGGCTCGACGGCGTGATGCGCATCACTGTGTGGGGACAAAACGGACACCATCTTTGTGCACACGTTCACAAACGCATAGCCTGGCTGCCAAAGCCCAGCTTCACCCACAGGAGCACCGTGGCAATCGGCCGATCACCACAGAGCAGTTCGCAGACGCCCGACCAGGGCGCCGCGCGCCGACCCTCGCGTGCCCGGGGCATCCCGGAGGCGACCGTCGCCCGCCTCCCCCTCTACCTGCGCGCGCTCACCGCGCTCTCCGAGCGTTCGGTGCCGACGGTCTCCTCCGAGGAGCTGGCCGCCGCCGCCGGCGTGAACTCGGCGAAGCTGCGCAAGGACTTCTCCTACCTGGGCTCCTACGGCACCCGCGGCGTCGGCTACGACGTCGAGTACCTCGTCTACCAGATCTCCCGCGAGCTGGGCCTGACCCAGGACTGGCCGGTCGTCATCGTCGGCATCGGGAACCTCGGCCACGCCCTCGCCAACTACGGCGGCTTCGCCTCCCGCGGTTTCCGGGTGGCCGCCCTGCTGGACGCCGACCCGAACGTGGTCGGCGGCAGCGCGGCCGGCCTGCCGGTGCGGCACATGGACGAGCTGGAGTCGATCGTCGAGAGCCAGCACGTCTCGATCGGTGTGATCACCACCCCGCCCGGCGCCGCCCAGCAGGTCTGCGACCGGCTGGTGGAGGCCGGCGTCACCAGCATCCTCAACTTCGCCCCGACCGTGCTGACCGTCCCGGACGGCGTGGACGTGCGCAAGGTCGACCTCTCCATCGAGCTGCAGATCCTGGCCTTCCACGAGCAGCGCAAGGCCGGCGAGGAGCCGGACCGCACCGAGTCGGTGCTGGACCGCGCCCCGGGCCCGGTCCGGGCGGCGGCGGCCAAGCTGCGCCGCGCGGCGGGCGGCAGCGGCAAGGGCCGCGGCACCGCCGAGACCGCGGCCAAGGACCAGGCCGAGCAGGGCCAGTCCGGCAAGGGCGGGGAGGGCGATCTCCCCGCGGTGATGCCCGCATGAGCGAGCGAGTCAGCCGCAGGACGCAGGTCGTGCGAAGCGCCCGCCGAGCGGTGCGGGGCGGCATGAGTACGGACAACCGTGGGACCTGGGGGCGGGCGTGAGTCTTCTCGTCGTTGGACTGAGCCATCGCACGGCGCCGGTCGGCGTGCTGGAGCGCGCCGCGCTGACCGGTGAGGTGCCGACCCGGCTGCTGCACGACGCGGCCGCCACCGCGACCGTCGCCGAGGCCGCGCTGCTCAACACCTGCAACCGGATCGAGCTGTACGCGGACGTGGACAAGTTCCACGCCGGCGTCGCCGAGCTGTCGCTGCTGCTCGCCCATCACAGCGGGGTGGACCTGGAGGAGCTGACCTCCCACCTCTACGTCCACTACGAGGACCGCGCCGTCCACCACCTGTTCTCGGTGGCCTGCGGCCTGGACTCGATGGTGGTCGGCGAGGGCCAGATCCTCGGCCAGCTGCGCGACGCGCTGGCCACCGCGCAGGAGGAGCACACCGCCGGGCGCGGCCTGAACGAGCTGTTCCAGCAGGCGCTGCGGGTCGGCAAGCGGGCGCACAGCGAGACCGGCATCGACAAGGCCGGACAGTCGCTGGTGACCTTCGGCCTGGAGCAGGTCGCGGCGGGCGCGGGCGAGATCGCCGGCAAGCGGGCGCTGGTGGTCGGCGCGGGCTCGATGAGCTCGCTGGCCGCCGCCACCCTGGTCCGCTCCGGCGTCACCGACGTGCTGATCGCCAACCGGACGCCGGCCCGCGCCGAGCGCCTGGTCGAGATCCTCGGCTCCGGCGTGGCCCGCACCCTGGACCTGGCCAAGGTGCCGGAGGCGCTGGCCGACGTCGACCTGGTGATCTCCTGCACCGGCGCGGCCGGCGTGGTGGTCAAGGCCGGGGACGTGGCCGCCGCGGTCGCCGCCCGCACCGCCGACCAGCCGCTCGCCCTGCTCGACCTGGCCATGCCGCGCGACGTCGACCACGCCGTGCACGAGCTGCCCGGCGCCCTGCTGGTGGACCTGGAGAGCCTCTCCCACGCGCACGCCGCCACCCCCGGCGCCGGTGACGTGGACCAGGTCGGCCGGATCGTCGCCGACGAGGTGGCCGCCTTCGGCGCCGCCCAGCGGGCCGCCCGGATCGCGCCGACCGTGGTCGCGCTGCGGGCGATGGCCTCCGGCGTGGTCTCCGCCGAGCTGGGCCGGCTGGACTCCCGGCTGCCCGACCTGGACGAGCGCTCCCGCGCGGAGATCACCCAGACCGTCCGCCGCGTCGTCGACAAGCTGCTGCACGCCCCGACCGTCCGGGTGAAGCAGTTGGCCGCCGAGCCCGGCGGCGCCTCCTACGCGGACGCGCTGCGCGAGTTGTTCGACCTCGACCCGGCGGCCGTGCACGCCGTGTCGGGCACACCCGTCGGCGGCCCCCAGCCCTCGGGCGGGGGCACCAGATGAACCGTCAGCCATCCCACGAGTACCACCGGGACGATCACCTCATGAATGGTCAACCGATCACGGAGCAGACTCCGGCCGCCACCGCGACCCTGCGGCTCGGCACCCGGCGCAGCGCGCTCGCCATGGCCCAGTCGGGCATGGTGGCACGCGAGGTCACCCGGGTCACCGGGCGCCCCGTCGAGCTGGTCGAGATCACCACCTACGGCGACACCTCCCGGGAGGCGCTGGCGCAGATCGGCGGCACCGGCGTGTTCGTCTCCGCCCTGCGGGACGCGCTGCTGGAGGGCCGGATCGACTTCGCCGTGCACTCGCTCAAGGACCTGCCCACCGCCGCCCCGGAGGGCCTGGCGCTGGCCGCCGTCCCCGAGCGCGAGGACGCCCGGGACGCCCTGGTCGCCGCCGAGGGCCTGACCCTGGACGAGCTGGTGGAGAAGCTGGCCGGCGCCGGCCGCCCGGCCCGGATCGGCACCGGCTCGCCGCGCCGGATGGCCCAGCTGAACGCCTGGGCCACCGCCCGCGGCGCCGCGCTGGAGACCGTCGCGATCCGCGGCAACGTGGACACCCGGATCGGCTACGTGACCAGCGGCGAGCTGGACGCGGTGGTGCTGGCTACGGCCGGCCTCAACCGGCTCGGCCGCAGCGCCGAGATCTCCCAGCACCTCGACCCGGAGCTGATGGTTCCGGCCCCCGGCCAGGGCGCGCTCGCGATCGAGTGCACCAGCGCCGACACCGACCTGACCGCCGCGCTCGCCGCCCTGGACCACGCCCCCACGAGGGTCGCCGTGGTCGCCGAGCGGGCCCTGCTGGCCACCCTGGAGGCCGGCTGCTCGGCTCCGGTGGCCGCGCTGGCCACCTGGGTCCGACCGAACGAACTGCGGCTGGAGGGCGTGGTCGGCGACCCCGACGGCGCCGCCCTGCTGAAGATGTCCGCCAACGGTCCGATCGTCCTCGACGAGACCGCCGAGCAGCACGCGACGGCCCTCGGCCGCGCGCTGGCCGCCCGGCTGCTCGACGCGGGCGCGGCCACCCTGATGGGGGAGCGAGCCCGATGAGCCCCACCGCCGCCACCGAAACCCCGTTCCCGGGCGGCCAGTCCGCCACCGGACGGTGCACCTTCCTGGGCGCGGGCCCCGGGGACCCGGGGCTGCTGACCCTGCGCGCGGTCGAGGTGCTGTCCTCGGCCGACATCCTGGTCGCCGACCCGCTGACCGCGGTGGCCGTGCGCACCCACTGCCCGGCCGGTGTGCAGGTGCACACCCCGGCCGCCGAGGGCGCGGACTTCGACCTGGCCCGGCTGGTCGCCGAGGCCGTGCGGGCCGGCAAGCACGTGGTCCGCACCGTCGACGGCGACCCGGGCCTGGACGGCTGCGCCGCCGAGGAGATGCTCAGCTGCGCCGGCGACGGCATCCCCTTCGAGGTGATCCCGGGCGTCGCCCAGTCGGTCGGCGTCCCGGCGTACGCGGGCGTCCCGCTGCGCGGTGCGGCCGGCACCGACGTGCGCTTCGTGGACGGCACCGCGCTGCTGGCCGGCAGCCCGGTGGACCTGGGCGCGCCGGAGACCACCCTGGTGGTCCGGACCACCCTGGGCCAGCTGCCGGCCACCGCGGGCGCCCTGGTCGCCAACGGCCGCAAGCCGGAGTCGGCGCTGAGCGCCACGCTCTCCGGCACCACCACCCGCCAGCGGACCTTCACCTCCACCCTGTCCGGCATCGCCGCCGACCTGAAGGCCGCCCGGGTGCTGCCCTCGCCGGTCTCCGCCCCGGTGGACCCGGCGACCTCGGTGATAGCCGTGGTGGGCGAGCAGGTCGCCCACCGGTCCTCGCACTCGTGGTTCGAGACCAAGCCGCTGTTCGGCTGGAACGTGCTCGTGCCGCGCACCAAGGAGCAGGCCACCGGCCTGTCCGAGCAGCTGCGCTCGTACGGCGCGGTGCCGCAGGAGGTGCCGACCATCGCGGTCGAGCCGCCGCGCACCCCGCAGCAGATGGAGCGGGCCATCAAGGGCCTGGTCACCGGCCGCTACGAGTGGATCGCCTTCACCTCGGTGAACGCGGTCCGGGCGGTCCGGGAGAAGTTCGAGGAGTACGGCCTGGACGCCCGCGCGTTCGCCGGGATCAAGGTCGCGGCGGTCGGCGAGACCACCGCGCAGGCCCTGGTGGACTTCGGCGTGAAGCCGGACCTGGTGCCCTCCGGCGAGCAGTCCGCGGCCGGCCTGCTGGAGGACTGGCCGCCGTACGACCCGGTGTTCGATCCGATCGACCGGGTCCTGCTGCCGCGTGCCGACATCGCCACCGAGACCCTGGTGGCCGGCCTGGTCGAGCTGGGCTGGGAGGTCGACGACGTGACGGCGTACCGGACGGTGCGCGCCTCGCCGCCGCCGGCCGAGACCCGCGAGGCGATCAAGGGCGGCGGCTTCGACGCGGTGCTCTTCACCTCGTCCTCGACCGTGCGGAACCTGGTCGGCATCGCGGGCAAGCCGCACAACGTCACGGTCATCGCCTGCATCGGCCCGGCCACCGCCAAGACCGCCGAGGAGCACGGCCTGCGGGTCGACGTGATGGCCCCGGCGCCGTCGGCGGCCGCGCTGGCCCAGGCGCTGGCAGACTTCGGGGCCAGGCGCCGCGACACCGCCACGGCCGCCGGCGAGCCGGTCTACCGGCCCAGCGAGCGCCGTCCGGGTTCGCGCCGCAAGGCCCGCTGACACCCTCGGGACCGGGGGCGGCGATCCGTCGCCCCCGGCACTGCACAACCGTTCGGAGAGAGAAGCCGTGTCCGCTGAATTCCCGTACGTACGCCCGCGCCGGCTGCGCCAGAGCCCGGCGATGCGCCGCCTGGTCGCCGAGACCCGGCTGCACCCGGCGGAGCTGATCCTGCCGCTGTTCGTCCGCGAGGGCGTCAGCGAGCCCGTCCCGGTCACCTCCATGCCGGGCGTGGTCCAGCACACCCGGGACACCCTGCGCAAGGCCGCGGTGGAGGCGGCCGAGGCGGGCCTGGGCGGCCTGATGCTGTTCGGCGTGCCGGCCGTGCAGGACGCCACCGGCAGCGAGGGCACCAACCCGGACGGCATCCTCCAGCAGGCGATCCGCGACGTGGTCGCCGAGGTCGGCGACGCCCTGGTGGTCATGTCCGACCTCTGCCTGGACGAGTACACCGACCACGGCCACTGCGGCGTGCTGGCCGCCGACGGCAGCGTGGACAACGACGCCACCCTGGAGCGCTACGCCGAGATGGCCCGGGTGCAGGCGGACGCGGGGGTCCACCTGGTCGGCCCGTCCGGCATGATGGACGGCCAGATCGGCGTGATCCGGCGGGCGTTGGACGAGGCCGGGCACCAGGACGTGGGCATCCTCGCCTACACCGCCAAGTACGCCTCGGCGTTCTTCGGGCCGTTCCGCGAGGCGGTCGGCTCCTCGCTCAAGGGCGACCGCAAGAGCTACCAGCAGGACCCGGCCAACGCCCGTGAGGCGCTGCGCGAGCTGGAGCAGGACCTCGCCGAGGGCGCCGACCTGGTGATGGTCAAGCCGGCCATGGCCTACCTGGACATCCTGCGCCAGGTCGCCGACGCCTCCCCGGTGCCGGTCGCCGCGTACCAGGTGTCCGGCGAGTACGCGATGGTCGAGGCGGCCGCGGCGAACGGCTGGATCGACCGGGAGCGGATGATCATGGAGACGCTCACCTCGATCCGCCGCGCCGGCGCCGAGCAGATCCTCACCTACTGGGCGGTCGAGGCCGCCGCGATGCTCAAGTAGTCGGCGGTCACTCGCCCGCTCGCCTCAGGCTCGCTCGGGGCGGTGCGGGCAACGAGAAGGCCGGGCCGTTCCCCGTGGGGGCGGCCCGGCCTTCCGGGTTCTACTTCCAGCCGTTGATGTGCGCGAAGCCCTCGCCGCCGCCGATCACGTCGGTGGAGGTGGCGGCGCCGCCGCCGAAGCCGCCGGCGATGACGTCGCTGGTGTGGCCGACGCCGAAGCCGGCACCGGCCACGAACGGCTGGTCGCCCGAGGCGACGAACTCGCCGCCGCCCGCGAAGCCGACGTGCGCGAACGCCGGGGTGGCGGCACCCGCGAGCGCCAGCGCGGCGGTGGCGGTCAGTGCGGCCTTGGCCAGCTTGCTCTTCATGGAAATGCCCTCTCTTTCGGAGCGCCCCGGCGGGCGCTGCCTCTGACACGTGATCACATCCGGCCGTTCGGGTCGGCACCCCACGCGCCGGTCCGAACGTCCGCTCACCCGGCCGGTCCGCGCCTGTTCGGCGGCGGCCGGCCGGACACCTCGCCCGTGGCGCCTCGAGCGCCCGTAGCGCCCGGAGGGCCCGGGGAGACGTACCTCCCCGGGCCCTCCGTCCGTGCCGTGCCCCTTGATCAGCCGATCAGGTGCGAAACGCCCGCGTCGCCCGAGGACTGGGTGTTCTGGCCGACGTTGCAGATCTGCTTCGGGGTGCTGTTCAGGATCGGCACCTCGACCGGAACCGCGACGCCGACCACGGCGACGGCGATGTTGTGGACCTCCGGCAGGCAGATGTTCGCGTTGTCCAGGGTGTGGAAGTTCGGGCTGCCGTTGCCGTGGGTGCCGGTCTGGTTGGTGCCGCCGTTGCCCTGGACGGAGGTGGCGGCGCCGTCCGAGTCGACGATGGCGGAGGCCGAGCCGGCGGACATCGCGATGGCGGCGGCGGCCAGGCCGGCGGCGGCGAGGGACTTCTTGATCATTTCCGGTTTTCCTCTCGAGGGGTGAATCGGGGAGCGATTCGAAGGGTGGTTCAGGGGAGTGCAGCTGGGGGAACGGTCAGCCGATCAGGTGGGACACGCCCGCGTCGCCGTGGCTCTGGGTGCCCTGGCCCTGGGTGCAGTACTGCTTGCCACCGCTGTTGGCGATCGGGACCTCGACCGGGACGGCCACGCCGAGCACGCCCACCGCGATGTTGTGGATCTCGGGGAGGCAGACGTTCGCGTTGTCCAGGAAGTGGAAGTTCGGGCTGTTGTTCCCGACCGTGCCGGTGAAGTTGGTGCCGCCGTTGCCCTCGATGGAGGCTGCGGCGCCGTCCGCGTCACCGATCGCCGAGGCGGGCGCGGCGGCGGCGGCCAGCGCGGCGACGGCCAGGCCGGCGGCGGCGAAGGACTTCTGGATCATGGGGAGATCCCTCTCTGAAATGCTCTTGGTTTCCGTGCGTACAACGCGTAGAACGCTCAGACCCGGTCTGCAGTCACTGACGTCCAGATCAAAGAATGACGGCACGGAAGGTTACGGGGATTTTTGAAAAGAGTCCGGGAGGCGCGTCGAAGAGTGGTTTCCGGTCGGATTATTAGGCCGAACCGGTTAACCGCCGCAATCCGTACTCACGGTCACTCGTTGAGGCAGATTGCTTTCCGGCTGCGCCCCGCAGCCCCTCCCTTCAGGGATCTCCAGTACGGACAGGCAGAACGGTGAAAAGCATGAAGTTCTCCAAGCGGGCCGGCGCGATGCTGTTGGCGGTCGGTGCGGGCATGCTCGCCTCCCAGGGAGCGGCCAGTGCCGCCCCGGTCAGCCCCGACCAGGTCGGTGCCCTGGAGGACAAGCTGGCCACCCAGCAGGTCCCGGCGGACGTTCCGCTCACCCCGCTCGGCAGCCGCGTCACGGCCGGCATCCCGACCTCGCTGCTCCTGCCGCCGGCGCCCGGCCGCACCACCAGCACCGAGCTCATCCCGGACCGGCTGGTCCCCGAGCTGCAGACCGGGAAGGTCGGCCCGAGCGCCAAGGCCCAGTTGCCGCTCCCGCTGGTCGACCAGGGCGCCGACCTCGGCCAGGTGCTGCTGGAGGCCCCGGCCGCGCCGCTGCACGCCGACACCCCCGGCCTCGCCGTCGGCAAGCCGCTCGCCCTCGTCCAGGACGGCACCGGCCAGCTGGCCGACGGCCGGCTCAAGGTGGGCGAGGTGGACCCGCGACTGGTCACCGGCACGGTGCAGGCCGTTCCGGGTGCCACTGCCAGCCTCGGCGACGACGACCACCCGATCTCGGTCACCGACAAGGTGGGCGACCTGGCCGCGACCACCACCGCGACCACCACCGGCGTGGTGCAGCAGACCGGCCTGACCGACCTGACCCAGCTCTGAGCCCAGCGGCTCCGGGCACGGTGGAGCCCGGCACCCCGGACGCGACCGGGGTGCCGGGCTCCCGCCTGCGCCGGGCGGCTCAGCCCGGCAGCACGCCGGTCAGCCCACCGAGCAGCGGGAGGTCCCGGATGCCGCCGCCCGCGCTCAGCGGGCCGGTCAGCCCGCCGGTGCCGACCGGGGCCAGGCCCTGGTCGGGCTTGACGGTCGCGCCGTTGTTGAGCACGTCGGCCGAGGAGTTCGCCCACGGGTCCAGGCGCAGGTCCTTGACCGGCGCGAGCCCGTAGCCGAGGCCGGAGGTCGTCCCGTTCAGCGCCTGACCGACATCGGTCTTCGCCAGCTTGGCCGGGCCCGACGCGGGGGCCGAACCGGTCGTGGTGGCGGCCTGCGCCGAGCCGGTGCCGAGCAGCACCGTGGCGCCGACGGCGACGACCAGGCAGGCCCCGCTCTTCTTCGAAACCATGCGGATCACCCTTCGGTGGATCGGGGGCCGGACGGCCACCGGCCGCCCGGGGATGCCGAACTGCCCCCCGGCCGGCTGGTCGGGGGGCAGTACGGCCGGAACGGGTGCCGATCGGGGATCAGCAGTCGTCCGCGGGCGGCGGGGGGAGCTCCACGTTGGCGCAGCTGTTGCCGAACGCCGGGTTCAGCAGGCCGACGATGTTGATGGAGTTGCCGCACAGGTTGACCGGGATGTGCACCGGGATCTGGACCTGGTTGCCGGAGACGACACCGGGGGAGCCGGCGGCCACGCCCTCGGCGCCGGAGCTGGCGGCGGCGGACCCGGCCGCGCCGAGCACCAGGCCGGCAGCGGCGGCGGACAGGACGGCGGCCTTCTTCACGTTCTGCATGGGGGTTGATCTCCTCGATCACACACGGGTGGAGCGTGGGGGGGGGGGGGGGGGGGGGGGGGGGGGGGGGGGGGGGGGGGGGTTGGGGGGGGGGGGGGGGGGGGGGGGGGGGGGGGGGGGGGGGGGGGGGGGGGGGGGGGGGGGGGGGGGGGGGGGGGGGGGGGGGGGGGGGGGGGGG